>CAITXU010000082.1 GCA_903896505.1 uncultured Verrucomicrobiota bacterium | reverse complement strand
GATGCAGTAGGTCAGCACCCGCAATCCGCAGAACCCGGCATACGCCGTCATCCAGTGGACAAACTGCTCCTTCTCATTCGCCTCGAAGATGAACCGCCGGTCCACCACCCGCGAGATGCAGTGGTAATACCCACAACCCTCCAGCTTCAACCGTGCCTGTCGCATTCAGACAACCTACCCAACCATCATAAAACATCAATACAAAATGCCTGTCCCTCTATATATTTGTTGCGACACCCGGATGGTCAGACTTACCTTGTCAAAGCTGTGATGAATTCCAAAACGGAGGAGCGGACCCGACGGCGGGTTGGATTGATATCGCTGGGGTGTGCCAAGAATTTGGTGGATGCCGAGATCATGCTCGGTTCGCTGCTGAAGGAAGGCGTGGAAATTGTGAATGACCCGGCTCAGGCAGATGCTCTCATCGTCAATACCTGTTCCTTTATCGATGCAGCTCAGGAGGAGAGTGTCGATGCAATCCTGGAATCAGGGGAGGTGAGGGATGCCCATCATCGCGGGCAGGCCTTGATTGTCTCCGGATGCCTTTCGCAGCGGTTCCGAGAGGAGTTACCAAAGTTGCTTCCCGAAGTGGATGCCTTTATGGGAATCGATGAAGTCGCCAGGACGGCTCAAATTGTCGAGCAGGCAGTTTCCCGAAGACGTGAAAAGATTGGAGTGACGACGGTCGTTGAACCGGGGCGAAAGGCCAAGGTCCGGGGAAAGATTGCCGAATTGGACAAGGCGAAGCCTGCGGAGCATGTCGAAACGCCCTTCGTTGCACCCGCACCGCTGGTTCAAGTCGAGGTTCGTCCTAACTACATTCCGCAATGGGATACCCCCCGGTTCCGATTGACCCCGGGCCACTTTGCCTACGTCAAGATTGCCGAGGGATGCAATCACCCGTGCAGTTTTTGCATCATACCGCGGATGCGTGGCTCCCATCGAAGCCGGGGGCAGTCTGATGTCGTTGAGGAGGCTCGACATTTGTTAGCCTCCGGGGTTCGCGAACTCAACCTGATTTCTCAAGACTCCACCTACTATGGATTGGACCTTCGCCCAAACCATAGCCGGGCAATTTCATCTCCAGAGAAGTTCAAGGCAGCAACGCAAGCATTGCCGGTGACCGCCACGACCTTGGCGACGCTCATTCGGGAATTGAATTCACTGCCTGGGGAATTCTGGATTCGACTGCTATATACCCATCCGGCCCATTGGACGGACGAGTTGATTGCTGCCATAGCCGAGTGTCCCAAAGTGGCGAAGTACGTTGACATGCCTCTCCAGCATATCCACGACGATATGCTGGAACGGATGCGGCGGGAGACTTCCGGTCAGTATATTCGAGATTTGATTCTACGGTTGCGGGCTGGAATTCCCGGTTTGACCTTGCGAACGACGTTCATCGTCGGATTTCCCGGGGAGACGGCAGCCACGTTCCAGACGTTGCTGGACTTTATCCGTTCCGCCCGATTCGAACGTTTGGGTGTGTTCTCGTATTCTCAAGAGGACGGAACCATCGCAGGCAAAATGTCCGGTCAAGTCGGCCCGGCGACTCGCCAAAAGCGTCGCGACCTGGCCATGGCGGCGCAACATGAGGTGGCGAGGGAGGTTTCGGCGGCGCAGGTCGGGCGCACGCTTCGTGTTTTGGTTGAATCCAGTGCCACAGCCGCCCAGCTTCAAAAGGCCCGAATTGAGTCTTGGGAGCATGGAATGATTCGAGAAACGGACGAACAGGTCGGCGGACTTAAAGGTCGATATTCAGTAGCGCGGGGAGAGGGCGACGCTCCAGATATTGACGGACGGGTTTACGTTCGTGGCAAATTACCCGTGGGCGAATTTGCAACCGTTCGCATCGTGGGTCATACCGACTACGACTTGATCGCGGAAGTCTGAGGGCCATCGGTTTCAGCGGGACCTGCCCAATCCACCACGACAGCTGTTGAATTGTCCCGTGCTCCCCGTTCAAGTACCTCCCGGACGATGGATTCTGCGGTGGTTTCCATCGAGTGTGGGGCTCGGCGGAGAAGTTCAGCGATGTCCCGGTCGTACAGTTCCTCGCTGACCCCGTCGGTGCTGAAAAGGAATCGGTCTCCTTCGGCGCAGGCGACCGCCCCCACCTGCGGAGAGACGAACTGGTTATTGCCCCCGAGAGCCTTTTGAAGAGCATGTCGGCGGGGATGAGTCCGCGCCTCCCGTTCGTTGATATGCCGATTGCGGAGGAGCCAACCGACGTGGGTGTCGTCCTCGCTGAGTTGACGAAATTCCCCTGTCTGACCCTGAAGATGATAGATTCGGCTGTCTCCGATATGCGCAAAAAACAGACGTTCGTCGACAAACAACCCCAGGCTGAGGGTGGTTTCCATTCCGCGGCATTCTTCGTAACTTGCACCCAGATAGCAAAGTGCGCGGTGAATGTCGTTGAAAAGACCCGTCAGGAGGAGAGGCAATTTTAATGCGCGATCCGATACGGGAATCGCCCGCCAGAGGGGAAGCAGTCGGGTGATTTTATCGATGGCAATTCGGCTGGCGTATTCGCCCGCCAAGGCCCCGCCCATGCCATCGCTGACCGCGAACACAAATTGGTCGCAACCCAAAGGCGAGTCCCCGGCTTTTCCCAACAATTGAACTTCAAGTTCTGTCAGCCGCATCGCCAAGAAGGCGTCCTCATTGTTATTTCGGACTTTCCCGCGGTCGGTTCTTCCGGACCATCTTAAATGTTGGGGCTGGGATTCCAATTCAAGGGATTTCACTGACTTATCGGCGTTTCAGGAGGCGGGAGAATGGTGGCCCATTCAAAATCAATCAGGCAAAATCGACCATCCTTTTGACGGTAGGTGACATTCCGCATCGCCTGGTCGTCATGACGGACGCCAAATTGCTCCAATTCCGCGAACAATTCCGCCTGGCGGGCCGCGTCGAGATGGTCGACTCGGCTGCCGCAGTTCGTGGTGACGATGCGGAGCTGGTCCGGGTCAGCCTCGAGCAAACGCGGAACAAACGGACATCCCCGTTCCTCGAGGAAGCGCAGAATCCGAACCTCGTTCTCGAACCGTTCACGCGCTTGATGCCCGCGGTAGGTCTTAAACACCCGGCCATCGAAGCTGAGGTAGACGGTCGATCGAAGGGTGTCCTTGACTTGCAGCATGCGAGGCGGATGGAGCAACGACCCGGGGAGTGAAGCTGTCAACCGGTGAATTCCGGTGGAGTCGAAAGAACCGGGCATTGGGAAATGTGTGCCGATCCTTCCCCACGATGGGCGAAAATGAACAGGTATTGGATGATGTGGTTGACATCAGCGAAAAGCTTCCCCATCAAAAACGATAGGATCGGCCCGGAATTGCAGACTTCTTGGGCGGTCCTATCATTCTTTCTTCCTCCATGGCATTAGGCCTGCTTTTCTTCACCCGCAGCAGGTTCGTGTTTTGTTTTGCGTCCTGCGGGCATTTATCCAAGACAAATTCCATCCACACATACACATGGCGAAATACAAGCTGGAATACATCTGGCTCGACGGCTACACCCCCGTCGCCAACCTCCGGAGCAAGACCCTTATCAAGGAGTACGATCACTTCCCCACATTGGAGGAGCTTCCGAACTGGGGATTTGACGGCAGTTCCACCCGCCAGGCCGAAGGTCACAATTCGGACTGCGTTTTGAAGCCCGTCGCGGTTTTCCCGGACAGCACCCGCAAGCATGGCGTTTTGGTGATGAGCGAAGTCCTCCTCCCCGACGGCACTCCGCACCCCACCAACTCACGTGCCACCATTTTGGACGACCCCGATACCTGGTTCGGGTTCGAGCAGGAGTACTTCCTGTATCAGGATGGACTCCCCCTCGGTTTCCCCGAAGGAGGATATCCTGGACCGCAGGGCCCCTACTACACCGGTGTGGGTTACAGCAACGTCGGCAGCATCGCTCGCGAGATTGTCGAAGAGCACCTCGATATCTGTCACGACGCCGGCATCAACCATGAAGGCATCAACGCTGAAGTGGCCAAGGGTCAGTGGGAATTCCAGATTTTCGGCAAGGGTTCCAAGCGGGCTGCGGACGAAATGTGGGTTGCCCGTTACATTCTCGTCCGCCTTTGCGAAAAATATGAGGTCGACGTCAACTTCCACTGCAAACCGATCCTTGGCGATTGGAACGGATCGGGAATGCACTCCAACTCCTCGACCAAGTATTTGCGTGAAGTGGGCGGCAAAGCCTACTTCGAAGCGTTGATGGAAGCCTTCTCCAAGCATCACAACGAACACATCGCCGTGTACGGTCCCGACAATCATCTCCGTTTGACGGGCCTCCACGAGACCCAGTCCATCGACAAATTTAACTACGGCGTTGCCAATCGCGGTGCATCCATCCGGGTGCCCAACAGCTTTGTTAAAAACGGCGCCTATCGCGGCTATTTGGAAGACCGCCGTCCGAATTCCTCGGGCGATCCGTACAAGATCGCCAGCCGGATTCTCCAGACCATCGCCACGGTGCCTCTGCCCTAATCGACGCCACGTCGTCAAATTCCCGCCGCAGGGCGGTTGCCGAAATGGTTGGTCCTTTGGACCTCCACCGGTGACCGCCCTGTTTGCTTTTATGGAGTAGCGGACATGAAGCCATCTCTGGGTGGGATTTCGGTGCTCGCATGACCGAGGTCCAATATCCCGTCAGGATTCGTGTCAGGAGGTGAGGAAGACCATCCGGAAAGAAGCCTCCTGCCCATGTGGCAAAAAGATGGGCGTGGTCAAAAGTCGCCAGTATTTCCATGGAATCGGGTGGGCATCGGGTGTTGTTGATACTCTGTTGATGCCTTTAACATGTTAATCAATAAAGAGTTAGGTGGATGTTGACGGTCTTTAATTTCCTCATGGCATCACCGTTGCTTATGGGAGGTCTGTGTCGGTCCGTCTTTATGCTTCCGCGCCTGCCAGCCGCTTGTCGGTGTCCGGTGGGTCGTGCGATTCCCGGACCCGTTTCGCGGTCGGAAGTTGCCTCCGAGGGAAATTTCCTCATGGAGCCGGGGTGGATCGATCCAGTGAAACCAGGGCAAAGCGGTCACGGCAATCGTGGCCCACGCCCTCAACCGTCCGATTCGGTGCCACCGACCCCATCGGACGATGTCAGTGCAGGAACCACAACGTATGAAGAAGATAGAAGCCATCATCAAACCATTCAAACTCGAGGAGGTAAAGGATGCCCTCCACGACGTCGGGGTCGAAGGCATGACCGTCAGTGAGGTCAAAGGCTTTGGCCGTCAAAAGGGGCATACGGAAATCTACCGGGGCAGCGAATACACGGTGGATTTCCTTCCGAAGATCAAAATCGAATTGGTCCTGGCGGATGCCAAGGCCATCGAGGCGGTCGGTGCCATCATCAAGGCGGCGAAGACCGGCAAAATCGGTGACGGAAAAATTTTTGTCACCGGGGTTGAGGAGGTCATCCGAATTCGGACCGAGGAACGCGGTGAAGCGGCGGTTTAAACCGAATCAAGCGACCAGCACCATCTAAACGAAAAATAAACCATGAAGATGCTAACCAAACTTCTCGCTCTTGTGGGCTTGGTGATGAGCCTTTCGCTTGTCGGCCGGGCTGCGGACGCGACCAACGCTCCTGCTGCTGCGGCATTAGGGACGACGAACGCCGCCCCGACGGGGCCTGTGGCAGACCCGCTTGGCTATCCTCCCGGCCTGAATGCAGGTAACGAGCAGGACCTCCAATGGCCTGTTCCAGCCGCTACGTTTGCCAATCTGGGAATGACCAATCCACCAACACCTTTGTATGCCAAGCCGACCATGGATGAACTCATCCAAAACGTGGCTCACAACAAGGTGTCGATCAACGTGATGTGGACCTTGGTGACCGGTTATCTGGTCATGTTCATGCAAGCGGGTTTCGCCTTGGTGGAAACCGGCCTTTGCCGGGCCAAGAGCGCGGCTCACGTCATGGCCACGAACTTTATGATCTACGCCTTGGGCATGTTGGGCTTCTATGTTTGCGGTTTCGCCCTCATGTTCGGCGGTTACTATAAAGGGCCCGTGGCTATCGGATGGGAGCCAGCTTTAGGGCAAGGGTTACAGCTCTTAAACAAGGAGTTCAGCATTGATCTGTTTGGCCACTCCAACGGCATTTTCGGCTACACTGGGTTCTTCCTCGGTAACAATGTTTTGGATACCGCTGTCTTCACTCTGTTCCTGTTCCAGATGGTGTTCATGGACACCACCGCAACCATCCCCACAGGTGCCATGGCCGAACGTTGGAATTTCTCCAATTTTGTCATCTACGGCTTCTGGGTGGGAGCACTTCCCTACGCGCTCTTCGGCAACTGGGTCTGGGGCGGTGGATGGCTGGCTCAGCTCGGTTATAACTTCGGCCTCGGTCACGGACATGTTGACTTCGCCGGTTCCTCAGTCGTGCATATGTGTGGTGGCATGATCGCCATTGCGGGCGCTGCTGTCATCGGAGCGCGTGTCGGAAAATTTGGTCCCGACGGCAAGCCACGCCCCATTCCCGGTCACAATATTGTCTTTGTCATTGTGGGTACGTTCATTCTGGCATTTGGTTGGTTCGGCTTTAACCCGGGTTCCACCCTGGCAGGTACCGATAACCATATCAGCATTGTTGCCGTCAACACCATGTTGGCATCGGCGACCGGTGCATTGGCCACTTACCTCGTCATGATGATGAAATTTGGCAAACCCGATCCGTCAATGCTGTGCAACGGTATGCTGGCGGGTCTCGTTGCCATTACCGCTCCCTGTGCGTTCGTCAATTCGATGGGTGCATGCATCATCGGAGCGGTCGCCGGCGTCCTGGTGGTCTTTGCCGTGTTCTTTGTTGAAGGCACAATGAAGCTCGATGATCCCGTGGGAGCCATCTCGGTCCACGGTGTCAATGGTGCTTGGGGCGTCCTGAGCCTGGGTCTGCTGGCCAATGGGTCCTACGGCGCCGGTTGGAATGGCGTCCACAAGTTGCTCAAGGATGGCACCATTAAAGTCATCATCAACGACGGTCCAGCCTCCGTTGCCGACTATAACAAGCTCACTGGTGACGGATGGGCCGATCAAGGCGTCACCGGATTGTTCGGAACCTTCTTTGGCGCCGGTTACAGTGATAGCTCTCAGTTCGTTGCCCAGGTTATCGGCACCCTGACCTGTCTGGTCTTCGTCACAACCTTCTCCTTCATCTGGTTCAAGGTGTCGAATATGATCATTCCCATCCGCTCCAAGCGTGAGGATGAAATCGCCGGTCTGGACCTCCCTGAAATGGGTGTGGAGTGCTATCCGGACTACCAACTGACCGATAAGTCGTCTCCTCCGGCACACTGAGGATTCCACGACCCGCGCACCGGGGTGCCTGTTGCACCCCGGTGTTTTGCCAGTGATAGTCACTGAATCGTCTCCACCACACACTTTGTCTCCCACATGAATTCCGCTCGCCTGCACCTTTCGAAATTCGCTTTCTGGTCGATTTGTGTCGTCGCCTTTTGTTGGGCGGCAGGCACCCTTATTTTTGAGATCAGCTCCGGCATTCCAAATACCCGCGAGGAATGGGCACACCGGACCATGGGTTGGTTTGTCCAATTCGTCCTGATTCGAACCTTCCAGAAAGGGGTGCGACGCTATTACGCCGCTGTGGCGTAAGCGTCTGACCCGCTAGAAAACCATTCGAGGAAACTCGGATGGTTTTCTGATTTTCAGTACGGTCGTGGTTTCACCCACGGCCTTTTTTCTTGAATTGGCCTCCATGCCAGTCCTGACTCGCCATCCGACACACAAAAAAGCATGAAAAAGGTTGAAGCAATCATCAAGCCGTTCAAGTTGGAGGAAGTCAAAGACGCTCTTCACGATGTCGGCATCGAAGGGATGACCGTCTCCGAAGTGAAGGGTTTTGGCCGACAAAAGGGCCATACGGAGATATATCGCGGCAGCGAATACACGGTGGATTTTCTGCCCAAGATCAAGGTCGAACTGGTTTTGGCGGACTCAAAAGCCATCGAGGCCGTTCAAGCCATCATCAAGGCGGCCAAGACGGGAAAGATTGGCGATGGCAAGATTTTCGTTTCCTCGATCGAGGAAGCCATCCGGATCCGAACTGAAGAGCGGGGCGATGCCGCCATTTGATTTCATCCAGAATGATTTGGTTTCATTAAATCACACTTGTTTTCAATGAAGAAACTTACTTGTTTGTTCTGGATTATCGCGCTGTGCATGACTTTGGCGCCGTCGCCCCTTGTCGGCCAGGGGACCCCGGCGGTCCCAACCCCGGCTTCGGTCACTCCGCCTGCCAAGACGGACCCCGATGTCCCACAGCGTCTTTCCGATGTGGAAGCCTATATTTTAAATGGGGCTCGCGGTTCGGATGCCGCCAATTCCGCTGTCGGTTCAAAACTCGACGGTGCTGCCGGACCCGGACACAACGCCTGGATGATGGTCAGTGCCGCATTGGTTCTGTTCATGACACTTCCCGGATTGGCCCTCTTCTACGGCGGTCTGGTGCGCCGGAAAAACGTGCTGTCCGTCCTGGCCCAGTGCCTGGGAATTACCGGGCTGGTCACGATCCTCTGGTGGGCCTTCGGTTACAGCTACATTTTTGCGGATGGATCGTCACTATGGGTGGGCAATTTTTCGAAGTTTGCCTTCCTTCGTGGAGTCACGTCGGCCATCAACTCCAATTACTCCTATTGGGTGTCCCACAACGTGTTCAGCATGTATCAGTTGATGTTTGCCATCATCACTCCGGCCCTCATCATTGGAGCTATCGCTGAACGAATGAAGTTCTCCGCGATCTTGCTGTTCGTCACCGGGTGGATGGTCATCGTCTACTTTCCCTTGGCCCACATGGTGTGGGGCATCGACGGAGCGATGAACGGCATTTGGAATCCAAAAGCGGTCATTCGTTCGATTGATTTTGCCGGAGGAACTGTGGTCCACATGAGTTCCGGTTGGAGCGCGCTGGTGCTTTGCCTGATTCTTGGGCCCCGCAAGGGATTCGGGAAAGAGTCGATGCCTCCCCACAGCATGGTTCTGTGCATGGTCGGCACCGGCATGCTCTGGGTCGGGTGGTATGGCTTTAACGCGGGTTCTGCGGTGGCCGCCGACGGGGTGGCCGCCAATGCTTTCATGACCACGACCCTGGCGACCGCGGTCGCCTCGTTTGTCTGGGCCATGGCGGAGTGGTTGATCCGCGGAAAACCAAGCGTCCTGGGCTATTGCTCGGGTGCCGTGGCGGGATTGGTCGTGGTGACGCCAGCCTGTGGCTTTATCGATGCCAACGGAGCCATCATCATCGGCATCATTGCTGGTGTTGTCCCTTTCCTGGCCTGCTCCTACCTGAAGCCGTTCTTCAAGTACGACGATGCCCTGGATACCTTTGGCGTTCATGCCGTGGGAGGTACCTTGGGAGCTCTCCTTACGGGGTTCCTGGCCACCACTAACAGCGGCAATGCGAACCTGACCGGAAATCCGTCCAAGGCCAATGGGTTGGCAAAACTGGTGACCGATGGTGGCTTGTGGATTGAGCAGCTCAAGGCGATGGGGATTACCATCGTCATGGCTGTGGTGGCGACCGTTGTTCTGGCCTACCTCATCAATGCGGTGGTTGGCCTGCGCCCCAGCCCAGATGTGGAGCGGGAAGGGCTGGATATCTCCGAACACGGCGAAGAGGGCTATCACTTGGGCTGATCGGGTTAATCTCGAATTCACTGGTTCCTCAAACGCCGACACGGACATTTGTTCGTGTCGGCTGTTTTCTGGCGGAACCCTCCAGGGCCGAGGAGCCCCGCTTGAACGGAGCCCCCCGGGAATGGTTCGGCCCTAGTCATCGCTTTGGCCGCTTTCATCAGGATTGGCAATTCGCTTCGGTTCGTGACACGTTGTTCCGGTGGACAACGAGCCTTCGGACGAGTGGCAGGAGTGGTATCTTCTTTCGCCGATGGAACGTTGGAGCGAAAGCATGAAGCTTTGGCAGCAGTATCTCTCTCATGGAGGCAGCCTTGATCCCGAACCCGATTCGCAAAGTCCTTTCGATTTTCCAGAGTTGTGGGGTTCGCGCCCTGTTGATGGGAGGACAGGCATGCGTGTTCTACGGAGCGGCGGAGTTCAGTCGTGACACCGATTTCGCGATCCATCCCGATCCGGACAATCTGAGTCGTCTACAATCGGCTTTGGAGGCGCTGAACGCTTCCGTCATCGCTGTACCACCTTTTTCAGAGCGTTATCTGAATAAAGGCCATGCGGTTCATTTCCGATGTGGCCATCCCGAGGCGTTGGGCATGCGGGTGGATGTGATGTCCAAAATGCGTGGGGTTTCCGATTTTGCCATGCTTTGGGAGCGAAGAACCACGCTCCAAGGGCCGGACGGGGCCATTTACGAATTAATGGCGTTGGCCGACTTGGTCCAGGCCAAGAAAACGCAGCGCGACAAGGATTGGCCCATGATCCGGCGGCTCATTGAAGCAGATTGGGCTGCCCATCGCGCCAAACCCTCTCGCCAGCAAATCAAATTTTGGCTGCGGGAAGCGAGGACCCCAGCCTTGATTCGGTCTCTCATTCGCGACTTTCCCATTGAAGCCGCAGGAATCATGGCCCAAGCCCGACCGCTGTTAACGGTGGCGGCGAACGCTGACGACGATGCCATTGAAATGGAGCTGAATCTTGAAGAAAGAAGAGAACGAACCCTGGACCGAGCCTATTGGGGGCCACTCAAATCCGAGCTGGAAAAAATGCGACACGGAGTGTTTGATTTTTAAGTAAAACGGGATTCTTTCTTGAGGATTTCTCCTGTTTGACGCACCCCAGATCCATGCACACCTCACGCCGCAGCTTTCTGGGTCTTGCTTCGTCCGGTTTGGGATTGGGGCTCCTTTCCTCAGCTGAGGTTCCTCCCGGTCACACGGTTCCGGGTGGAACCGGCCCTTCTCCTCTCAAATTGGGATTGGTAACCTACAATCTGGCCAAGGACTGGGATGTTCCCACCCTCATAAAGAACTGCACTGAGGCCCATTTCGACGGCACGGAGCTTCGGACCAGTCATAACCACAAGGTCGAGGTTGACCTGACCCCGGCCCAGCGGGCCGATGTGCGCAAACGTTTCGCCGATTCACCCGTGCAATTGATGGGGCTCGGGAGCGCTTTTGACTTTCATACCCCGGATCAGGCCAAGCTCCGCTCGGATATCGAGGCCACCAAGGCCTATATCGTCCTCGCCCAGGATGTCGGTGCCACAGGAGTCAAGGTGCGTCCCAACGGGCTGCCCAAGGAGGTGCCGGTGGAAAAGACTCTGGAGCAGATCGGGCGTTCCCTGGCGGAGTTAGGTTCGTTCGCCCAAGATCATGGGCAGGTCATCCGGTTGGAGGTGCATGGCCCCGGAACCTCCCGCGTCCAGTATATTCGGAGGATTCTCGAGGTCGCAAATCATCCGTCGGTCGGTGCCTGCTGGAACTCCAATCAGAGCGATCTCGACGATGGCGGTTTTGCCGCGAATTTCGACCTGTTGAAGGGACGCATCTTCTCGGTCCACATGCGCGACCTTTACCTGGAGGAATATCCCTTTCGCAACTTGCTGAACAGCTTGATGACCAGTGGTTTTCGTGGATACACCATGGCCGAGATTCCGGAAAGCAATGATCCGGTTCGGGTCATGAAGTATTTCCGGGGCCTCTGGCTGGCCTATCAGGGACTCCTTTAGTGTCGTGTTTCCGAAAATCCTTCGCGGCAAACTGTAAGCTATTTCGGAAACACGACACTAGGTCCGCGCAAACGGGCTGAAGGTAGGAAAGCAGCCCACCACCGGGTTTCCTTCAAGCAATTGCAGGGCAGGGGCGGGGTCACCCACATTGTCTTCGTGAAGCATCAGTAGTTGGTCACGGTTGAGGGGGGAGGCTCTTCCGAGAAGGGCGGGGAAGACCCATTCCATCATTCGTGCCTGAAGGCGGGCCACAGGCCAGGGAACTGACACGACCCATCGACTCCGGCTCCTGGCGGCCAGTATCCGTCGAAGCACCGCGCGAAAACTCAACCGTTCCGGACCACAAAGGTCGATGGTTTGGCCAATGCTGCTGGTGGATTTCAGGGCGGTGGCAAACGCTTCGGCCACGATTTCCACCGCCACCGGTTGAAGGAGGTTCGTTCCCGGACCCATGACTGGGACAATCGGTGACCAGCGGGAAATCCGGTCGAACAGGTTCACAAAGGCGTCGCCCTGCCCGTAAACCAGACTGGGACGGAAGATGGTCCAATCCAACCCGCTGGACCGCACCAGCGCTTCTGCTGCCGCCTTGGAACGGTGGTATCGGGCAGGTGCGTCTGGACGGGCACCCAAGGCACTCATGTGAACCAAACGTTGGATTCCAGACCCTTGCAAGGCATCCACCATGGTAATCGTGGCTTCGACATGCATGCGCTCGAAGGTCTGATCTCCAATCTCGCTGATGATCCCGACCAGATGGATGGCCGCATCGCAGCCGGCGAGTGCCATTCGCAGCCGTTCGAAATCCAGAATCGAGCCCTGAACGGACTGCACACCCTTTCGAAGTCTGGGGATTCTGCGACTGAACACGACCACCTCATGCCCTTCTCGAATCAGGGTGTCGACCACGACCGATCCGATAAAGCCGGTTCCCCCGGTGACGAGGACTTTCATGCAGGCAGAGGGTAGTCCGGATTTTGATATCCGGAAGTCCGTCTCGAGACTGATGCCTGTCAACTAAGGGACAGGTCATTTGTTGAATAGGAATTCAAACAGAGGGACAGGTCATTTGTCGTGACTATTTGGTCGGTCACTGCATCGCATTGCCTCTTGTCGGCTTCGACATCACACTTGGCGCATGTCGATTTCGAATCCGGTGCGCTGGGTACGTCCCTCCGTCCGAAACCTGCACGCCTATGTGCCCGGCGAACAGCCGAAGGAGCGGAAGCTGGTTAAACTCAATACCAACGAGAATCCCTATCCTCCTTCCCCCAAGGTCCTTTCCGCAGTGGCGAAAGCGGTCGATGGCCGCCTCCGATTGTATCCAAATCCACTCTGTCAGCCCTTGCGTGAAAAACTGGCGGCTCTTCACGGCTGCTCACCAGACCACATTTTGGTCGGTAACGGTTCGGATGAAGTGCTGGCCCTGCTCATTCGGGCCTTTGCCGAACCTCAGGCGAGCCTCCAATCGGGGGCGAATCCGTCGACGTCCCGAGTCCAGTACTTTTGGCCGAGCTATTCGCTTTACCCGGTGCTGACTGACATTCACGGGGCGGTTCGGCATCCCGTCCCACTTCCGGCGGATTTTTCCATTCCGAATGCGGCTGCGTTGCGACGCATCGGTTGGGATACCAAGGCGGCCATTAGCTTGGTGACGACCCCCAATGCCCCCAGCGGACGGGGCTATTCCACCGCCGAATTGGAATCTCTATGTCAACGCCAGCGCGGCATCCTTGTGCTGGATGAAGCCTACGTGGACTTTGCGCAGGAAAACGCGATGGAATTGGCTCTCCGACATCCACACGTTTTGGTTTCGAGGACCTTTTCCAAGGCCTATTCCCTCTGTTTTCAGCGAGTCGGCTATGTGGTCGGACATCCGGAGCTCATTGCTGCTCTGGCCAAGCTCAAAGATAGCTATAACGTTAATGGCCTTGGTCAAGTGGCTGCGGAAGCGACGTTGGCCGATTTGGCCTACTACCAAAAAAACTTTCGACGGGTTTGCGCGACACGTCAGCGGGTCGATGCCGCGTTGACAGCGGACGGGTTTCGAGTCCTGCCGAGTCAGACCAATTTTCTTTTGGTAGAACCGCCGGGACACCCTGCCGAGGAATGGCATGCCCGGCTTCGAAAGCGAGGATTCCTGGTCCGTTGGTTTTCCGGGCCCGAGGTCCGGCACTACCTCCGCATCTCCATTGGGACCGATCCAGAAATGGACGCCTTTTTGGCTGCGGTGCGAAAAGAACTATAGCGAATTTTTCCCCAACCGAATTGCTTCCGTTCCAGGGACGAATGAATACAAATGACCTGTCCCTCTGTTGTTTTTCGCGCCAAAGACGCCGTACGACCTATGGGCGGTGGACTTATTCCTTGGTGGCAAACAGCGCCTCAGCGAAGTCCCGGGCGTTGAACGCGTTCAGGTCTTCGGGCTGTTCCCCGACGCCGATGAATTTTACGGGGATTCCCAGTTCGCGCTGGATGGCAACCACGGCGCCTCCCTTGCTGGTGCCATCCAGCTTGGTGATGACCAGTCCCGTCAATTTGACCGCCTTGTGAAACTCGCGGGCTTGATTCAGGGCATTCATCCCGGTCGAACCGTCCAATACGAGGAGGACTTCATGGGGGGCACCAGGATACTTTTTCTCGATGACCCGGTGCACCTTTTGAAGTTCGGCCATCAGGTTGTTTTTGGTGTGCAGGCGTCCGGCGGTATCAATAAACAACCATTGCATTCCCCGCGCCTGGGCCGCGGTGATGGCATCGTGGGCGACGGACGCCGGGTCCGCTTCATTCGCCCCGGCGATCACTGGGACGTTCAGCCGGGCACCCCAGAGTTTTAGTTGTTCGATGGCGGCGGCACGAAAGGTGTCGCAGGCCGCCAGCATTGCCGGTTGACCCTGCTGTTGAAACAGGTGAGCCAGTTTGGCGGAAGTGGTCGTCTTGCCGGTTCCATTGACGCCCACGATGGAGACGACGGTGACTCCACTCGGCGCCCTACGCAGGGTGGGGTCTGCCTCGGCCAAGGCCGCTTCGACTTCTCGCGTGGCAATCTCTACGAAATCGGCGCCGGCACGACCCTGGGTTTCAAAGGCATTGCGGGCGGCTTTGAGAATCTGTTGGGTGGTGGCGAAGCCCAAGTCGGACCCGAGCAAGGCCCTTTCCAGTTCCTCGAGGCTTGAGGCGGTCAGCTTGGGTGACCGGGTAATGATGCGCTTGACCTCCTGAGCGAGGGAGGCGGTCTTCTCGGTGAAGACTTTCTTGAGTTTATCGAAGAATCCCACGATGGATTAATTCTGGTTGGAGGGCCGTGCAGGCTCTCTCGGACTTCTGCGTTTTTCCTTGAGAGAGACAACCTTTTGATAGGGGACCTTGACCCGTCCGATGAGGGGTTGGCCCTTGGCAAGCCCATGACAGTCGCTACCACCCGTGGCGGCGAGCCCCAACGTGGTGGCCATTCCTTCGTAACGGTGGGCCGAATCAGGATTGTGTTTCGTGTGCCAGCATTCGATTCCGTCGATGCCTTCCGCAGCAATTTCCGGAATCATATCGTCCTTCTTGTAAAGTCCGGGATGGGCCAGGACCGCAACACCGCCGGCATCGTGAATCAAGTCGATGGCTTCTCCGGAATCCATCCGCGTCTTGGGGACCCAGGCGGGGCGGCCCTTTTTGAGGTACCGGTCGAAAGCGTCGTCGAAATCCTTGCAGTATCCCTCCTGAACGAGCGCTCGCGCGACATGAGGTCGTCCGGGTGACCGGCAGTTGGCAATCTTAAACACGGCCTCCGCCGTCAGCGGGACACCTCGCTCATTCAGGCGATGCACCATGTCGCGAATGCGATTGACCCGGACCGCCTGAAATCCGGCCAGCCTTGAAGCCAGGGCGGGGGAACTGCCGTTGATCCAGTACCCAAGGATGTGGACTTCGGTGCCATTGTGTTCCGCAGTCAATTCCGTTCCCGGAACGAACTCCAGGCCGCCCAATTCGCAGGCACGGGCCATGCGTGGCCAGCCTTCGAGGGTATCGTGGTCCGTCAGGGCCACCGTGCTGAGGCCATGCTTCACCGCCTGCTGGCAGATTTCCTCCGGGGTGAAGGTTCCGTCCGAAAAATGGGAGTGGAGATGGAGGTCGGCGTACACGAGGAAGTAGGGAAGAAGGTGGGAACGTCCGATTTGAAAGAGTGCTTCAAGTTTCACCCACTTCACGAGCGGTTCGGGCAGGCCGCAGCAGCTCCGCCTTGACCCGGTCGAGGATGCCGTTGACGAAGCGACCGCTTTCCTCGGTGGAGAATCGCTTGGCAATGTCGACCGCTTCATTGATGGAAACCACAGGAGGGATATCGTCCCGGAAAAGCATTTCGTAAATGCCAAGGCGCATCACATTGCGGTCGACCACCGCCATCCGATGCAGGTCCCAATTCAGCGCATGTTTGCGAATGATCTCATCCAGTTCGTCCCGACGTTCCAACACTCCCCGGATCAGGGTGTCGGCAAACATCCGCATGGCCAGATCATCCACCGTTGCTGGAGGCAACTCGATGGACTGGCCGTAGGTGGGACCTGTCTGGGTCTCCTGAAGCGCGCTCAAGCGCTGACTGTCCCAGAAATGGTCCAGAGCCGCCTGAAGAGTTTCAGGCGGATTCAGGTCGTTTTGAAAGAGGAATTGAACTGCCCGCTCCCGGGCTTCCCGCCGCCGCCGCATGCCAGCAGTCTGGTGGGTCGGAGGGGGTTCCGAAAGCAGATTCTCTCACCGATTCAGGGCCAGGGCTACCACCCCCGCGACCGCCACCACCCCGCCGATGAGCGAACGGCGGGTGGCTCGGTCCCCATCAATCCAACGGGAAATGGGAATGACCGCCACGGGAGTCAGGGAAGTGACGGACAGGACCACGCCGGTTGGTTCATGCTTGAGCGCCCATTGGTAAGCGGCGACACCCAGGCAGGGACCGGACAAGCCATTGATCAGCACCCAAACCACCGTCGGTACCTTCGAGTTCTGGTGAATGGCGACCGGTAACGGGCGGTCCAACTTATTCCTTCGGTATTGAATCCACCACCAGACACCACCAAACACCACGCCGGCAACGATGCGCTGGTAGGAGACGGAAAAGGGATCGATGGGGAATCCAGCCTCGCGAGACAGCAATTGTCCGTGCTTGCTGATCACGGCGCCCAGTCCCTGTCCCACAGCGGCAATACCACCAAAGACAAAGGCCATGAAGCCGGGCCGCAGGGGGGAACCCGTTCTCAAGCTTCCACTCACTCCCCTATCTGGCAGGAGCGCCATAGTCACTCCCAGCAGGATGGTCAGACTGGCCAGAATTTCCCCCAGGCCCAAACGTGCGCCCAGCCACAGCCATTCGGTGGCGGCGGCGACGGGCACCGCAAGGCATTGAACCATCAAACTGGTCAGTCGCGCACCGAGTCGGGGAAGCGCCATGAATAGCGCGGTGTCACAAACGCCATAACCGATGACTCCGCTGAGCAGAAACCAGGGCAGGGAGGGGCCCCGAAAGCCGACGCCCCAAATGTGGGCATAAAGTCCCAGCATGGTGGTTGCCACCAATAACCGAAGGACGTTTGCGGTCGACGACCCCAACCGCTGAATCGATTGCCGGGCGGTGACCGATGACGTGGCGAAAAGAAAAGTCGCCAGGACCGCCGCTAACATGGAATGGGGAGTCCGCCTGACTCCGCCTCGGTCAGCCGCCGCATCCGCCGGACGGCCGCGCCCAATTGGGTCTGCCTGAACAAGGCCGTTCCGGAGACAAAGGTGTCGGCGCCCGCCCGGGCGCATTCCTGGGCCGTGGCATCATTGATCCCACCGTCGACCTCGATTCGATAGCGCAGGCCCTCTTGCTGACGCCAAAGGGCCACCTGCTGGATTTTGGGGACGCATTCTTCAATAAACGGCTGGCCGCCAAACCCCGGGTTGACCGTCATGATCAAGATCAAGTCGACTTTCGAAAGGTACGGTTTGACCTCGTTGATGTTGGTCGGCGGATTGATGGCCAATCCCACCTTCTTTCCCATGGAACGAATCTTCCAGAGTAATGGAGTCACCCGCTCGTGGAGTTCGACGTGAACCGTGAGGCCATCGGCACCGGCACGGACGAACGGTTCAATCAGGATTTCCGGTTGATCGCACATGAGATGGACGTCCAGGAACCGGGAGAAGTGTCCGCGCACAGCCCGGACGACCTCCGGACCGAAGGAGATGTTCGGCACAAAGTGCCCGTCCATGATATCCAGGTGCAGCCATTCGGCACCCGAGCGATCAGCTCGGGCGGCTTCAGCGGCAAACCGCCCAAAATCGGATGCCAGGAGGGAGGGTGCGATAACCATGTGGCGACGAGCTTGGCGAGGATGGACCGATTGAAAAGAAAAAGCCTGGGTCGTTGGCTCCCAGGCTGAAGATTTGAGTGCTTGCCGAGCCTCGGTCAGGCCGCAGCCGGGGCCGCAGTACCGAAGCCAGGTAATTTTGGTGGAAGCGGCTTCATGATTTCCGGCATCGGCGTCGAAGCCTGAGCTCCGGCGGGCGGGTCAATCTCCCCCGGTTTCACCGGTGGAGGGGTAAACGTGCCACTCTTGACGATCTCCTCCACCTGCTTGCCGTCCAGGGTCTCATACTCGAGAAGGGCTTTGGCGATGATCTCAAGCTTGTCGCGGTACTGTTGAATGATATTCCGAGCCGTCTCGAAGCCATTGTCGACAATCTGCTTGACCTCACCGTCAATCAGTTGGGCCGTCGATTCGCTGTAATCCTTCGATCTGCCCATGTCGCGGCCCATGAAGACATATTCCTGTGCGTCGCCATATTGCACCATCCCGAGCCGATCGCTCATCCCGTAATGGCAAACCATGGCGCGTGCCATACCCGTTGCCTGCTGGATATCGCCCGCCGCTCCCGATGAAATATCATGGGTGACCAACTCTTCGGCAATGCGTCCGGCCATGGTGACGGCCATCAGCGCCTGCAATTCCTTCCGTTTCCGGACCAGCAAGTCCTCCTTGGGAAGCCACATCGTGGTTCCCAGCGATTGACCGCGGGGAATGATGGTCACCTTGTGCAGGGGGTGAGTGTGTTCCAGGACAACATTCACCAGCGCATGACCCGCCTCGTGCCAGGCCGTGGCCTGCTTTTCCTGGTCGGTCATGGCAAGGCTGCGCCGCTCGCGGCCCCAGCGGACCTTGTCCCGAGCCTCTTCCAGCTCAACCATCGACACCGACTTCTTTCCGGCGCTGGCGGCAATCAAAGCGGCTTCGTTTAACAAATTGGCCAGCTCGGCACCCGAGAATCCGGGAGTTCCCCGGGCAATGATCGAAAGGTCGACCTCGGACGACAGCTTCACATTCTTGGAGTGGACCTTAAGGATCGCTTCGCGGCCCCGAACGTCGGGCAGATTGACGGTGACCTGTCGGTCGAACCGACCTGGACGCAAAAGGGCCGGGTCCAGGACGTCGGGCCGGTTGGTGGCCGCAATGATGATGATGCCTTCGGTGGTATCGAAGCCGTCCATCTCCACCAACAGGGCGTTCAACGTCTGTTCGCGCTCATCATTGCCACCGCCCATGCCGTGACCCCGCGAACGTCCGACCGCGTCAATTTCATCGATGAAAATCAGACAGGGAGTGTTCTTCCGAGCCTGTTCAAACATGTCACGAACGCGGCTGGCACCAACGCCCACAAACATTTCGACGAAATCCGAACCACTGATGCTGAAAAAGCTGGCATCGGCCTCCCCGGCAATCGCCTTGGCTAGAAGGGTCTTTCCGGTTCCCGGAGGTCCCACCATGAGGATACCCTTGGGGATGCGCCCGCCCAGTCGCTGAAATTTCTTGGGGTCTTTGAGGAACTCCACCAGTTCAGAGACCTCCTCCTTGGCCTCGTCCACGCCAGCCACGTCCTTGAAAGTGGTCTTGTTGCGCTCTTTGGACAGCAACCGAGCCTTCGATTTTCCGAAGTTCAATGCTCCACGCCCGGCGGCCTTGATCTGCCGGATGAAAAAGAACCAGACCAGAAATCCCAGGAAGGCGAAGGGCAGAAGGTTTAGAAGGATATTTCGAACGATATGGTTGCCATCCACAGCGGTCAGACTGGAGGCACCTTGGAGCACCTGGAGGTTCTCCTCGGTCAGATAGGCCTTGGTGAAAAACGGCACCAGGTTTGTCTTTGAACCGTCAAATTCCCTGAATTTGCCAGAGACAAGCCGGATTCCCTGCGATTGCTCGGAAAAGTTGATTTCCCCGCTCTCGATGAGGTTCGAGTGGACCAGCTCGAACAGCGCTTTGTACTTCACTTCCAACGGTCGAGGCTGGTTGACCATTGACTTGTTCAGGAAGAATAAAAAGGGGATGATGGTGACGATGGCGATCCACACCAGCCAGGTGCGCGCCTGCAAATTGTTGTTGGCTCCCCCACCGCTGCGGTTGTTATCCTGTTCGTCTGACATAGCGACTCAAATGCCAAGCTAACAGCGCTAACCTCATGCGCAAGCGGCCTTTCCCGGGTTCTCGGGACGATGCCAGTTCCATTCCAGAACCCGCCGGGTTCCCAAAGTCACCTTGAACGGCTCTCCCGGTGGCAAAGATTCCACCCAAAAGATATCTCCCACACAGGTCTCCGCGACCACCAACTGCCTTCGAAACCCCGACGGAACCTTCCGATTCACGAATAGATTCTGCAGCCTTGCTGGTCCAGGTAAGCCGAGGGAGTGAAATCGATCGCCCGGACGCCAATGGCGAAGCCTGATCGGCGAACCAACGGCTTCCGCGTCGAACCACTGAGTGCATGGAGGCATCCCCGGCAATGGCATCGTTCCAGACCATTCCCGGATCGACCACTCAATCCGCGTGCTTCCCCAATCCGTCGTTTGAGGAAAGGAATCCAATTCGACGGATATCTCCCCCGCCTGATTTTCAGGACAGGGATGCCAGCGTTCCAGTTTTCCCGACTTCAACCGGACCAAGTGGATTCCTCCCGGTACCGATACCGGGGTGACCGTCAATCGAAGCCGTTCGATGGAGTCAAAATCAAGGTCCACCCCCAGCGACCAGGCCTGCTGCCGGACAACGGCCCGCTGAATGGCCACGTGGAGCCTCGAAAACAATCGTCGCCCCGGTGCTTTCAACCAGTTTAGTCCCAATTTCTCGACGAGTTCGGATTCAGCCGAGGCGATCACCGCCGTCCGCGCGAGAGTGCTCCGGATTCCCGGATGAAAGTCACGTTCGAGGATCGGAAGCAATTCGTGTCGAACCCGGTTGCGTAGAAATTCCCGGCTGACGTTGCTGACGTCTTCCCGCCATTCCAATCCCTGTTGCTTCGCAAAGTCGATGATCGCGCCCTTTTTCACGTCCACGAACGGGCGGAAAAGGCGCACGCGGGCATCCGAGGGCGACCGGTCCAATCGCCCCATTCCGCCAATCCCGTCACCCCCGGCACCTCTCAGCAATCGCAACAAAACCAACTCGGCCTGATCGTCCGCATGATGCGCCAGAGCCACCAAGGGTGCCGACTCTTCCACTGCGACCGAAGCCAGAATGGCGTGACGCAGCCGATGCCCGGCCATTTCCACCGACTCACCTGTTTTGGAGGCTTCGTCGGCGACCGCGATACGACTGCTGCGGAATCTCAGCTGGCGTTCGAGTGCCACCTGACGAACGAATTCCTCATCGCCATCGGCCTCGGGACGGAGACCATGATGGACATGAGCGACCGTCAGCTCGAATCCCAAGGCGGTTGACACCTGGAAAAGGACCTCGAGCAGAACGACCGAATCGACTCCGCCGGAGACGGCCACAACGGCACGTTCGCCGCGTCGGATAAGGCGCTGCGAGCGGACAAACTCGCGGGTCATCGCGGTCAAGTCCTTCATGGCCGAAAGGATAGAACGGTCCTTGCCTCAGCGGAATGCCGAAGTTCCCCTTGGCCCCGGACGCTGGAATTCATTAGCGTGCGTCGGGATGAAGTTTACTTGGGCTGGTCTGGCCGCCCTGCTGGTGGCGAATTCGGTGACGGCGCAGAACGCGCCAGCCGAATTAAAGCCTGCGACGACCGCCCCAACGCCCACTGGCGTGGTGGGCCCGGCGACCCCATCGGATTCCGTTCCGGCGTCAGCCGACTCGGACGAAGTTCAAATCCAAGCCTCGGATGGGATGGGTGAAGTCGAATGGGACCGCGAAAAGGGAACGGTCACTTACAACTACGACAAAGGGGTTTTGGTCACCTTTCGCAATGCCACCCTGACGGCTCGACTGATTACCGTGGAACGCGAGGCGGGACAAATGACCGCCCGCGGAGATGTGGTCATCTCCAAGCTCGATGCCAAGGGCCGACCCCAGGTTTGGCGCGGCGAACGGGTTCGGTATAACTACCGGACCGGGCAAATCGACACCGACGCCTTTCGGATGGGGACCTCCCCTTTTTTCCTCTCCGGAACGGCTCTGGAAGGAGGGCGGACCAATCAGACCCAGGTGGTCACCAACGCGGTCCTCACCAGCGATGACCTGTCGAATCCCGGTTACAAGATCAAGGCCCGCTCGCTGACCATTGGTTCAGACCGCACCATTACAGCCAAGGATGCGGTCCTGTACCTCGGGAATGTCCCCGTATCGTACTTCCCCACTTATCATCGGAACCTGGACCGGCATCCCAATTTTTGGACCATCACCCCGGGATACCGGAGCCTGTTCGGCCCATTTGTCCTCGGGACCTATCACTATTTCCCCAGCACCAACGTCGAGACCACGCTCAAGCTGGACTGGCGTCAAAAGCGCGGCTTTGGTGTCGGCCCCGGGATTGAGTACAACCTACAGGAATTGGGCCATGGCGAGGCCGGTTTTTACTACACCCGGGACGACGAACCGGGCACCGATCCCGCCGGGGTACCAATTTCCAGGGACCGGTACCGGACCTTCTTCAACCATCAAGTCGAGGTGGGTGAAGGCTTCCAGGCCAAGGCGGTGGTTCGCCAACAAAGTGATCCCTATGTGATTCGGGACTTCTTTGAGTACGAATACCGCCGCGACACCCAGCCCAAGAGTTTTCTGGAAGTCAGTCAGTTTTGGCGCAATTTCAGTCTCGACGCCATTGCCCAGCCCCAGATCAACGATTTCTATCGGACGGTCGAGCGCCTGCCGGACGTCAAACTGACCGGCCTTCGCCAACAGATCGGGAATACCCCGGTCTATTACGAGTCCGAAAGCTCACTGGCCTACCTGCGCTTTCGCGAAGGCATCCTGTCGGGCGTGACGGCCACCAACTACGCCGCTTTTCGCGCCGATACCTACCACCAGTTGGTCCTGCCCCAGACCTATTTTGGCTGGCTGAACTTTTCTCCGCGCGTCGGAGGACGGTTTACCCACTATGGTGAGATCGATGGATTGACCAACATCGTAGATTCGCGGGAACGGTGGGTCGTCAATACCGGTGCTGAAATGAGTTTTCGTGCCTCCCGGGTCTGGGGAGGAGTCGAGAACGGCCTCCTCGACATGCAGGGCGCCCGCCACATCGTCGAACCCTCCATCAACTACGCCTTCGTTCCACGTCCCAACTGGCAGCCCTACCAATTGCCCAAGTTCGATTCCGAACTACCCTCCTCCCGGTTGCTGCCGCTGGAATTTCCGGATTACAACTCAATTGATTCGGTCGACAGCCAGAACACCCTCCGCTTCAGCCTGCGCAACAAGCTTCAAACCAAGCGTCGGCAGGAAGTCGAAAATGTGTTCAATTGGGCGTTGTATACCGACTGGCGGCTGACGCCCAATCCCGGGCAATCCACCTTTCCCGATTTTTACTCGGACCTCGATTTCAGTCCCCGCTCTTGGATTCTCCTGAACTCGCAGGTGCGCTATGACATCAACGGGCACCATTGGCGGGAGGCCTATCATCGATTGACCCTTCAGCCCGCCGATGACTGGTCGTGGAGCATTGGGCATCGCTACCTCCGCGATGATCCCCTTCTGTACGGGGCCGGAAACAACCTTTTCACCAGCACCTGGCGCTTCCGGGTCAACGAGGATTGGTCCCTGCGGATGAACCATCAATTCGAGGCTCGTGATGGCCGCCTGGAGGAGCAGGGGTATACCGTGTATCGGGACCTCCGTAGCTGGACCACCGCCCTGACCCTCCGCTTGCGCGATCCCCGGGGAGGCAAAACCGATTGGGCTGTCGTCCTGACGTTCCAATTGAAAGCCTTCCCCCGGTTCAAGCTGAACCAGGACCGCGACCGGACCGAATGGCTGACCGGAGGTTGATGGCCCCGGGAATTGGGGGGAAACGCCCGGTGTCAAGATGGAAGTCCCATCTCGAAGTCAGAACTGGCGGACGAATGGGCGGGGTAGTGCGTCGGCGATGGTGGTTGAAATCGATATGGGGACTTGTCCCGCAAAGGCGGGACGGCCCTCCGGACGCAAGTCCCTCCGAAGGAGGGACATCCAACGGAGGGACGCGCTTCTGCAAGTCCCTAATCACTGTGTGGATTACCACCTCACCCGTTCTAAAGGCACCTCGGAAAGTCGGGGTCTCTCTCCGGGCCTCTGGCGGTTCGAACTACGCCCCTTCCGCACGGGCGAAGCCAATAGGCCGTCCGCAGGACCTTTGGGTGCCATCAAAAGCGATCCGAACCGCCGCGGCTCACCGGGAGGTTCGCCCTACCATGGTTTTGTGAAGCCTGCATGCATCCCGCTGAATATCAGCCACATTGGTAGGGCAAGGCTCCCGCCGAGCCGCGGCGGTCCAAAACCAGGCCCCTTCCGCTCGGGCGAAGCCAATAGGCCGT
>CAITXU010000081.1 GCA_903896505.1 uncultured Verrucomicrobiota bacterium | reverse complement strand
TGGAGCCTTGGTAGACCGGGTGGGCGCTCGATTGGTGCTCTCTGCCGCACTCGGGCTTTGGTCACTGGCACAGATTTTCGGCGGTGTCGTGACGAGCTTTTGGCAATTTGTTGCGGTGCGCGGTCTCCTTGGGGTCGGAGAGTCGCCCCAGTTCCCGACTTGCGCTCGCATTGTAGCGGATTGGTTTCACAAGCGACAGCGTGGTTGGGCGACCGGCGTCTGGAACTGCTCCAGCAGCTTAGGAACAGCGATTGCGGCCCCGCTCCTCACTTATCTCATGATCAGCTTCGGTTGGCGCTGGATGTTCGTGATCATGGGGCTCGCTGGAATCACGGTGGCCGTGATCGCCTATTGGCTCCACCGGGATCCCTCTCAGGTCCGGTTGACTGCGGAGGAGCAAGAACAACTTGGGGGGCAAGAGATCGAGACGCGCCGCGTGACATGGCGAGACTGGCAGGGGTTATTTCGGTTCCGTACTACATGGGGAATGATCAGCGGATTTTTTGGCGCCGTCTACATGGTTTGGCTGTATTATTCGTGGCTTCCTCAGTATTTGGAGATTCAATGGCACCTCAGTATCGTCAAAACCGGCTGGGTTTCGGCAGTTCCATTCATGTGTGGCGTAGTGGGTAGCCTCTGTGGCGGGCGCATCTGTGATTCACTCGTCGCGCGTGGCTTTTCGCCAATCATGAGCTGCAAAATCCCGCTCGTCGGCTCCCTGCTTGGAACGGTTATCTTCACGATCTTAGCGGCGTATGCGCCGAGTGGAGCGCTCGCCGTTGCCTACATTGCGGTATCGCTTTTCCTGATCAACTGCACAACCTGTGCCGCGTGGGCAATGACGACTGCTGCCGCAGACCGAAATCTCACCGCGTCGCTGGGCTCTATCCAAAATTTTGGTGGTTATCTCGGCGGCACTTTGGCCCCTACCCTCACCGGGTTCATCGTGCAAACATCGGGCTCGTTTCGGCCAGCGTTGCTGGTTGGCGCGCTCATCGCTTTTCTGGCCGGGGTCGGGCATCTGCTCCTAGTCAACAAGCCGATTCCGCGGGCCTCCGATGGGACCTCGCAGTTCCGAAAAGACCCCCTGTTGGGAGAGATTGCTTCCTAAAACTCGCTCACTCGCTAGAGCGGCTAAGTTGAAGCGTAGCCGACACAGCCCAGCCATTTCATAGGTAATGCGCCGGCGAGAACGGCTACAGTTTTAAGCAAGCCGCTCTAAGTCAACTCGTAGAGGCAGACTTCGCCTCGGACGTGGTTGGCGCTTAGGATAAGGTCACGATTCCGACCCTGCACGACCACGATGTTCGCTGGACCGCCGCCTTCGTCCAAGGTACGTTCGATATACCGGAGTGACCCGTCGCCACGAAAGGTCAGGAGGCGCAGGTCACGGCGACCCCCGCGATTGCCGAGAATCAGGCAGCGCCGGTTGCGGATGATCCCGGCCCAAACGACGTGCCCGAATGCCCCTTCGATCTCCAGGCACCGTGAAAGGCCATCCCCGTTCCGTTGATAGAGGGCAAAGCGATTGCCGTGAAAGGGTTCGATGGTCACGAATTCCGCGTGTCCATCGCCGTCGAAATCAAAGACAGCGACGTCGCTGACATCGTGCTGGAGTAGATGCTGTTGCTTCCAAGGTTTCAGCGGGTCGCTCTGTGGGCAAAGCCCGAAGAGTCCCTCCATTCCAGACACGAACAGTGTTCGGCGACCGAGGTAGTTGGCGACATGCATGCCGTGATTGCGCGACAACCCGTCGAAAATTGGTACTAGCTTCACTCTGGCGCTGCGCGAGGAAATCCGCCCGGCATAGACCTTACCGACGCACTCCCAGTCCTCCTGGTAGTTTTTTCTCCCAGCGAGCGACGCCGCGACTAAGACCGATCCAGATCGTGTCGGCATTAGGCATAGCCGGTGCAGAAACGGCATGGTCGCCAAGCGACGTTTTTTCCATAGGCCGTCCTTTACGCATCCCGGAACAGCTAAGGTGATGCACGCATCGTTGCCGTGATAAATCGGGTAGGCCTTCTCGATGGCTACGACGGCACCTTGCCTGCCCAAGGGGATGAGACTCATCACCCCGCCTGGTCGTTCTGACGCGACGCGCGGTTCGAAATGCGGCGGCGAAAACTGCAGCCACTGGCCATATAACTCGGTCGCGGCCAAAAAAGTGCAGACGACCACCAATTGGTAAGGCGGCCACGGAATACACCATCGGTAGGCTTCCGAGGACGCGGCGGGTAATTTTCATGTCGAGGAAGTTTCGCGGACGTTTGCGTGGAGGAGGCTTCGCAGCAGTCGTTCACACGCTTGCGTGTTGGCGAGAGCTGTTAGGCCTCCCTGGGTTCGCACCTCGATGGCGACGCTGGTCTGATCCCCCTGAGGAAAATCGCAGCGGCGAGCGACATTGAGAATCGACTCGAACTGTTCGACGGTCCCAACGCCGCGCTCACCAATCGGGTAGTGGTGATCACCAAACATCGGGTCCAGACGGTCCACGACCGGATTCGAAAGATGAATTTGCCATACGTAGGGGGCGGCGTCGGCGAGTGACTCGGCGGGGTCTTCTCCATTGAGCATGACATGACCACTATCCCAGCCGAGGTAGACGGCTTGCGTTTCGGAACGGAGGCAACGCATGAGTTCGAACGCCTCGTCACTTGGGCCAATCAAGCCCCGCTTGTGGGCCTCTCGGTCTAGAGGCTCTAGGACGATTTTGACGGGAATGCCTTCGTGAGCGGCGCGCCCCAGTTGCGTGAGGCTCTTAAACAGGCTCCGTGAAGCCTCTTTTCGCTGTAGGAGACCAGGATCGGGACCGCTAAGAATGCCGAGGCAATCTGCGCCGCAGGTCCTAGCTCGCTCCATCATCGCGATGACACCTGCAACAGCCCGCTCGCGGTTCCGCTCATCGCAATCCGCCAGATTCAGATTGAGTCGGCTGAGTTCTTCCGATGCCCAACACGTCAATCGCATCGGATGTCCGTCGACAATCGTCCGCACAACGTCACAAGCTTCTTGCTCTTTAGGCACAGGAATCTCACAGCGCCTGAAGTAGCCACCTGCAATGGCTGCCTCCAGCCCGTCACGAACGTCATTTGGCTGTCGCTGGTCGAGGGGATAGACTTCCCCGAGCAGCAAACTGGGGACAAAACGCGATGAAGGGTGCATTGAGAATACTTTGGCGGAGGCGGATGGCGCAGGCTGGTTCGCGCAAGATGACGTGCCTCCTTGACTTAACAATTTTGATCTCTTGTTATCATAACAATGGCCAAAAGTACCGCCGTCAAAAGCCTTGCCGCAGTGGCCCGCCTCGCCGGGGTTTCCGCCATGACCGTTTCACGTGTGTTGCGAAACTCTCCGCTCGTTACAGCCAAAACCCGCAAGACGGTCTTGAATGCCCTGAAACGGAGCCGCTATCGCCCGGACCCGCAAATTGTTCGTCTGATGGGCGTCATCCGCGCCCGCAAGGTTCGGGGCATTCGTTCCGTCATCGGATTTATTCGCGACGACATTCCGGAGGATGAACTGCATGACCTCGCTTATCAGTATCACTCGATTGCAAACATTCGAGATTACGCGGCTCGTTACGGTTACTTGGTCGAAGAGTTCTTCCTCGGGCGCTCTGGCATCACACCGAATCGTTTGGGGCAAATCCTTCGGTCGCGCGGCGTTGAGGGGATTATTGTTTCTCCTCAGTCGTCCCGATTAATGGGAGCGCAGTTCGACTATTCGCCCTTCGCGGCAGCGACGCTCGGCTACGGATTGCCCACGGTCTCGGTGCATCGAGCCAGCACAAACATGACCCAAGGGATTCTTGATGCGACCGAGGAGCTTCATCGTCGGGGCTATAGCCGTGTCGGTTTGGCGATTACCCCTTGGATCGATGCCCGGTCGAATTACACCTACTCGGGGGCGCTGCTGCACTACCAACAGAACGTCCCGGCGAACCGGCGGGTTCCGTTGCTGCTCTTTCCCGAAAACAGAATTTCGCATGGAGCTCGGGTGTTTCTCGCGTGGTTCAAGCGTCACCGACCCGATGCGGTGATTACCTTTGATGCGTACGTTCCCGATTGGCTTACCGGAGAATTGGCGCTCGGCATCCCGAAGGATGTCGGTGTCGTGGTGCACGATTGGACGCCGCGAATGACGACTTTCGCGGGCATCGACCACCGTCGTCCGCACGTCGCCGCCGCTGCTGTTGACTTGGTCGTCACGCAACTGATGCAGAATCAATGTGGAGTCACCGAGGTGCCTCGGCAGGTGTTGATTCCTCCGCGCTTTGTGGCGGGGGCCAGCATCCGTAACGCCTAGCACCAAATGGGGCTGAAGGTCGACATTATCACGAGAAGGACCAGTCGTTCAGAATGACTGGACACTACACGGCGAATGGGAGCGACGGGTTGGCCCGAATCTCACGAATGAGATCTTGCGCGGTTGTCGCAAGGTCGAATTGCGGCTGCCAGCCCCAATCGCGGCGCGCGCTAGTATCGTCATGAACTTTGGGCCATCCGCCCATCAGGGCGACAACCGACGCGACTGGTTCAAACTTCCACCGAAAGTCGGGGATAATCTCTGTGATCGCAGTCGCAATTGCCTCGGCTGACGGCGAGAATCCGTGAACATTGTACACCCGACGGGTGAGCAGCTCATTGGGAGTCAAAATCAGCTTGGCGATTCCCTCGACCACGTCCTTTACGTAAATTGTGGAAATTGCTGTGGAGGGAAGAACGGGGAAAACAAAAGGGCGCCCGGCAGCGGCCTCCATAAAGGCACGGGAAGCGTAGGCGCTAACGGCTCCGGGAGGAGCAAAGCGGGAGATAACCAATGGGAGGCGCAGGCAGCGAAAATCCAACCCATGTTTCTGGTGATAGTAAACCCCGAGACGCTCCATCGCGACCTTGGTCACGCCATACAGATTGCCCGGCCATTGCGGCGTGTCTTCGGGCAACGGGTCGGGCACCCCGGCAGCATAAGTCGCACCCGTGCTGGGGAAGAAGACTCCTTTGACGCCGAACTCGATGGCGCGCTCGAAGATTTCAAACCCGGCGTCCATATTGATTCGCCAGGCAAGCGCTCGGTCCTCCTCTGAGCGGCTGGAGAGCAACGAAGCAAAGTGCAGAACATGCGTGGGCCGATACGTGGCGAACAAGTCGCGCACCGTCTCGGGCGAAGTGATGTCGCCTTGCACGTGCACCGTCCGGGCGAGGGCCCCTTGGGGCGGATGTGTGATGTCGAACGTAACCAGTTCATCACCTTCTCGCATGAGCTGACTGACCACCTGACGAGCGAGATTCCCGTTCCCACCGGTGATCAGGAAGCGATGATGGATCATTTCAGGATATTGGATTTGGTGGTGATGGTCACGAATCCTGCGGTTCGTCTCCAGCGTGTTCTTTTGATATGGTAACAACGTCGCGAGAAGACGACCAAAGGCAGGAGGAAAAGGTAGCAAAACTCTTACGTGATTTGCGCGCAATCGAGCGACTGACCGCGACAGTCTGGGCCGATGACGTACAACCTACGCACTCAAGCGACTCTTGCTGACGCCGACAAAAAAAGCGACTGATGGTCGACCTCGCCAACAACGCGACCCGACAAATTACGGTTCACTGCGTCGCTCAGGCCGCCAAAACGAAGGTGATGTTAATGCATTGAAATTCCTCGTTGTGGCGCCGACGGTTGCCGCCGTTGCGTTGCCTTCAGGGACTGCCGAGGCGACCGCGATTCAATCCGCTGCCGGACATCCGGAAACTGGCTCCAGAATTCATGGGCGATGCGATGGACGCGCTGCCGGGCCTGCGCGCTTTCCATCAGGTAGAGCATGACCCATCGGACCAGAAATTCATGGGATGAGGCCCGGACCTGGCGGTAGATCTCAGAATTGTTCTTGATGAAGTCATCCAGAGCCGATGATCGCTCGGAGCGGTGGCCTCCGGAGACCGAGGCCCCTTGGGCGCTGAGCTTTCGCG
>CAITXU010000080.1 GCA_903896505.1 uncultured Verrucomicrobiota bacterium | reverse complement strand
TCGACCCAGGCCGTCGCCAGCTCCTGCACGTTCATCTGGAAGGAGCCGTCTCCGTCGATATCGACCACCTGCTTATCCGGATGCGCCACCTTGATCCCAAGGGCGGACGGGAACCCAAAGCCCATCGACCCCAGCCCGGCGCTGGTGATGAACTGGCGGGGAAACTTGTACTTGTACCATTGCCCGGCCCACATCTGGTGCTGACCCACACCGGTGGTGATAAAGGCGTCGCCTTTGGTCAGACGATAGAGCTCCTGAAGAACCATCTGTGGCAGAATGACCTGGTCTTCGACGCCGACCATGTGGTCCTTCATGTGATCGCTGTTGGCGATTTCGGGGGTCAAACCGAATCGGAACGGAGCCTTTTCCTTCCACTCGGCCACCTGCGCATGCCAGGCCGGGAATCGCCGTTTGATCCCACCACGACGTTCGATCAGGGCATTCAGTCGGGTCAACGCGTCCTTGAGGTCGCCATGAACCGCGAGGTGAGCCCGCTTATTCTTGTTGTGCTCACTGGCATCGATGTCGACATGGACAATGGTGCCGGTCTTGCAGAACTCCGTGAACTTGCCGGTGACGCGGTCATCAAAGCGGACGCCAAATGCCAGGAGAAGGTCTGCCCCGTCTTTGAGCTTCACCATCGGCTCCTTGAAGCCGCTGCGGTGGGCGAACTCACCATTCACCGCCCAGTTGGCAAACGCAGCGCCATGCATGCCCAACCAACGCAGGGACAAAGGATGCTCCTCGGGGAATCCACCGATGCCCATCAGGGTGGTGGTCACGGGAATCTGGGTCGATTCCGCAAATTTCCGTAGCTCTTCCGCAGCCCCCGAGGTGATGATTCCACCGCCGCAATACAGCACCGGGCGTTCCGAATTCTCAATCAACCCGATAATCTCGTTCAGCTCGGTATCACCCGCCTGCAACTCGGGACGATAATTACGAAGACCTGCTTTGACCTCGTCCAAGGTGGGCCAGACCGGACGGGTCTGGGCCTGCTGAACGTTCTTGGGGAAATCGAGAACCACCGGCCCCGGGCGACCCGATTGGGCAATGTAGAAGGCCTCCTTGACGATCCGGGGGATGTCATTGATGTCGGTGATGAGATACGAGTGCTTCACGATCGGAAGCGTCACACCGACCATGTCCGTTTCCTGGAAGGCACCCCGACCGATCATGGCCTGGGCCACCTGCCCCGTAATGGCAATCAGCGGGCACGAATCCATGTAGGCATCAGCAATGGCGGTGACCAGATTGGTGGCACCGGGACCGCTGGTCGCCATGCACACGCCCGCCTTGCCTGTGGCCCGGGCGTAGCCCTCCGCGGCAAAGCTGCCGCCCTGCTCGTGGCGGGGAAGAATGGTGCGGATGCGGGACTTGGTCAGCGACTGGTGAATCTCCATGCTCGCGCCGCCGGGATAGGCAAAAATCACGTCAACGCCTTCGCGTTCGAGGGCCTCGACAAAGATATCGCGTCCGAACATCAAGGGACCGACTTCGCGTTCGGTGGATTTGGCCGTCGGTGCGGGATGAGGACTGGTGGTGCTCTGGCTCATGTTTGGGGAACGGTTTGAGGCCGGAACGGCGCTGGCTTTTTGAGACAAAAAACCCACGGCCGTCGCCAGCCGTGGGTTCTTAAAATTGCATCGTTAGACGCGACAAGCCCCCCCGGTGGCAGTGCCACCTACTACAAGAAGAAGCTTTACTCGGGCCGCGTTCATACTGACCTCCCCATTTAGGAGGCAATGCCAGCCCGCCGTCAAGGGGACAATTGGCGTCCGACAGTATGAAAGTATCTCAGGCCCATCGTTGAATCGGCCAAAACGCAGAGTCATAAGCTTGCGTACTTCCGATTGCCCCAACGGGGGGCAAAATGTGACAGCCCAGGATGAAGTCCTGGGGTACTGGTCCCAAAAGTCGGATCAGCCCTGAAAGGGCGAAATCCGATGCCACATGTCGGTGCCCTCAACCATCGGATATCCTGCCCGGTTGAGGCGTTCCGTTCGAATTCCGCCCCTTCAGGCCGGAAAATTCTTGGGGCACCGAACCCATGGCTCGGGCCCTGGGCTATCGCATGCAGCCCCCTTGGGGCTGGGGAGCCCCCATATCCCACAGCGCGCACTTCGCCGATCCTCAGGCCAACTTCCCGCCGATGCCGCCAATAACGGGTTTCGGCCAAGTAAAGTTTGCGCCGACTGACGCTCGGCGACTACAGAACCCGAGGCACCCGTGTTCCATTTGGTCGGCGGTCGTCAGTCGGCGCTGACCGATCGAGGAACCTTAGACTACTTCAAATGCTCCCAAAGGTAGTCATGCGCGAGGGCGGACATGAACGCGGCCTGCTTGTTATCGGCAGCACCGCCATGCCCACCTTCGATGTTTTCATAAAAGGCGACATCCTGACCGTACTCGAGCATGCGGGCGGCCATCTTCCGAGCCTGAGCGGGGCCCACCCGATCATCACGCGTGCTCGTGGTGAACAGGACCGGCGGATAGGTCCGGCCTTTTCGAATGTTTTGATAGGGTGAGAAGGTCTGAATCCATGCCCATTCGTCCGGCTTGTCAGGATCACCATATTCGGCGATCCAGGAGGCACCGGCGGCGAGATGGGTGTAGCGCTTCATATCGAGCAACGGCACCTCGCAAACCACCGCTCCGAAGAGATGCGGATACATCGTGATCATGTTACCCATCAGCAATCCTCCATTGCTGCCGCCCATGATACCGAGGTGCGGTTTGGAGGTCACTTTCCTCGCTACCAGGTCTCCGGCGACAGCGGCGAAGTCCTCGTACGCCCGCAACCGGTTCGCTTTCACCGCAGCCTGATGCCATTGAGGGCCGTATTCGCCGCCGCCACGGATGTTCGCGACCACATAGACACCCCCACGTGAGAGCCACGCCCGTCCGGTGACACCGCTGTAGCCCGGGGTCAGCGAGATCTCGAAACCTCCATAACCCTCCAAGAGCGTGGGATTGCTTCCATCGAGCGTCATCCCTTTCGGCGCAACCATAAAGTACGGCACTCGGGTGCCGTCCACCGACACGGCAAAGTTTTGCTGAACCTCAAATTTCGCGGCATCGAACCATGCCGGAGCGTGTTTGAGCGGCGTGGGCTCTCCTTTTCCGAGAGTTCCGTGGTAGAGGGTTTCCGGCTCCAAATAACCGGATACGGTCAGAAAGTATTCATCACTCTCATCGGCATCGACAGCCCAGGCTCCTATACTGCTGAACGGCGGTGCCCCACCGAACGGCTCGCGCTTCCAATCGCCGGGTTGGGGCGTGAGGACTTCCAGGCGATCCACGACATTCTCCACCACGTCCAGGATCAGATGATGCCGCGTCCACGAATGCCTGGAGAGCGTTCGAGTTGACGTCGGCGTGAAGAGCACCGTGAAATCGCGCTTTCCCGCCATGAAGTCGTCAAACTTGATCCCAAGCAATGCTCCTGCCGGATAGGTTCGGCCTCCGATATTCCACGGGGTCCGTAACTGGACCGTCCCCCATTCACGATGGACATCGATTTCTGCATCACGGGGAATCTCAATTCGGGTGAGGGTCCCGTTCCCGGTGCGCAGGAAAGTTTCTTGGTCATAAAATGCGTGTTGATTCGATATCAAATCGCGTTCGAACCCTTTGGTCAGGTCGCGAACTCCACCGATCGACATATCGTCCGGCGTCCCTTCGTACACGTTCGTGGCGGCGGCCAGCGGCGTGCCGCGCTTCCATTCCCGAACGATGCGCGGATAGCCCGACTTCGTTATCGAGCCCGGGCCAAAATCGGTGCCGACATACACGCGATCGACGTCGATCCAGGCGACTCCCGACTTCGCTTCAGGAAGCGTAAATCCGTCCTTCACGAAGGACATCGTCTTGAGGTCGAACTCACGGACGACATCGGCGTCGGCCCCCCCGCGCGAGAGTGAGATCAAAAAATGCCGGTACTCCGGCTTGAGTCCGTCCATGCCGTGCATGACCCAGTTTTCCTTTTCCGACGCTGCAAGAGCGTCGAGATCCAGAACGGTCTCCCATTGCGGCTTCTCCTTGCGGTACTCGTCCAAAGATGAAAGACGACGCCAGACTCCCCGGGGATGCTGGGTGTCCTTCCAAAAATTGTACCAATGATCCCCCATCTTCGAGACGACCGGGATGCGTGCATCCGAATCGAGGATTTCCAATAGCTGCTCACGCAACCGCTCGGACTCCTTGGAGGATGCGTAACGTTTCACGCTGGCTGCGTTCTGTTCCTTCACCCAATCGAGTGCCTTGACCGAGTCGGTCTCTTCCAACCAGAGATACGGGTCCTCTTCCCCGGCTCGAGCAGCAAACATGAACCCAAAAGCAGCAGCGGTGATCCCAAACGCCAACGTCCGAAGGTGAGATTTTCGCCGCCATCTCCCATCAAAACCAGCGAGGAAGATGGAAAATGACTTAAGGGTTTCATTCATCGTTAGTCTAGGCTGACTGGGGTGTTTTTTGACGTCAACCCGATTTGCCATGGGGCGAAGCTTCACGATTCCCGGGAACGCTCAATGGGAAAAGCGGTGAGGCAGGCGTCCTTTCCATGGGCCAACACCGCGCCGTAGCGCGGACATTCTTGTCTGCCGTTCCGCCGACTTTCCTGTCGGCTGCGCTGTGCCACGTCCCGCCGCGCTTCGGCTCACCCAATAGCCCGGCAGGCCTGGAGGCCTGCGAAACGGCAGGTTTGGAAACCTGCGCTACGTCGTAGCGCGGTATTTCCTCACGGCTCGGCGCTATCTCTACTCGACAGAGACCCTACCGCGAGGAGATCGGCGGATTCAATGCCCCGAGGACCGGCGATAGCTACCAGCGAAAGACAGCCCTATTCCTTCGGGATGGAGACTCCCGATCGAACGGCGTAGACTACGGAGAGAGCGGCGGGACGCCGCTGCCACTCTCCCAGCCGACACCGGACAAAAATGGGTGGTTGAATGGCAAGATCGGTTAAGCCAACGGGCTTCCCATCGTGGAGAGTTCTGTTGGCCCCGATGGGCCGTGATGACTCTGCCCGTACAACCGATCGCCAGCACTGCCGACGCCCCCGCGTCGGTCCGGTGCGCTCATTGCGGTCTGGTCTGTCCGCCCGGGGCTCCGTCCGAGGCCAATCACCGGTTTTGCTGCCGTGGCTGCCAGTCGGTCTATGCCCTTCTCCATCAGGAGGGACTGGGCGAATTCTATACCCTTTCCCCGGATGCCGGGGTTCGACCGGGTCCGGAAGACCCAAAACAGTTCGCCTTCCTCGACCAACCTGAAATTCGCGCTCAATACGCCGATTTTTGTGATGGGCGTCGGCTCCGAGCGACCCTCCGCGTACCGGCCATCCATTGCCTGGCCTGCGTTTGGCTCCTTGAGAATCTTTTCCGTCTGGAGCTTGGGTTTGGCGCGTCACGGGTGGCATTCGCCCGCCGCGAGTTGGCCATCGAGATCGACCTGGACAAGCTTTCGTTCAGTCGGGCCGCCACCCGATTGGCCGAATTGGGTTACCCACCCGAGTTTCGGCTGGCCGATCTCGAAGAGTCCACCCAACCCGCCCGAACCCGGCTTCACCGCCACGAGTGGCTTCGGCTGGGAGTGGCTGGGTTCGCCTTTGGCAATACCATGTTGTTCAGCCTGGCCCAGTACCTGGGCATGGATGCCAGTTCGACCCCGGGGTTCCGTCCTCTCACCGGCTGGCTCAGCCTGGCACTGGCCGTTCCGGTCGTCGTGTACAGCGCCGGGGATTACTGGCGAGCTTCCTGGCTCTCCATCCGGCAGCGTCGGCTCGCCATCGAAGTTCCGATCGCGGTCGGCATTGTTGCCATTTTTCTTCAGAGCACCTGGGAAGTCATCAGCGGCCACGGTCCTGGCTATTTCGATTCGCTGGCTGGACTGCTCTTTTTCCTCCTGATCGGACGCGCCTTTTCCCGGGTCGCCTGGGACCGGCTTTCGTTTGAACGGGACTACAAATCCTTTTTCCCACTGGCGGTGACCCGACGCACGGAATCGGGCGATACGACTGTGGTCATCGGCCAATTGGAGGTCGGGGATCGCGTCGTCCTCCGCCCCGGAGACCTCGTACCCGCCGATGGACGGTTGCTGTCCGCGACGGCCCGCATCGACTACAGCTTCGTTACCGGTGAGGCCGAACCGGTCGGTCAGGTCCGTTGGGATTTGTTGTATGCGGGTGGACGCCAACGGGATGGAATCATCGAGGTGGCGATCACCAAACCGGTGTCGCAGAGCTACCTGACCTCTCTCTGGGACCAGGCAGCTTTCCGCAAGCAACGGGGTGAGCGGCTGGACAGCCTCTTGAATCGGTACAGTCCGCGCTTCACGGCCATCATTTTGGCCCTGGCCATCGGTTCAGCCCTTTTTTGGTGGCCGACCGACCCGGCACGCGCGGTCAAGGCCTTCGTCTCGGTCCTGATCGTTGCCTGTCCCTGCGCCCTGGCCCTCGCCGCTCCGTTTTCCCTGGGGACCGCCCAACGGATGCTGGCCCGGCATCGGATTTTCCTCCGCAACCCCCAAGTCATTGAGGACCTGGCCGGGATCGACGGGGTGGTGCTGGACAAGACCGGCACCCTCACGCAACCGCACCAGGGGGAACTGGTTTTCCAAGGCGATGCCCTCGCTGACCCCGAGCGTCAGGCCCTGGCCGCGATGGTGGCCCATTCCTCCCATCCGATGGCAGAGCGGGTCCGAGCCTGGCTGGGGGCCGACCTTCGCGAACAGGAGGTTCACGATTTTCGAGAAGTCCCCGGAGCTGGAATCGAAGGCACCATCGACTCCCTGAACCTTCGATTGGGCTCGTCCACTTGGTTCCGCGACCTTGGAATTGCGCTTCCCGGAATAGAATCTTCGGCAACGGCGTTGCTGGCGGTCGGCGGACAATTTCGCGGGGCCTTCCATTGGGGCGGCGAACTTCGCCCGGGTGTGGAGGGACTGATTCGCTCGCTGGAAAATCGGTTTCCCATCTGGCTGTTGAGCGGGGATCGGGACCGGGAGGGTAGCCGGTGGCGCTTTTTATTCGGTCCCTCAACCACCTTGTGCTTCAGCCAGAGTCCGATGGAGAAGCACGACAAGATTCGAAAACTCGAATGTGACGGTCGCCACATCCTCATGGTGGGCGACGGCTTGAACGACGCCGGAGCTCTGCGCCAAAGCACCGTGGGCATCGCCGTGGTCGAGGCCATCGGAACCTTTTCGCCCGCCAGTGACGTGATCCTCGATGCCAGCTCCTTGCCGCTGCTACCGGAGGTTCTGGATTATTCCAAGCGGGTGATGCGGGTGGTCCGCATCTGCCTCGGTATCTCCACCGCGTACAACCTCATCGGATTGACCATCGCTGCCCGGGGCGAATTACAACCGGTCGTCTGCGCCATCCTCATGCCCCTCAGTTCGGTGACGGTGGTGGCGGCCGGGTGCGGGCTGGCCACCTGGTCGGCCCGAAAGCTTCAACGGAACGGTGCTCCCGTTCCCCCTGTGCCATGATTGTCCTCCTGTTTCTCATCCCGGTGAGCCTGGTGATTGCCCTGGCCTTCCTTGCCTCCTTCGTGTGGGCAGTGCGGACGGGACAGTTCGAGGACACTGAAACGCCCGCCCTCCGGATGCTGCCCCACGACGGGGTGGTGCCGTCGGCAGACGGGCCCAAGACCAACACTTTGTCGGTGATACAAAAACTATAACTATGGAAACATTTCGCTACGACAATCGCGTCGTCCGAAACTTCGCTTGGGCGACGTTAATCTGGGGGCTGGTCGGCATGAGTGCCGGTTTGCTGGCTGCGGTGCAGCTCTTTTTCCCGGAGGCCAACCTTGATTTTCAATACATCACCTTCGGACGCCTTCGTCCGCTTCATACCAATGCCGTGATCTTCGCCTTTATCGGCAACGGCATGTTCATGGGTATCTACTATTCCCTTCCGCGCCTGTGCAAAGCCCCGATGTTCAGCCGACTGCTGAGTCAGATCAACTTCTGGGGTTGGAACGCAATCATCGTGGCGGCCGCCGTCACGCTTCCCCTCGGGTTCACCACCAGCAAGGAGTACGCGGAATTGGAATGGCCGATTGATATTGCCATCACGCTGGTCTGGGTCGCCTTCACGATCAACCTCTTCGGCACCATCCTGACACGACGCGAAAAGCACCTGTATGTGGCCATCTGGTTCTATATCGCGACGGCCCTGACCGTGGCCCTGCTGCACATTGTCAATTCGATGGAAGTCCCCGCCGGCTGGTTCAAGAGCTATTCCCTGTATGCTGGAGTTCAGGACGCCCTGGTGCAGTGGTGGTACGGCCACAACGCTGTCGCCTTCTTCCTGACCACGCCGTACCTCGGCTTGATGTACTATTTCCTGCCGAAGGCGGCGGGCCGACCGGTGTTCTCTTACCGGCTGTCCATCATCCACTTTTGGGCGCTGATCTTTGTCTACATCTGGGCCGGACCGCATCACCTGCTCTATACCGCCCTACCCGACTGGGCTCAATCGCTGGGCATGGTTTTCTCGGTCATGCTCATTGCCCCCTCCTGGGGCGGCATGTTGAACGGGTTGCTGACCCTCCGTGGGGCCTGGGACAAGGTACGGCAAGAGCCGATGTTAAAGTTCATGGTGGTGGCCGTGACCGCGTACGGAATGGCCACACTGGAAGGGCCCACCCTGGCCATCAAGAGCGTCAATTCCCTCTCGCATTATACCGATTGGACGATTGCCCACGTGCATACCGGGGCTCTGGGTTGGAATGGATTCCTAACCTTCAGCATGCTGTATTGGCTGATCCCGCGGCTCTATCGGACGAACCTCTACTCCGTCAAGCTGGCGAACTACCACTTCTGGATCGGTTTGACAGGAATGATGTTCTATGTGGTCCCTATGTATTGGGCGGGGGTAACCCAGGGCTTGATGTGGAAGCAATTCACCGCCGATGGATTCCTTCAATATCCCAATTTCCTGGAAACGGTATTGAACATCATTCCCATTTATCGCCTGCGAGCGGTCGGTGGCTCGCTGTATCTTGTGGGTGCCTTCATCGGTGCGTTCAACTTGTGGCGTACGGCCCGTGCCGGAGCCTTTGAACCGGAGACCGAGGCCCAAGCCCCGGCACGATCCAGTCACACTGGCTCGAAAGACACCGGTCATCGCTGGCTGGAAGCACGTGGATTGCTGCTCGCCGGTGGCGCTTTGGTCGCGGTGGTGATTGGTGGTCTGGTCGAAATCATTCCCACCTTCCTCATCAAGGAAAACGTGCCAACCATCAGCAGCGTCAAGCCATACACTCCGCTGGAGTTGCTGGGCCGCGACTTGTACATCCGTGAAGGATGTGTGGGTTGTCATTCGCAGATGATTCGTCCCCTCCGATCCGAAACCGAGCGGTACGGTGAATACTCGAAGGCGGGCGAATTTGTCTACGACCATCCATTCCTGTGGGGCTCCAAGCGAACGGGACCAGACCTGCACCGGGTCGGGGGAAAATATCCCGATGCCTGGCACTACAATCACATGGAGAATCCGCGCAGCACCTCGCCAGGTTCCATCATGCCCAAGTATCCCTGGCTGTTGAGCCAGAAGCTTGAGACCAACTCGTTGCCGGCCCGGATCAAAGCCCTGCGCCGGGTGGGCGTTCCCTATCCCGACAACTATGAGGACACAGCTGGACGCGAACTGGTGAAGCAGGCCAAAGGGATCGTGCAAAACCTGGAAGCCGGGATGGTCAAAGCCCAACCGGATTCCGAGATCATTGCATTAATCGCCTACCTGCAACGTCTGGGTACGGACATCAAGCTCTCCAAACCCGCCACCGCCGCGCTGGATCAGACCGCCGGCGCCGTGGCTCTCAACACCCAACCTTAATATCGATGTTCCAAAACATTCTTCACGATCTGGGCGGGGCTGCACTGTACGGCATTGTCTCCATCTGCCTGTTCTTTCTTGTATTTTCCATCTCCCTCATCTGGGCGATGACACGCCGGTCTGGACTGCTGCGAGAAATTGAGCAACTGCCCCTGGTCGAAGATTCCCCCTCCCTTTTAACCTCAGCCCCTTCGCAACATGAAAGAGTCTCCTGATTCCGATCCATTGCTCCTGGACCACGAGTACGACGGCATTCGTGAACTCGACAACCGACTGCCCCGCTGGTGGGTCTGGCTTTTTTATATCACCATCGTGTTTTCAGTCGCGTACATGGGTTATTACCACGTCTTCAAGCTGGGCGAGCTTTCCGCTGCAGAATATGCACGGGATAATGCGGCCGGGCAGGCGCTGAAGAATGCGTCGCAGGCCAAATTTGAAGCCTCGCTGGAGAGCCTTCAGCCATCCACCGATACCGCCATCGTTGGACGTGGTAACACCGTGTACCTCACCTACTGCGCTCCATGTCATCGTCCCGATGCAGGAGGTCTGGTCGGCCCCAACCTGTGCGACGACTATTGGATTCACGGCCCCAAATTTTCCGACAATCTCAAGGTCATCATCAACGGTGTTCCGGACAAAGGAATGCTGACCTGGAAGGGCGTTCTGCAACCGTCGGAAATCTACGCGGTCGCCAGCTACATCTACACTCTGCGGGGAACGAAGCCGCCCAATCCCAAGCCCCCCGAAAATTTGGCTCCCGCCAAACCTACGGAAGTGTACGAATAACCGTTCCGAACCCATCCACTCCATGTCGACTCTCCTTTCATCCGCGCCATGTCCGCCCTCCGTTCCGCAGCCTCCCCGGCAACAACATCATCACCACCACCCGCATCCCCACCACCCGACTTCCGGGAACACTTGGCGACCGCCGACGACCGGGGAAACCGTCGCTGGCTCTACCCACAGCGCCCATCGGGAAGGTTCCACACCCTGCGCCAATGGTTCAGCTGGTTCCTGCTGTTCCTCATGTTCGCGGGCCCGTTCGTCAAAATAAACGGAAACCCACTCCTGCTGTTCAATCTCCTCGAACGGAAGTTCTCCATCCTCGGTCAAATCTTCTGGCCTCAGGATTTCTTCCTGTTCGCGCTGGCGATGCTCCTCTTCCTGATGGGGATCATGATCTTCACCGCAGCCTATGGGCGGCTATGGTGCGGATGGGCCTGCCCCCAGACGGTCATGATGGAAATGGTGTTTCGACCGATTGAATGGTTGCTGGAAGGCGACGGCTCACGGCAACGACAGTTCAATCAGCCTCCCTGGACGGCCGCCAAAATCCGCCGAAAAATCCTCAAACACGCGATCTTCTTCGGCCTCTCGTTCCTGGTGGGAAACACCCTGCTGGCCTATCTGATCGGCATCGAATCCCTGTGGCAGTTGGTCACCGATGATCCCCGTCTGCATTTATCGAGCCTGGGAGCCATGATTGGCTTCACTTTGATCTTCTACGGCATCTTTTCCCGGTTTCGCGAACAGGCCTGCACCTTCATCTGCCCCTATGGACGGTTTCAATCTGCATTGTTGGGTGAAAACACGATGGTGGTTGCCTACGACCACAAGCGCGGCGAATCGCGCGGTCCCTGGCACCGGAATGAATCAGCCGAGGCCCGGCGCACCAGCGGCACCGGCGACTGCATCGATTGCCGACAATGCGTTGTGGTGTGTCCCACCGGCATCGATATCCGCAACGGCATCCAGATGGAATGTGTGAACTGCACGGCCTGTATCGATGCCTGTGACCGGGTGATGGACAAGATAGGCCAGCCCAGGGGATTGGTACGCTACGCCTCGCTCAACGGCATCGAACGCGGAGAACCCCTTCGCCTGACCGCCCGGATGAAGGGCTACGCCGGGATTCTCGTTCTCCTGAGCGTCATCTTCTTTACGCTGCTCTTCACCCGCTCGGATGTCGAAACCGTCCTGCTTCGGGCGCCCGGCAGCCTGTATCAAATGACCGAAGCCGGTAATGTGAACAACATTTACCTGATGAAGGTCATCAACAAGACCTCCAAACCGGAGCCGGTCGAGTTGCATCTCGTCGGTCGGGAGGGCGTCCTCAAGGTGATGGGACCACCCCTGGTGATACCACCGGGACAATTGGTACAGACCTCGGTGTTGGTGGAGTTGCCTCCATCCTCCCTGACCGGTCACGAAACCCCCCTCAAAATTGACGTCACCAGCAGAGGCAAACACCTGGCGACGGTCAGCACTGAATTTTTAGGCCCTCGCCCATGAACACCACTTCCCCTGCTCCATCCATCCACTCACTCCCAACCACCCGCTGGAATCCGTGGCCCTGGGCGATCGTCGCCTGGTTCATCTGCTTCTTTGGTGTGGTTGTGGGATTGACCACAACCGCGATCCGCTCGCGTACGGATGTCGTTTCCCCGGATTATTACGCCCAGGAACTCCGCTTCCAGGACCGGATCGACGCTTCGGCCCGCACTGATGCGCTTGCCTTGCAACCGACGGTTTTTGTGGACAGTCACACCCGTTCGCTCCGACTCCATCTGCCGCCCGGGGCTGCACCCGCTGTGGCCACTGGAACGGTCACCTTGTACCGACCGGATGACGCCCGACTCGACCAGGAATTTCCCCTGAAGCTGGATGCTACCGCAACCCAACTTATTCCGGTCGATTCTTTACGTCCGGGCCGCTGGAAGGTCCGGATCGCCTGGCAATCCGAAGGCCATGAGTTCTATCACGAGACGACGGTTCGATTGATGCCAGGAGTCTAGGCTATGGAATGGACGGCATTACTGCTGGGTTTGGGCGGAGGACTTCACTGCGCAGGCATGTGTGGTCCACTGGTGCTGGGACTTCCCGGGCCCAGAGCAGCAGGTGCCACCCGACGTCGGGTCATTTATCAGGCGGGGCGCCTCGCCACCTATCTCCTGCTGGGTGCCTCCGCCGGAGCCTTGGGGCATTCGCTAGCGCTGTTTGGAGTGGAACGGTGGGTGTCGTTGGGGGCCGGGCTGGCGATTGCCATCGGCATAGCCTGGGGCCGATTCGCCGGCGGTGGCCGATGGTGGAGCTTTCGACTTTCACGACTTCGGCATTGGCTTTTGCCCCGGTTGAATCCCGGATCCTCAGCAGCTTTTGCCACCTATGGTGCTTTGAATGGCCTGCTTCCCTGTGGGCTCGTTTATGTGGCGTGCGCGGCGGCCGCTGCAACGGGAGGGTTGTGGTCGGGAGCCAATTACATGCTCTGGTTCGGGCTGGGGACGGTACCCATCCTGCTGGGTATATCGCTTTCCCATCGCGCTTTATCACCGTCATTCCGATTCCGATTGCGAAGCCTTTCTCCACTATCTGTCGCCTTGGTTGCATGCATGCTGATCCTGCGGGGGCTCGCACTGGGCATTCCCTACCTGAGCCCCGCTCTCGGGGCCGGAGGAGCGTGTCCCCATTGTCATTAATTCAGGTTCTCTGCCATTGAGGTCCACGTTCCGGACGATAGACCATAAATCGATGCCGGAGCGCCATCGGCGCGATCCATCCCAGCCCGGGCCATCGGCCTGGGTTCAGCGCAAAACGATATCTAAGGGCTGAAGGCCCTATCCAATGGACCGCCGGTTTGCCCTTCGCATTCGGTTGCACCAAAGAAGAATTGTCCGCAGATGATCGCAGATTGACGCAGATGAAAGAAATTCCGCACAAGAAGGTTCAAGGGGGAATTCGGCCTTTTCGGGTCCATGCGTAGAGAACACCTCCGAAATTTGACGTGTTCGGTCTCAGCAAATGGGAATAATCCAAAGACGCTTTGAACGGAGCATTCCTAGTCCAAGAGTCCAGTTCTTCATCTGCGGATATCTGCGCCATCTGCGGACAATTTCTCTGCTGGGGCTGCTCTTCGCAAGGTCCATTGGGCTCTTCTCTTTGCTCTCAGAGCCCTCTGTGATTCCTTCCCGGCCCAAGAGAGATTGGACCACAGAGAGCTCAGAGGGCTCAGAGAGGATAGTCGAGACGATTAGACGAAGTATCCCTCCCACTGGCCTGGGATACCCAACTGCGCCAAACGGATGAGCAGTGGGGCCCATTCCTTCCCTCGTTTGATGATACTGGGATTGACAATGGCCTCAGCGGCTTCCTGCATGAGAGGCGAGTCCCTGAGTATTCCAATTCCACGACGGTCCAATTCGCTCTTGAACGGAACGATAACTCGAACGTCGCCTCGGCGAGCAAGTCCAACGATCGCCTCTTCACGGATTTCGTCATCCGCGTCTTCAAGACGGGCCACCAAGGCTTGGCACAACGCTTCCGTGTCGACGTCAACCATCGACCCAAGCCCAAAGGTAGCCCAATTCCGGACGTCCCGATCCAAATCTGAGGAACACACGATTAACGCTTCGATACACCGGCTTTCATCGCGGCCACAGAGGCTCGAAACCGCAGCCCATCGAATAGCCGGATCGCGATGGCGGCTTAACTCCACCAGGGGATCCGATGCCATGGGATCGCGCAGATGTCCAAGCGCGTGGGTGATGGATTCAATAACCCGGAGTGATGTTTCGCTCCAGAGCATTTCAATAAGAACTTGGGTCAATCGGTGTGCTTGGTGCTTTTCGCGCACCAAGTTCTGTCCGAGTACAATCACCGCCAGGTCGCGAGCACATTCCAGACCGCTCTCCCTGAGAATCTGAATTCGGTCCAAGGTCTGTGGAAGACGTTGCTGCAACCTTCCGATTAAAACCCACTCCTCATCCGACTCAAATGCTGAATTCTTCGACAGGAGAAGCTCAATCAACTCGTCTGTCGAACGCAGATCGCTTTCGGAGTGGGAATCCAAAGGAGCCATCAGAGCCCTTCCCCCAACTTCATGATAGAATCTTCGCGGAGCGCCTTCATTTGAACCCAGTGAGTCAGCCCCCTAAGTCTACACAACTTTTTTTAGCACGATCCGAATCACCTGGATCAAATGTCAACATCGCCAACGACAGGCCCTTCGCCGTCGTTTGGTCCATGGATTAGGCCGGCATCTTCAATGGTTTGAACCCGTCATGAGGGGCTTTCCCGGTAGCCGGATCAAAATGGAGGTGATGGAAGGGGCAATAGAGCCTTCCGTTTTGAAGATAGCCGCAACTCAAGTCTGCCCCTTCATGAGTGCAGAAACGCCCGACGGTCCGACTGACCCCACCGTACCTAACTCGGCACCATGCGGCGTCAACCACCTCGATGGATGCCTCCGAATCGGGGCTGGTATAGGAAGCCCGAAACTCACCAGCGGTCTGAGATGTTCCCAATTGTTGCAATTCCTTTTGACGGGCGGGACGCGCCTTGGGGAGCCGCTCCCATTGTGCCATCGACTCCTTTTCTGTCAGGATTGGCTGCGTGACACAAAACCGGTTGGTTAACACCACCCGCGTCAGTTCCGTCGAATTGAGCTCCGATGAATGGACATGTTCTCCGTGAAACACAAGGGTGTCACCCACATCGAGATCAAAGGTGATTGGATAGCCCATACCGGAATAATCAGCGGGTTTGGTATCCGCGCCCCTCAGGAACGGCTTTCCCCACTTATCGGGATAAATCGCCAGCCCATGGCCGCGTCGAACCGGTCGAAGAGCAATCCAGAAATTGAGTCCTGCCGTGGCATGACCAAACCAAGAATCAATGTGGAGACCCTGTGGCTTGGTGTATCCCGGACGCTTTTCGAAAGCCGACTTTCCGGCGACATAATCGGAATGCGGTAGAAAAAATCGGATGACCGCATTTCGGTCGAAGAAACCGGGACCGTCATATCCTATCCCTTCCCGAACCAAGATAGGCACCATCTTCCGGGTCCAACGGTTATACCGCTCGTGGGCCAAATCGTTGAATTGGGCAGTTTCATCAGGACTCAAATGATGATGGAGGTGCTCCAGACCGACCCCTTCCACGAACCGGGCGCGATCGCGTCCGACAATCTTTCGGAGTGACTTCCGAAGGATTTCACACCCTTCGTCCCACAGATTCACTGCCTGCAGGCCATTCTTGAGGATCAGAATATCACCCCGATTCAGAGCCTCGACGGCATTCGATATTCTTTCACCTGCAAACAGGCGCTCGCCCGGGACGGTCCAAATCCGGATGGAACTGGGTTCATGACGCATAACTGTGACTACTATTTTAGTGGAACGGTTCTAATTGATATCCTTCTTTCAAACCATCACAAGGAATTTCGTGACTCGGACACACCCGCCCAACCCTTGGATGCCGTTGGGCTCGGTTGTCGTTCTGCCGACGCCCGGGTTTCTCTTCCAGTCCACGATGGTTTCCGCCCCGATTCCCTCGACGGACATGGAGTTTCAGCGTTCACTCCAACCGCCACCTGTCGCCCATGCGAGACATGGATGACCCAGGTGGGTGTCTTCCCTCGAGACCCTTCCCACGAACGCCTATGCCACCGACGACAACCTATCCAGGTGCCTATATCCAAGAGATTCCGTGCAGCGTGCGGGCTATCACCGGGGTTGCGACGTCGATCTCCGCATTCATCGGGCGAGCCCTGCGGGGACCGATCAACACTCCGACCAAGATCCAAAGCTTTTCCGAGTTCGAAGTCATTTTTGGCGGTCTGTGGGTCATCAGTGCTCTGGGCTATTCCGTGCAACAGTTCTTCCTCAATGGAGGCACCGACGCCTTGATTGTGCGGGTAGTGAATGACACTGACCCCGTCGTCGCCTGCAGGACCCGGCTGGCTCCCCTGATGGGTGGCGGGACACCTCTAATTCTTGAGGCGGCCTCAGAAGGCTCCTGGGGAAATCACCTGCGGGCTCGCGTGGATCGGGGCTCAGGGATTCTGGCCCCTGCACAACCGGCGCAAAATTTATTCAACCTTTCCATCAAAAACACGGAACTCCATCAGATGGAGACGTTCCAAAATGTCTCCCCGGCCCCCGGCCATCCGCGGTTTGTCGTGCGCGTTCTGGAGGCTGAGTCACAATGGGTCCGCGTTCATGGAGAACCACCCAGCCAGGCCCCTTACGCCAACATCGAACCCACCCCGGATTGGGACACTTTTGACAACCGGCAGCCGCAGGGAGTCTATGTTCAAGCAATCCTTCCCGGCAACGACGGTCAACCGATTAACGACGCCCATATTGTCGGTTCCGAGGAGGCTAAAACGGGAATTTACGCTCTGGAATCGGTCGATCTATTCAACCTGCTGGTCCTTCCACCGCCCGAGCGGGATAAAGACGTGGCCCAGGCCACCTACGAACTGGCACGCATTTACTGCGAACGACGGAGAGCAATGCTGATTGCTGATTCACCTGATACGACAGTGGCGGCGGCCGTTTCCAGGGAAACAACCGGTCCCGGAACCCTTGCGACACGGGATAAAAATGCCGCGGTTTACTTTCCGCGGATTCTGGCCCGAGACCCACTTCAGCACGATCAATTGACATCTTTTTGTCCGTCGGGAGCCGTGGCCGGCGTTTTTGCGCGAATGGATGCCCACCGCGGTGTCTGGAAAGCTCCGGCGGGTCGGGATGCCGTCCTGATGGGGGTCCCGGACGTGAGCATCCCTGTCAACGATAGCGAGAATGGCTCCTTGAATTCCCTGGGGATCAATTGCCTGCGGAACTTTCCAGCGGTGGGCCCGACGGTCTGGGGATCCCGAACCTATGCCGGTGCCGACCCACTGGCTGCCGAGGCGAAGTACATCCCTGTCCGACGCCTGACGCTCTTCCTCGAGGAAAGTCTGGATCGGGGGACCCAATGGGTGGCGCTTGAACCCAACGGCGAACCGTTGTGGGCACAAATCCGACTGGATGTCGGGTCGTTTCTTCACAGTCTGTTTCGTCAGGGAGCCTTCCAGGGGACCAGTCCCCGGGATGCCTATCTGGTCCAATGTGACCGGGAAACGACGACCCAAAACGACATCTCCCAGGGTATCGTCAATATCGTGGTGGGGTTTGCCCCGTTGAAACCCGCCGAGTTTGTCATCCTCAGGATTCAGCAACGAACCAACAACATCGCCGGATAAGGAAAGCCCTCGTGGCGCACAAGACCATCCATCCGGGTCGGAATAAACTTGTTCCTCCCCGCCTAGGAAAACAATTGACCGCAGAGAACTCAGAGAAGAAAGACTGTGAACGGTTTCATCCCTTGTTGTCGTTTCTACCAACGGCGGTCCCGTTCGTAGTAATACGGGTCCCAACAGTTAACCAAGAATCAACATGGGGACTTATACCGCATCTGTGGGTGGGATGCGGTTGTTTCGCAGATTTTCAAACAAGCCCGGTCGTTGATGAATCCCGCCACCTTGGAACGGGGTCCAGCACTGCCGAATGGAACGTCGGTGATACAGCAGCATCCCACCCGTGGCGCTCCGGGGTCAGGCCGGGTGTAACTTGCGAGGCGGACGTGGTACGGACCGCCGCGGCTCGACAGGGGCCTCGCCCTACCGATGTGACTGTGATTCATTAGGTTGCAGACGAATCAACCGTTGAGGTCAAAAGCTGTTATTTGGAAGACAGGAATGTCTGCGCTACGGCCTGCGGGAATCGGCTTGCGCACCTTTCCGGACTTGGCGAGGTTCAACCCACATCATGCGAGCTTTCCTCCGATTTTTAGCGATTTCAGCCCTCACCGTGGCGGGACTTCAGGCTGCGGACCGTCGCATCGTGCTGATCGCGGGACGTCCCAGTCATCCGCCTGGAATGCATGAATTCCGGGCCGGCTGCCTCCTGCTTCAAAAATCGTTGTCGGGAATTACCGGGATTACCGTTGAGGTCTATTCCAACGGCTGGCCCACCCAGGTGGATGCCTCGGGCAAGACCGTCGATAACTCCGCAGTCCTCGACGGAGCCGCTGCCGTCGTGATTTATGCCGATGGTGGAGGCGGCCATCCAGCCATCCAGCCGGGTCACACGGAAGTGCTCGACCGCCTCGCTGCGGCAGGTGTGGGCCTTGGGTTCGCCCACTTCGGCGTCGAGGTGCCCAAAGGACCCGCAGGGGTCGCCATGCATCGATGGGTCGGCGGATATTATGAGCACGAATACTCGGTCAATCCAATGTGGTCGCCTGAATATTCCAAGTTCCCGGACCATCCGGTGACGCGGGGAGTTCATCCCTTCTCCAACCGGGATGAATGGTACTTCAATATGCGATGGGTCGAAGACGCCGCAGCCAAGGCCAAAGTGACCCCCTTGCTCGTGGCGACCCCGAGTGACAAAGTCCGCCAGGGACCGTATGTGTATCCTGCGGGACCTTATCCCCATATTGTGGCGGCCAGCGGTCGTGATGAGACAATGATGTGGGCCTTTGAGCGCCCCAATGGCGGGCGGGCGTTTGGCTTTACCGGCGGCCACACCCATGCCAACTGGGGAAATCCGGACCAACGGAAGATCGTGTTGAATGCGCTACTCTGGGCGGCTCACGTGGAGGTACCGGCCAATGGAGTCGAGTCCATGGTTACCGACGCCGATTTACGCCAGAATCTGGACACGAAAAAGTAGGGCTTCGTCGCGATTTCACCGTACCGGACGGTCGCTTTTATCGTGAGCAATCCCGCCGATCCGTATGGCACCCGGGCCATTCTCGAACGCATACAGGCCTCGGTGAAGACTGCTGCCCGGGACGGTGGGCAGGAGCTGTCGTTCCAGGCCATGGGGACGGCCTGTCGGGTATTTTGGATCGGTGCCACTTCCCGGAATTCGGTGCTGGCGTCCGGGATTATCGATTGGGTGGCACGATTCGAAGCCAAGTATTCGCGATTCTGGCCGGAGTCCCTTGTTTCCCGGATCAACTCGAACGCTGGTGGCGATTGGACGCCCCTGGATCCCGAGGCGGAACGGATGTTCGCCCTTTGCCACGAGCTTCACTTTTTGACGCGCGGAAGTTTTGATCCCACCGCCCTTCCCCTCCTCCGGCTTTGGGATTGGAAACAAAACCGCAACCATCTGCCGGAACCGGCGGAGGTTGACGCCGCCCGATCCATGGTGGGTTGGGCGAAGGTTCAACGACAGCCGGGCCGAATCCGTCTGCCCGAAGTCGGCATGGGTTTGGACCTCGGTGGCATGGGCAAGGAATTCGCTGTGGACCAGGTTTTGCAGTGGACGCGTCAGAATGGAGCTTCCTCGGCCCTGGTGGATTTTGGGGCGGATGTCCGTGTGGACGGCCCGCCGCCTGCCGGGCGGACGGCCTGGCATATCGGCCTTGAAAATCCGAAACGTCTGGGCTCGGCCTGGACAGGCCTCGCGCTGAAATCAGGAGCGGTGGCCACCTCCGGTGATTATCATCGAAAATTTGAGCTTCAGGGTGTACGTTATGGGCATATTGTGGACGTAAAGCAGGGTCGACCGGCACTTCATGGCATCCGGGCAGTCAGCGTGGTGGCACCGAGCTGCACCCAGGCGGGCATGCTCAGCACCACCGCCTTTGCCCTGGGACCGGTCGAGGGCCTGCGATTAATTGAAACCACCGCCGGTGTGGCCGGCGTCATCCTCACTGAACATCAAACCCTGGCCAGTCGTCGCTTTTATGAATATGTCGCATCGTAATTCCTGGATTCGTTCCGTCGCCGCACTGGCGGTCACCGTTGGATGGCTGACCTCCACCCAGGCCGCCCCCCCCAAGGTGGGCGAAGCCTTCCCCGCTCTAGCTGAATTTTCCCTCGAAGGAAAACTCCCAGAGCTCAGCGGTAAGGTGGTGGTGGTCGACTTTTGGGCCTCGTGGTGCGGACCATGCAAAGAGGCGTTCCCCACGCTCAAGGAACTGCAGAAAAAGTATGGGGAAAAAGGCCTGGTGATCGTGGCGGTCAGCGTCGATGAGGATGTCGACGACATGAATAAATTCGTGGCCAAGCAAAAGCCGGAATTCACGATTGTCCGAGACAAGACCACCAAGCTCGCCACTCGACTCGACCTCGCCAGCATTCCAACAACCTACATTTTGGACCGGACGGGCAAGGTGGCGGAGGTCCACAATGGATTCGACCGCAGCCAGACCCCGAAGGAGTATCAAGCTGCCATCGAACGTCTCCTGGAGGTCAACTCAAAGAATTAGGGTCGGTGGCCGAGGCCCACCCCTCCGCCAACTACTTCGCAGTGGCGAGGTACTCGACCAAGTTACGCACATCCTGCTTGCTGATCACCGCCCCGAATCCCTCCGGCATGCCGCTCAGCCCCTTTTCGCGGCTGGCCACATCGGATTTCTTGATCCGCATCAATCCATCCTCGGGTGAGTTGAGTTCGATTTCTTCCGGGGTTTCGCTCTTCACAACGCCGGCGTAGGTTACGCCGTTCTTCAGGCTGACCAGGGCTGTCTCAAATCCCTGCGCGATGGCTGCATTGGGGTAAAGGATGGAGGTCAGGATGTATTCGCGGTCATGGCGTCCGATGATTCCGGTCAATTCGGGGCCCACCTCACCACCGTCCCCCTTGACCTTGTGACAACGGACACAGGAGACCTCGGCGCGCTCGTAAAACACTTTGTGGCCTTCGGCGGCATTGCCGCCCTGAAGACAAACGCGCCAGGGATTGATGTCGTTCTCCGCCACTTTGGGCAAACCGGCCTCCCACTTGGAGACCAAGGACTTAAGCGCCGGTCGCTTGCCAGCTGCCTCGATCACATCGAGGGCCAGCTCGGGGGCCACTTTGCCCGCCAGAAGGGCTTCCATCCAGGAGGTTATCAATTGATCGGCAGCCGGACCTTGGATTCCGGCGGCTGTCGCAATGGCGGCCTGCTTTTCAGAAACGGATCCCTTGTTCATGACCTCCGCAATCCGGGCCAGCGGATCGCTTGCCGCCGGTTTTGCACCAGCCGCAGGCACCGCAGCAGCAGCGGACTGAACCTGGGCGCTGAGACCCAGGGCCGTTTTCCGAACATCTTCGTTGCCGTCGTCCGCAACCTTTGCCAGGACATCGCCCAGATCGGTTGAATGGAGTGCGGCCAGCGTCCGAAGCGCCTCGGCCCGTAGTTTGCCATCGGCCTTGGTATCGAGGGCCAGTTGGGTCACAGCTGCACCCGCCTCGGTCACCCCATTGGCTGTGACGGCATGAAGGGCCGCCAATCGAACCGCCGTCGGGGCGCTGGCCAGGAGTTTGGCCGCGGTGTCCTTCAAGGCTGCACGAGGGGCCTTGGACTCACGCGGAAACGCGGTGGCCCGCCAGATACCCGTGACGCGATCTCGTCCATTGTTGGCCGGCCAGTCGGCGAGCGCGTTGAGTGCATCCACCCGCCCCTTTTCAGGGAGAGAATCCGTCGATGCGAGGTGGGCCAGCGCAGCCGCAGAGGCCTCGGTGCCATGGCGGTAGTTGGCATTGACCACGCGGTTGAACAAGGGGCCCCAGGCAACGCCCTTGAGGTCGAGTTGAGCCAGGGCTGCAAGGGCACCAGAAATCGGTTCATCATTGATGGCACGCGCCGCTTCAAGAACCAGTCGTGGGCTCTTGTCGCTGAGGAATCGAGCAACTTCCGAGCTTTGCAGGCGACGCAAAGCCAGCAAGGAGACCAATCGGACGGATTCGTTTTCATGGACCGACAAGCCGATCAATTCGTCGGTATTGGCCGAGCGGGTCAGGGCCATCACCACCCCATGACGAACCACCGGGTCGGAGTCTGCCAAACGCCGGGCGACATCGACCAACGTCGGCACCACTCCTGGCTGCGAAAGTTTACCCACCGCCAGCGCTGCCAGGGAAACCACCCGTGGATTGGCGTCCGAGAGGGCCTTCACCAACCCATCATAGGCCCGGGGATACACAACGTCCCCCAGCACCCGTGCAGCATTGGCTCGGACCTCATCCGCCGGGTCTGCGAGCAGGGCGACCACGGCGTCCATCTCGGGCGCGGCACTTCGAGCACCGGCGGTATGGTCCTGACGATAAATTTGTCCGAGAGCCCAAATGGAATGAACTCGCGTCAGCAACGAGTCACTGGACCGGGCCGCCTTGATCAGGCCTTCGACAGCCTCGGTGCCGAGAGCCGCCAATTGAAACTGGGCATTTTGCCGGACCCGCTGATTGGGGTGGGCGAGCAGGCCCATCAACTCCTTGCGCGATTTCTTGGCGACGCCTTCAGCTAGCAATCGGCGGGTGGATTCCACCACCGGATTCTTATGCCCCTCCTCGTGGGTCAGCTTGTAAATCCGACCCTTCCCGTTCTGATTCCAGCCCTCGACCCAATCCAGAACGTAGAATGAACTGTCAGGGCCCCAGTCACCATCGGTAGCCAGGATGGACCAGATCATTTTGTCCGCCTCCACCAACTCGAAGGACGCACCCTGCGGTTTCATTTTGAATCGATGGATGCCGCTGCCACCGGCGCTGCCGCGGAAATCGGCCAGGGTGAACGTGCCCTTGAAGTTCTCCGGTCCGCCCGTTCCCGGGTAATAACTGACACCGCTCGGTCCAGCCCCGATGTTGGCAATGGGCGGCACTACGTAGGCCGGTTGGGATGGATTGCGCGGGGCCCACATCTTTTCCGCGTTCCAAGGCCCACGGGCCTCGCGCTGGGCCGACCCTTCGATGAACTGGTAGCCAATCCGCCAGCCATTGTCCGAATTCTCCACGAGATAAACCCACCGGGCCTGATCGCCGCCGTCCGAGTTGTTGTCACCCGTAAACAAATTGCCGAATTCGTCGAAAACCAGTTCCTGAGGGTTGCGCAGACCGTAGCAGAAAACCTCCAGCCCGGAGCCATCGGCATTGCAGCGGAAGACCGCTCCGCAATCAGGATTGCCGACGTAGTGACCATCCACCAATACATTGCCCGCCCGGTCGCCGATGCTGAAGTAGAGTCGTCCATCGGGACCCCAAGCGAGGCCGTGCAGATCGTGTCCGAGGAAACCGCCCCGGACTCCGTAGCCGTAGCTCAAGCTCTTGCGTTCATCGGCGATGCCGTCGCCGTTGGTGTCCCGAAGGCGCCACAGGTTCGGGATATTGGCCAGGTACACATCCTGGCCACGGGCGAGAACGCCGGCGGCAATACCATCGAGCACTTGATTGAATCCCTCGGCATAGACCACGGAGCGGTCCACCTTGCCCAGTCCCTTGGTGTCCTCGAGCAAACGGACCCGCTCGGTGTGTTGGGTGTAGCTCGAAAGGTCATTATTGTAATGCCGACGCAACAAGCCGATGCGGTCCTCGACGGTCTTGGAGGCCAGTTCTTCATCGAGCCAATCGGGATGCCCTCGGATATCGTCGACTCCCTGGCTGTGGCGGAAGGTCTCACAAACGTACACCTTTCCGGCATCGTCCATGTAAAATGCGACCGGCTGGGCAAGGTCGGGTTCGGCGGCCCAGAGCTCGCACTTCCATCCGGTCGGCAATTGAAACCGTTTGATGGCCTTTTGGCCTTCGTCCGAAGCGGCGGCCAATTTTGGGACGTAAGCGGACCCAGCCAGTTGATGCTGCGCGCAAACCGGAGCGAGCGCGGCAAGGGCCAGGGAGCCCGCCAGGACCGTCCGTCGAGAGAGGAGGGAGGAAAACGGCATAACCGTTGGCAGGGTAAAGTTGAACGTCCGGGATGCAAGCCGTGGAAACTTTTCTGGAACCTTTTGCACGCTTCGCGCGTCTAAGGGGCGGTGGGGTGGAGTTGTGGCCATCCTGCTCATGGAGGTTTGACCGTTGACGGGGCGATGGACAGACCCCATGGAATCCCATTCGCCATACCTTCCACCGAACCCGGGCTGAATGAAGCGCCAGCGACTGGGTTCGAGGGGTGGGAACGGCAATTCAAACCCCTGCTCCGCACCCCGTTTGGAGCAGGGGTATTTTTGGGGGATCCATCCCAATGGGGCTCGGCAGCATCTTCTCCCCGTGTCGTTTTACTGATTCGGATACACGACACTACTTTCAAGCAACCATTGGGACGTCGGCAGCGTCTGGATGCACGTATGCTGGAACCTCTGCCCACCTCTCGATGGAATTTCTCGACTGCCGCCCATTTGCTGAATCGGGCTGGGTTTGGCGGTACGCCCAGGGAAATCGAGGCACTGGCCGCAGTTCCATTCAAGGATGCGGTGGATCAATTGGTTGAAGCGACATCGCCCACCACCGTCCCGCCCGACGCGGGATGGGCTCGATTCGATCCTCACCTTGCGGAGGAGCGTCAGGAGATGAAATCGACCACGCCCGAACGACGCCGTGAATTGGAGCGATCCCACCGGAGACGCCTGATTCGGGAGACGGCAGAGATGCAGCATGTGTGGCTGGAGGCGATGGTCCAGACGCGGACACCGTTGCAGGAGAAGATGACCCTTTTCTGGCATGGACACTTCGCCACAAGCCTGACCAAGGTTCGATCGCCCTACCTGATGTGGCGGCAAAATGAACTCTTTCGCCAGCACGGACGTGGCGCGTGGAGAAACCTACTCGGCGAGGTGGCCCGGGACCCGGCCATGCTGGTCTGGCTCGACCAGGCTCAAAGCCGCGCGAGTCATCCCAATGAAAACTTTGCCCGTGAATTGATGGAATTGTTTTCCCTGGGTGAAGGGAATTACACGGAGAAAGATGTGACCGAGGCCGCCCGGGCCTTCACCGGATTTTCCGTCGATCGCCGCCGGTGGGAATTTGTCTTTCGCTCAGAGCAACATGACGGGGCGATGAAAACGGTGCTCAACAAGTCGGGCAGACTTCAGGGAGACGATGTTTTGGATGTCATCGCCGAATCGCCGCAAAGCGCCCGATTCATCACCGGAAGACTTTGGAACTATTTCGCAGGAATCCCACCTGAACCCGGGCTGAACGAAGCATTGGCAATGGAATTCATCCGTCAGGGGCGGCAGTTCAAACCCCTGCTTCGCACCCTGCTCATGGCAGAAGCGTTCTATGATCCCCGGGTTATCCGACGGCAGATCAAGAGTCCGGTCCAACTGCTGGTCATGGCCTGTCGACAACTGGAACGACCGCTTCCGCCTGCACCTTTGCCGATCAATGCCCTCCGACTCCTGGGACAGGAGCTGTTCCTGCCCCCGAGCGTCAAAGGGTGGGATGGAGGGACAGCCTGGATCAATACCAACACGCTGTTGACCCGTCACAATTTGGCTCTGTTACTCGTGGAAGGTCAGAATGTCCTGCCCATTGCCGCCAAACGTCCCGCCGTCCAGGCGGCCTTGGAGCGGATGACGGCCCACTTGGAGACACCCCCCGCATCTGCTTCACGACTGTTCTCGAACGAGGATCGCTCTTCGACCGAAACGATGCTGACCGCGATCCAGCGTCGATTTCTTCAAGCCTCATTTTCTGCCGGGTCAAACTCCACCCTGGGCGACTACATCCGCACTGCAAAATCCGACGACCGTTCCAACCTGTTGAGCATCATCCGACTGGCCCTGTGCACGCCGGAGTACCAACTCACCTGATTCACAAAGCCCGCCCCTTCATTTATCTATGAATTCACCTTTGAATCGACGTCAGTTCCTCGGCAGTGCCCTCATGAGCGGGGCCTTGGCGCGAACCGTTCCCCATTTTCTGGCCTCCACGGTCCAGCAACTCGAAGCACGGGCCCAGGACTCCAACGGAGCGGACGAACGCATCCTCGTGGTTCTTCAGTTGGCCGGAGGGAATGACGGGCTCAACACCGTCGTCCCATTCGCCGATGATTACTATCATCGTGCCCGGCCTCGCCTTGCCCTGTCGCCCGGCGAGGTTCTGCACCTGAACGATTCGCTTGGATTGCATCCCGCCCTCGCCGGATTCAAGTCGATGTACGACGAAGGTCATCTGGGAGTCCTTCAGGCGGTCGGCTACCCCAACCCCAATCGGTCTCATTTTCGCAGCACCGACATCTGGATGACAGCCAGTGCCAGCGACCGTGTCGAGAATCGAGGCTGGCTCGGTCGTTATTTTGATCATGCCTGCTCCGGTGCCGACCCCACGGTCGGAATCGCGGTGGGGCGACAGGCCCCCCTGGCATTCAATGCCACCCATCCGAAATCCGTGGCGATTGAAACTCCCGAATCTCTCCAGTATGTCGAGGGAGAGATGGAACGGACGGAGGCGATGGGTAGTGAAAAGTTCTATCGTCAGCTCGGCGGGCATCCCGAAATCGGGATGCAGGAGCAAGGTGCCACCAGTGGATCGAGCATCGGAAGCCTCGCGGGAGGCAGCCCTACCCATCCAGACTCGCCGCTGGAATTCCTCGAACGGACGGCCGTGGATGCGCGGTCCAGCGCGGATGTGATCCGTCGGGTCGCATCCAAAGCCAGGAACCAATCGCCCTATCCATCGTCACGCCTGGCGACCGATTTAAAGCTCGTTGCCCGCCTGATCGCTGGTGGCCTTCGGACGCGGGTCTTTTATGTCAGTCATGGCGGCTTCGACACCCACTCGCATCAAATGCCCACTCATCAGAAATTGCTGGGTGAACTGGGAGACGCGACTCGCGCATTTCTCGCAGACCTGAAAGCCCTGGGCCAGCTCGACCGGGTCTTGTTGATGACCTTCAGTGAATTTGGACGCAGGGTTCAGGAAAATGCCAATGAGGGCACGGACCACGGTGCGGCTGCACCGTTGTTCATTGCCGGAGGACGCGTGCGCCCCGGCATCCATGGAGTCGCGCCCTCCCTCGCTCCCGAAAATCTTCAGAATGGCGACATCCGCTTTTCCACCGATTTTCGATCGGTTTACAGCACCATCCTGGAGGGCTGGCTTAAAACGCCAGCCGCACCCATCCTGGGCGGCAATTTTGAACGAGTGGATTTTCTGGCTTAAGGATACCGGATCGAAATCGTATACCTCCGACTGGCGTCGCCGCGCCTGGCCATTCGGCGGGTCGCTGCCCGGGTCAAGGAAGGCGGGCACCATGTGCCCAGACCCGATGTCACCCGGCGCTTCATTCGGGGTTGGAAAAATTTTGAGGTCACCTACCGTCCTCTGGCGGACCGGTGGTCGGTGTACGACAACTCGTCATCGACTCCTGTTTTGATCAACTACGGACCATGAAACTGATGACACCTAAGCAACAACTGCCGGAGCATGTCCTCGCGGTTGGTCGGGCACTCCGACGTGCCGGCAAGGTGGCCCGAAAGACCGCCCGGATGCACGGCACCTCGGTTTACGTCATGAAGGACGGGGAAATTGTCGCCGAGAAACCGTAACGGGCTCTGATGACACCCGACCCTATTTCCCTCCATGCTCTGCTCCGGGAAACGGCGGGCGATAGACCTGAAGGGCAGCCATCGGAGTTTCCGGGGTTCCTTCGATTTCAAAAACATGGCGCGTGTTGGACAGGCCCTGGGCCACGGTGATGACCGTTTCAACCGCAGAATTTGTTACGCCGGGAAAGACAAATTCATCGGCAAACCGACTGACCACATTCCATTTGGCGATGAAGCGATCCGGCACCGGTTTGATGCCCGACAAACTCAGGGCGTACGCGACATTCCAGTCCTCCGGATCGATCTTCACCCGACCGGAATTGGAGACAAAAGGCCGGTCGCTCCGGCCTTCACCATCCGGACCCGTCTTCGAGCCGGTCACACTGAACGCATACAACTTCTCCGTGTCGTCGAGCTTTCTGACGTCCATCGTCCATTCCTCCACCTGCAACGGCTTCTCGGACCGGATCGGTGCCACCACCGGTGAACGGACCGGCCATTTGCCTTCGGGCGTCGTCAACGCCCGGGTGAATCCATACAACTCCGGAAACTCCGAAGGACGGTGGCCATCGATGCGGACGGCAGCGGGTTTCGAGCTCCCCGGTTTGCAGACCACGTCAACCCGATTGCCCTCGAATTCTACCCGAAGGGTTCCGTTGGACCAGTGAAGGTCCTGGCCAACCTTGAGGGTCTTCACCCATGACTCCGCCGGGGCCGGATCGAACTTTGCGTCCCGCCGTAGATAGGCCTTCACGCACTCGGCCATGAAAAATTCCCCGTGCGGGTTGAGGTGAACCCCATCCTTCAGCAAAGCCGATGGCTCCAAATGCTGGTCCAGAAGATAGGCCTTCCAGAGTGTTCGCTGGTCACACAATTCCGTCCCGTATTTCCGAGCCAGCGACGGCAGCCAATTGTGGTTCATGAATGCATCCCAATTGCCCTTCTGGATGGGAACCTTGGCCGGATCGGTTTCTTCGGTCAGGTCCGCCGGTTTGTTGACATGATCCGTTTGCATCAGGATTTCGGCCGTGGTGCGCTCCCGGGTGCGGCGGATGATGTCCTCGTATTTGTCGTGGGCACCATAGACGTGAAAAATCAGGAGATCGGGCTGGAACGGATAGAGGTCCGTCTCGGCGGTTTTCACCAGCATTTGGGAAGCAAATCCTGGCAGGGATCGATTCTCGATGATCAGGTGGGCTGCGGGAAAACGTGCGCGCAAATCGGACGCAACAATCTTCCACCAATCCTGGTCGGTGATGCTTTGGCCATAGAAAAGAATACGAACCGTATTCCGATGATCAGGAGTGCTTTCGGACAACAGGCGGAGGGTGCGCTGAACGTTACGCCCGTAGGTATTGGTGTCCCCGAGGGAACGGGGCGCCGGAAAATCAACGGCGAGGACCTTGCAAGCGGCCAGGACCACCAGGGTCAGAGTGAAAATCCGATTCAAAGGCATAAGGCGGGTCAATGGAGTCCATCCATCACTCCTGAATGGACTCGAATCCAGGTAAAAGGCAATCCACTCCCCGAGAATTGAAAATTGCAGCCAGGGCGACCGACCACATAGGGCTCAGAGGGTACCGAGGAAGTAGGAATCTGAAGCGATCAGGCGCAGGTCCTCCGCCAACCGGCGGATGGGCAGATTTTGAAACCGTGAGACAGTCAGCTTGTCATTCGTGCAGACATTGAACGCATGGACACTCGAGAAACCAGCCGACGGCGGCGCTCGAACATGCGACGCCTTTGAGACAATTTTGCCGATACCCTCCCGGAACTCGGGCTAAATGAAGCGCTAGCGACTGGGTTTGGGAGGTCGAATCGGTATTTCCCCGCTCCACACGCTTTGTGGAGCGGGGATTTTTTACCAGTGGATGTCGTCCAGGGAGACTCGGCACCAATGAACCGTTTACCCACGACGCAGAGAATATCGGGATGAACCATTGATAGCCCATTACCTGTCTTCAGAATCTGCGTCCATCCGTAAATCTGCGAACACTGCTCCAGAGCTGGGAGATTTTTGTCCGCAGATTTTCACAGATTTTCGCAGATGAAGAAAACGCGTAAGGTTGACATCGGAGGTGATTCGAACCGCCGCGGCTCACCAGGAGGTTCGCCCTACCATGGCTTCGTACATTTTTGATGCATGTCATTGAATACAAACCACATCGGTAGGGATAGACTCCTGCCGAGCCTATGGCGGCTCCAACACCAGGCCTCTTCTGCACGGGCGAAGGCAATTGGCCGTCCGCAGGACCGAGGCTCCTGCCGAGCCGCGGCGGTTCAGACTACATCAATTCCGCTCGGGAGCATCCATTCGGGGGGCAAAATCGGCAGGATGCCGCTTCCACTTCAGCAACCCGTCCCGTACGGGTGAAGCCGATCGAACGTCCGCCGAACCGAGGCGTCAGAGGAGCCGTCGGCGGTTCGGACCGCAACACTCCCCTGTGGCCGCATCAATCCGGAAGGCTAAAGCGGCGGGACGCCGCTTCCACTTTGGCGACCTGTTTCGTATGGACGAAGCCAATGGGCCGTTCTCAGGACTGCGACCTTGGCCAGTAAGCTGGGTTCACCTCGCGTCATCAATCGAAAGGAGCATTCTAGCTTTTAAAATTCCGTCCTGATATTATTCCAAAAATGAAGGCGTTGCGCTGGTCTCTATTCCTCACGATGAGCCTGTGGACAGGCTGGGCGGAGGATTCCATTGGGAAAATTCCGCGGTTCTCGATTGAAGCATTGGATCGGTCGGTGAATCCCAAAACGGATTTCTACCGGTTTGCGTGTGGAAATTGGCTGAAGGCCAACCCGGTCCCTTCGGACAAAGCCCGATGGAGTGGATTTGACGAGCTTCAACAGCTCAACTGGAATCAAATTCACGGTGTCCTCGAATCCGCCGCGTCGGCGACCGCTCCTTCGGCAACCGTACGGCAGGTCGGCGATTTTTATGCCGCGGCCATGGACACCAACCGGATCGAGTCCCTCCGGTTCACACCCATCGAGCCAACACTTCAGCGAATCGACCGGATCGAGACCTTTACCGACCTTTTCCGGGAACTGGCCAGCCTGCACGTGGCGGATGTCAGCGGCCTCTTCGCGACCGATGTCGAGGCCGATGCCAAAAACAGCGGCTTTTATGCCCTCAAGGTGCGGCAGGGGGGCTTGGGGTTGCCCGACCGGGACTATTACCTCTCTGAGGGATTTGCCACCCAGCGGGCTGCCTACCAGCAGCACATCATCCGAATGCAGAAGCTCCTGGGCGACAGTGACGAGGTGGCCACCAACGCGGCGACCCGAATCGTCGCGCTGGAAACCGAATTGGCCAAAGCCAGCAAATCGCGGGTGGAATTGCGCGATCCACAGGCCAATTACAACCCCTTCAGCATCAATGAACTGGTGGCCGCGACACCCCATTTGGAATGGGGTCCCTACCTCGAATCTCTCGGATTGCCGAAACTGGACCGGCTGATTGTGGGACAAACCAATTTCCTGACCGCCCTGGACCACCTGATCACGTCCCATCCGGTTTCCGATTGGAAGGTCTACCTCCGGTGGCACACTTTGTCGTCCTCCGCGAGCCGCCTGCACTCCGAAGTCGACCGCGAGCACTTTGCCTTCTACGGAACCACGCTCCTCGGACAGCCGCAGCAGGAGCCGCGCTGGCAGCGCGCCGCCAAACAAACCGACGCCGCCATCGGTGAGGCCCTGGGGAGCTTGTACGTGGAAAAGTACTTTCCATCGGGCGCCAAGCGCCGGATGGAGGAATTGGTCGCAAACTTGCGAACCGTGTTTCACGAGCGTCTGGAAAAGGCTCCCTGGATGAGCCCCGAGACCCGCCAGCAGGCGCTGAAGAAGTTTGACCGGTTTACCCAGAAAATTGGGCATCCCGAGCACTTCCGCGACTATTCCGCGCTGAAAATCACCCGGGACGACTATCATGGCAATGTCGAGCGGGCGGCCCGGTTTGAATCCCAACGTCAATTGGCGCGGGTGGGTGGTGCGGTGGACCGGGCCGAGTGGCACATGACTCCGCAGACGGTCAATGCCTACTTCAATCCCGCTCAAAACGAGATTGTTTTTCCGGCGGGAATCCTCCAACCCCCCTTCTTCGATCTCGATGCGGACGACGCCATCAATTACGGGGCCATCGGGGTGGTCATCGGCCACGAAATCACCCACGGCTACGATGATCAGGGTCGCCAGTATGATGCCGACGGCAACCTTCGGGATTGGTGGACGGCGGCGGACGCGACCGAGTTCAAGCGACGGGCGCAGTTGGTGATCGACCAGTACTCCGGCTATGAGGCGCTGCCCGGCCTGAAGGTGAACGGTCAACTGACGCTGGGTGAAAATCTGGCGGATTTGGGCGGGACCAGCATCGCCTTCGAGGCTCTTCAACGGGCACTGACCAAGGACCCGTCGCGTCGCAAAACCATTGATGGATTTACATCGGAACAACGGTTTTTCCTCAGCCTGGCCCAGCTCTGGAGGGTTAATTGGCGTGAGGCCGAATTGCGCCGACGCATCGTGGTCGACGTCCATGCGCCCGCCCAATTCCGCGGCATCGGCCCCCACGTGAATCAGCCGGAATTTTTCGAAGCGTTCGGCATCGGACCCGGGGACGCCCTGTGGCGTTTACCCGAGGCGAGGGCCAAGATTTGGTAAAGGCACATCCATTCGCTGGTCGCTTCACGGCCCATGCCCGAACGCCCACCGGCTTCCACGCCAACCACGTGGCTCCATCCCGTTCCGGCGGCTCTTCATCATCCGATTCTCGCAGGGCTGATTCTGGCCATCGTCACTGAGGCCGTTCGGGTCGGTTTGAATATCGACCCAGGTATCGACTGGGTCTGGGTCCCCATGGCCATCTGGTTACTGGCGGCCCTCAGCCTGTTGGTGGGGGTTGCCCGGCGACTGCCGACGCAAAATGTGGTGGGAGTCACCGTTGTCGGGGGAATGATGGGGTTTGCCCTCGACCTTCTGGACGCCCATACCGGGCTGCCGTTTGGAGGTCGCTCTTTTGAGGATGGAGCCGGCGCACAGTGGGCTTCCGTACCCCTGTTGATGGTCCCGTTCCGGTTGACCCTGCTCCTCCTGGGACGCGGCGTGGCCCGACTGGTGCTCAAGCGTCACCGAAGCCTCGAGTACTACGGCTTCTGGGTCCTGGGTCTTGCGACGCTTCTGACGATGTACGAATGGGTTTTGATCGAATCCGTAGCGTCACACCTGCACTGGTGGCGATGGATTGAGTTTCAGGGTGGAACATTGGCCGGTGCCCCGCTGGCCTACTGGATGGGGACACCGGTGTCCACCCTCCTGGTCCTGGCTTTTCTCACCCCCTGGCTGCTGAACAAGCGGCCCATACCCCAGCCCGTCGATTTTCATCCGTTGTGGGTTTGGACACTTCTCGCCGGATGGCTGGGCGTCCACCAGCTTTCGCTTGGCCTCTCCTCAGGGCTGGGTGTCCACCTGCTGCTGACCCTGATCGTGGTGGGAGCGGCTTGGAGGGGCACCCGTTCGGAAAGACTTCAGCCCATCGTTCCAGCAGAGTCGAACGACACCGCGGGAGCCACTCGGCGGCCCCGGCCCGTGGCAGCGGATGAACCCCAATGACGCGGGCCGGGAATGGGCTCCTGCCGGTCACGATTTACCGATTGTTCAGGGTTCAAGGTCTTGCAACCCTGAAGGCATGAGGAGCCGTCCCCTGGGTATCCATTGCCATGGCGTCTGATTCAGGAAATTCCCGTGCCGCAGAAGCGGGAGGCAGAGCCGATCCACCGGCTTTGTTGAATCGCGATACCGCCCGCCGGAGCTTGCGGCGGGCCAACACGGCCGTTGCTTTGCTGATTGGAAGTGCGTTGGTTCTCGCTTTCTCGGCCCTCTGGCAAAGTTATCGTGCCGCGAACCTGCAAGGCATGGCGGTGGCAAGTCTTCATCGGGCGGAAGCCGCCGAGAAAACGGCACGAGCCGACCTGTGGCGCTCCCTTTTGGAGGAAGCAAAAGCCACGCGTCTGGGACAATCCAAGAGCCGACGTGAAGAGGCCTTGGAAACCATTCGACGCGCGACCGCCATTGCTCCAACGGCAGAACTCCGCAACGAGGCCATTGCCACTCTGGCCCTGCCGGAGGATCGGGTCGACTTCGTCCTGCCCCTCAAAGGTGCCGAGGTCGCCTACCAATTCGATGCCTCGCTTCAAATATGCGCGGTTGGCTTCACCAACGGTGACATCGTTTTGTATCGCACCGCGGACGCTATTGTGTTCCAGCGTTTGCGCCTAAAGGACGGGGGCATCCCGGACCCGCAGGGCGAAGTGGTGACCCTGACCTTTGCACCGGATGGTGACGCTCTCGCAGCCCGGTACGCGGGAGGTGCGCTGGCAGTCTGGGACCTTGAGTCCGGCAAACCTCGCTTCGTGCGGGACGCCGATCGGGTTCGCGGTCCGTTAAGCAAAGGATTTTTTTCCTCAGATGGCAGGACCCTGGTGGCCCCGGTGTTTTCGCCCGACGGGTTCGCGGTACTGGATTCACACACCGGGGAGATGATCGCTCATTTCCCGGAGTATGGGTCCTATCACCATGGTGCGGTCCGCCCCCATTCAACCCAGTTCGCCGTTTTCTCCAACGGAAAGGTATCACTGGTGGACTGGTCCAATCATCGGAAGCTGGCGGAATATCCGTTTCCCGACGGCGCACGCGTCCTGAAGTGGAGTTCCGATGGCGTTCAACTGGCCATCGCCGGGAACTCGGTCCAAATTCATGTTTGGGACGTGGATCGTGGCATAAAAACCGAACTTTCCGGTCCCAAGGAATCGGTGTTCCTTCTTCAATTCGATCCGACGGGACGCCGGTTGGCGGGGGTGTCCAACGGCAATACAACCTACTACTGGGACCTTCCAGACCGCCAGCCTGTGGCCGTTTTCGAACGGCGGGTGCTCCTTTCCTGGGGGAACTCGGGATTGACTGGATGGCTCCTGCCCCGGCAGCGAATGGAAGTTCGTCGGTCGGTTCGCAATGAAATCTATACGCGACTCGCAGGGGTACCCACCCAGGCCGACGGTTACACCATGGACCTCAGCCCGGACGGACGTTCAGCGATTTCCAGGTCGAATCCGGACGGTTTGCTGATTTGGAATCTGGAGGAGGACACACCCCCAGAGTCCATCCCTTTCACCCAGGTCCAGTCCTTCTGCTTCGATCCATCGGAACCCAAACTCTATCTCACGCGCAACCGTCACCTGGAGATTCTGGACGTTTTCCAGGAGTCCAACGCTGTTCACCCGAAAGTCGCTCTGGGTCGGCCATCGGTGATATCCCAAGTAGCCAACCGGGAGATCGATTTGATGACGACCTCGATCGATGGACGGACCCGGGCGTATGTCAACCTTCCCGCCGGCGCGATCTGGGTTGATTCACCCGGAGGGCCAGCCGGGATCGTTGAAATGGGAGGAATACACCACAGCAGCGTCGATCCTCGTTCAGGCAGTTCACGTGGTTCCGCATCCATGGCGTTGAGCCCGGATGGTCGATGGCTCGCTGTGGGCTCCGGAGACAGGGGAACATGCCTGTTCGATGCGCGAACCGGCAACTATTCCAAACAGTTGAGTACAGCCCAGGCGGGTGTGCAGTTCAGTCCGGACGGTCGTTGGCTGGTCGTTACCACCTCCATCGATTGTCGCGTCTACCGCGTCCAAAATTGGGAGTTGATGTGGTCCAAGCCAGCCGACCAGCAGAGTCCAAACTATTCAGGAGTTGCGGCATTATCGCCGGATGGCGAATGGCTGGCCGTTGCCTTGTCCTCCAACCGGGCCCACCTGTTGGTGGCTGAGACCGGCAATGAAGTCGGCGTCCTGGAAGGTCCATTCCCTTCTCCGCTCCGGATGGCACGATGGACACGGGACGGACGGCACCTGGTCTTTGCAACCCGGGATAATGCCCTCGATATCTGGAATCCCGCCGCCCTTCGCCGGGAACTCACAAGAATCCAGCTGAATTGGGAATCCCCTGTCGGAACCCTTCCGCAAGGTGAAGTTCATCTGGACCCGCCGCCCAGCTCTTCCGGGCGGTGGATGGGATGGACCCTTTCCTTTTCAACCGCCATCGTCGGATTTGTTTCATTGGCATTCTTGAAACATCACCGAAGACTCATCGGGGATTACGCCAAAGCAGAGGCACTCGCGCTCCATCGGGACGAAGAATTGCAGATGGAACGGGAGTTGAGCGAATTGAAGGGGCGATTTGTCTCGATGGTATCGCATGAATTCCGCACACCGCTCGGCGTCATCCTGACCTCTTCCGACTTGCTCGACGGATATATGGACCGTCTCAGCGTGGAACGCCGCAATGAGCTGATAGGTGACATCCGTTCATCCACAAGACGGATGGCAGAAATGATGGATGAGGTGTTATTCCTCAGCCGCGTCGAGTCTGGAAAACTTTCCTGCCGTCCCGCGAGTCTCCACCTCCGAAGTTTCTTTGAGCCGATCATCGACGAAATACTTTCCTCGACCGATCGCCGATGCACGATTCGGTTCGAAGCCCCGGATATGGCCACCAAAGCGGACCAAGTGCTGCTGCGGCATATCGTCACCAATCTTCTCGGCAATGCGGTCAAGTACTCGCCCGTCAACAGCAACGTGGATTTTGTCATCACTCTTGATGATGACTGGATGTTTTTCGAAATTGCCGATCAAGGAATCGGCATTCCTGACTCGGATGTCCGTCGCCTGTTCGAACCCTTCCATCGAGGGGCCAATGTCGGAGATATTCCCGGAACAGGATTGGGTCTCACCATTGTAAAACGGTGCGTGGAACTGCACGGCGGCACCATTGAGTGGCGTAGCCGCGAGGGTGGAGGCACCTCTTTTACCGTACAGTTACCAGTTTCGTTTGCCGAATAGCCGGGCTCTTTTCCGCCGAGGCGGACCGGGCCCCCCTCATCATGGTTCTGGCCGTCCATTCCCAGGCCGATTCCCAGGCGGACATGGCCTCTTCAGAAAACCCGGACCCCAATGTTTGGGAAAACATCAGGAGTAATGCCCGCCCGGCTGTCGCATAATGAGCATCGCAGACACCATATCCCACGTGCCTGGCACCGAGTTCTTCCAACATCGGGGTCAGTCGCTCAGGTTGGTCCAGGCCATTCACGATGATTCCAAGTCCTTCCATCAGTCTCTTCGACTGCACGAGGATGTCCGTCCCGAAAAGTGGCCGAAGCGAGGGATCGAGAGTGAAAAGATTCCGATAGAACGCGAGCGCCGCCACGTCAGGCGCATCCGCCACTTTGGCAAAAGTGTGACGGATCCACGTTATCTGGTGCGAATTCATTAAAGTGGCATCTGTTCCGGTCAACTCCATATGATGCAGTGCGGGGAGAATACAAAATACAACTTTGGTCGTATTTCCAACGTCCTGGGTTGCCACCAGATTCCGTCACTGGCATTTTAGAAACGTGAGGAGGGTTCTCGTCATCGAAGATCAGCCACAGATGCGACGGAATCTGCTTTCGCTGCTCGAATTGGAGGGATACCAACCGTTCGGTGCTGAGAACGGAAGGGTAGGTATCGAAATCGCGAAAAGAGAGAGGCCCGATCTCATTCTCTGCGATGTCATGATGCCCGAAGGGGACGGCTCTGCCGTGCTGCAGAGCGTGCGCAGCGATCCGGCGATTGCAACCACCCCCTTTATTTTCCTCACCGCCAGGGGCGAAAAAATCGACGTCCGAGCCGGCATGAACCTGGGTGCGGACGATTATCTGACCAAACCGGCAGGTCGGCAGGAATTGTTTGCTGCCATTTCAGCCCGTCTTGAACGAGCGGACGCTCATGCCGCCCAGGCACAAGTCCAGGCACGCGGCTTTCATCCGGATTTTTCTTCGTCGGCTCCGCTGGAATCCATGGGTCTTACCGCGCGTGAGGCGGAAGTGCTTCTTTGGGTCGCCCAGGGAAAAAGCAATGCGGACATCTCCATCATTCTCGGCATGGCGGAAGCGACAGTGAAACGGCACCTCACCAACCTGTTTGAGAAGCTTGGCATCGAGAGTCGCAATGCCGCGACGTTGCGCGCGTTGGAGGTCCTTGGCGGGACAACCTCGACGAAATAGGACTGCTGGAATTTGCCCCGTCTCGTTAAGCTGAATCAGGCTCCAAATGCGGATAATACTTCCAAGGCCCGCAGGGTTGCATTGTGGCGTCCGTCCACTTGCAATTTGTCATAGATATGTTCCAAGTGTGATTTGGCGGTGGACGGTAGAACGCCCAGGATGACCCCAATTTCGGCGTTGGTTTTCCCCTGTGCGGTCCAAAACAAAACCTCGGCCTCGCGGGGGGTGAGCCCGAGTGTTTCAAGCGGCTTGGCGGATTTGTATTCAACCCGAAATTCCATGCGCTGCTTCTCCGCCCGCTCCAGTCGAGCCTTCACCGCACTGAGCAATTCTTCTCGCGGCACTGGCTTGACGAGGTAATCGTCCGCACCCGAATCCATGCCGGCACGGACGTCAGACCGTTGACCTTTGGCGGTGAGAAACACAAACGGGGTGCGCGCCGTAGGGGGATGGTTCTGTAACGTCGCCAGAACCCCGTGGCCGTCGAGCTTGGGCATCATCACGTCGCACAAAATCAAATCCGGCAACTCGCTGCGGGCAAGGGCCACACCCTCCAGGCCGTCCGCAGCGGCGAACGCCTGGTAATTTTCCAACTCAAACAGCTCCACAAGATTGGCGCGCATCGCCCGGACATCCTCGATGATGAGTATCTTTTTTTTCATCCGTTCCGCGGGCTGGATTTCATTCCGTTCAGGAAAACATCGTTTGTTCCGCCCCCCCCATGGGCAGTTGTCACCTGATAGTCGTATCCTGGCCTTCTCAGCCTTGTGAACCCAACCCCACCGCCGCGTCGTTCCGCTAGGAGCTTCACGATGACAAGGCCCAAGCCCAGACCGAAAGTGATCGGCAGACGCTAGCCCTGATTCCTGAGTTGAAGCAATAGACATCCTGCTTCGAAATCTTCCCCACATCAGACCGGGGAATATTCGGCATGATAGCCGACAGGGCTTCTCCGCCGATCGGCGGATTGGCGGGTTTTGTTAGTAGGACAGCATCACTGCGTCGTTCATGAAGAAATTCTCGGCATTGCAAGTCAAGACACCTGCCAACCTCCGCTTCCGTCAAGCGAGGGGCGGTCCGAGCCCTGTTCGCTGCGAAAAGCACTCGTCATTTCCATCCCATATCTCGGGTTCAGCGGGTAGCGAGCTCCCAACTCGTCCCAATGTCAATGGTCCAAGGACCCGCGTCGAAGGCGAGCGCCGGGCTCTGAATTTGGCGATTGTACTTTTTCGTTTTTCAAGTATGAGAATGGCATACCAATCGCTTTACCCCGGAAGGAAATGTCCTTTCGTTTCAGGGCGAACCGTCGTGGCGACCATCTGATGAATTTCGAATGCCGATTTCCCCTCGGCATGCACACCACCTGATTTTTGAAGTAAAGTGATTTCCCCTGTCCCTGGATGTTTTTGAACTGCGCCTTTGTTTTCGGACACCGCCCTTTGGCCCAATGCTTATGACCTCGCTCTCAACTATCGTTCGACCCCGCCACTGGCTCGGTTTCCTGTGGCTTCTCCTGGCAACCCTGACGACCAACCGACTCCGGGCGGATGTCAGCGCCAGCATCTCCTCTGTGGCCGTCACCAACTACACGGGCTATATCATCGCCTCCGATGCCAACGTGGGGTCCGATGCCTATAACCGCGACCATCTCGCGGTTCTGGCGCAGATTTATTACAACCACCCGCTCAACGGCGACCAAAAGACCAATTCGTACGAATACGCCCTTCACTTCACCCTGGAAGACCAGGATGGGAACATCCAACCGCTCTTGGTTGCGGGAAAGACCAACAAGGAAGTCGTCATTTCGCAGACCATTTCCCGCCCTTCCTTTATTTTCATTAACTTTCCTGTGGATGCGGCGGTCGATCTGTTTCCAGCCGGAACACTGGACCCGGCCAAACGCTACCATGTCGGCCTCCACCTCTGGCGTCGCGCGACCGGCTCACTCTTCCGTCCGAGCGATACCGGGATCAGCCAAAATAGCCCGGATCAGCGCTACATCCCCTTTACCAACACCAACGCATTCGACTTGCCGCTAAACGTATTCGCGGAATTGACCGCCGCGACGCCGGACCAGACCTACCTGATCAACGGCAGTCCCAGCGAGGGAAAGTTCTCGGTGGACGTCATCAGCCACTTCGTGCGTTACGACGGATGGGTTTTCCCGGTGTCCACTTCCCCGGTCAAGATTCGCTATCACCTGGAGCTCCGGGATGCGTCCACCCAACAGGTCGTCCCGCTCGCCAATGACACCGTCGAATTGGTGAAGTCCATTCAAAACGTGATCCCACCGGGCGGATCATCGACGGTACCCCAGCCCACCGAACTTTCGACCCTCGACACCCTGACGTTCGCACCGGCCCCGGGAACCCAACTGGACGCCGTCAACAAGACGTACCATCTCCTCGTCAGCATCGGCCACATTGACGTCACCGGCGGACCTGAAGTGCCCTTCAATCAACGGGATACCCCCGCCCAACGGTATCTCCAATTTGATGGCACCCTGCATTTCGGCGATGTCGCCACCACGTTCACCCACGTGGCGAGCGCCCCTCCGGTGATCACGCTCGCCCCCGATGGAGTTCGAACCACACTTTCCGTGGATGGTCAGAAAGGATTTGTCATTGGAGAACCAGACCACACCTACGGCGACGGAACGGCATTGGATGTCTGGTTACGTTCGAACGGGGATGCCGACCTGGCCGCTGGAGGCGTTGCCCTGACGGCACCCAGTCCCGATGTGGACGTGGCTTCCAACATCAAATTCGCCCGGGGTCCGGTCGTTCTTTATACCAATGGTGCGGCCTCCCAATTGTACGTGGTTATTCCGACGGGAGCGGGGTATTCGTTTAATCGAACCAATCACATCATCTCCGACCTCGCCATTTTCCAAAGCTTTTACAAGCTGAACCAAAGCCTCCAACCCGCCACCAACCCGGTGGTCAGCGGATTCGGAACGGCCTATCTGGCCGAAGAATCCAAACCACTCTGGTACGAATTTGTCCAACTTACCTGGCTGGTCTCCAAGGGCGAGTTGGATTTTGGTACCACCGGTCACGCCCACTATGCCCGCGAGGATGAGTATGCGACTCTGGAGGCCTTCCCAGCCTTTGCCGATCGGAAGGACAATTCGCGCTATTATGAGTTCGTCGATAAAGTCAGCGATACGGTTCAAGTAAAAGCCGACCCGGATGGAAAGGCCTTGGTGACTGCAAAATTGCAATTCGGTCCCGGCAAGTTCCATCCGCACTTCCCGGCCGGACCGACCCTGGAGTGGGCGGACTTCGGCCAGCAATCGATTGAGGATGACCTGATTAATCCGTTGTTTGGGGGATTAAACGCTGCCAAACCGTTTGACCAATCGTATGCCCGGGACTGTACCGATGTCGGCTGCGGTGGGACCAACGACCCGGCGACCATCACTGGCAAGCCGACCAAGTCATCCTATTTCTTCACGCCGGACGGTGGTCTTCAGACCGCAGTTGACCTCGTCACACCGGCACCGCTCACCTGGGGATTCATTTCGGCACTCGGCGATTACGCCCAAAAAACGATTGCGTTTAATGCTGGCAGTTTCCACATGCCCGGCTCCTTCCTTCGGGGCGACCAGTCGACCCAGGCCCAGGAACAATTGCCCACGGTTTTGCTGTACACAGGAGTTTTGCCCAAAAACCTCACCAAGGTGGAACGCTACGGAACTCCCGCCTACCAGGTCGGTGCCGGAGACTACGCCGGTCTGAATTTCCGTGTGGGAACAAATGTGATGAGCGGTTCGAGCATCATCGCTGGCAAACCGACCGGTCCATATCCTCTGGACAGCTTTTCAAAGTATTACGTCCGGGCCTCCGGAGTCAGCGGTATCCACGAGGCGACCTTTGGTCAATTCCCGAAGAATCTCGACCTCTACGGATACAAGTTCACCTTCAGCAATTACAGCCTGAGTTATCTGGACAATCAAAACTGGGACTCTGCAACTGTGGGATCGGTTTTTGTTCCGGAACCCTCCGGCTTCACCCAGGACTTTGACAAGATGAAGTTCTCCTGCCTTGGAGCCCCCGGTGCGGCCAAGGTTCCCGCCAACGAGATCGGCCAGAGCAAGAAGCTCATCTATTGGGATGCGGACTTCATCCCCCTGGTCATCGCCTTTGACCGTCCGGCGGACCAAACGTGCGACCCCAGCAAGGGGGTCCTGACCATCGGCGTCCAAGCCGTTGCCCAGCATGTCTCGGAGAACCTGCACGGTGTCCTCGGTTTCAAGCCGGACGGCAATCTGATCACCCGGGCCGATACCGATGGGCCCAACAAGCCGCTGGACCCGCCCTTTGACTCCCGCCTGAAACTTCCCAACCAATTCACCCTGCGTGGGCCGGCCAACGAAAAATACACGGCGACCCCGGTCAACGATGCCTACCTGAATAACTGGACCTTCGACAAGGCGGGTCACGGCTACTTCAACGTGGCCGCCAAGCTGGATGTCCCCTTCTTTGAAGACCTCAAGGTTCACATTCACACCAGCGCCTCGAAGGCCGACACCAATGCGCCGGTCTATCTGATGGGTGGATGGCCGGACAAGGGGTTTGGCGACGCCAGCCACAATTACTTTACGGAGAATCCCTCAGACCGATCCAATCGCGGGTTCCCGGATGTCGCGGGTGTGACGCCCGACAAATACCGGAGCGGCTTCAATGCCCCGGATGAGCGCTATCGGGTCCGCGCTCAGCGAACCTGGATTGAGGTAGTCAAGTTCGATTATCCGTTGAAGTGGTCCTCCAGCACCCGGGCCTTCCAATCGTTTGTCCCGGTCAAGAATGACCTGCTGGTACTCAACGTGGAGCATCAAATCAAGTACCTGAGCGCGCTGAACGCCGAACTCAAGTTCGGAGCTCAGTTCGAGCTGATCCCGCAGGCCAACCTGGCCAATCTGGCGTTTGATCAACTCGGAGGTCTTGAAAAGAAGTTGGAGGGAATCATCTCTGCCCAGGTGGTCAACACCGGGATGAAAGCCATCAATGAGCTGTTGGATGCGCAATTGCACAACCTGCTCGACAAGGCCCTCCAGGCGACCGTCGACCCGGTCATTGACAATCTCTACAACCAGTTGGAAAGCAATTACGATCACGCGCTCAAAAAATTCAATGTGCCGCCGCTCAGTGTGATCAGTCCGCTGACGACCAGCGGCGCGGCGGGTTCCATCCTCGCTGAATTGAAGAAGATTGGCGACGGCACCGCCGCCGTGGCGGGCATCACCAAGGAGGTTTCGGACCGTCTCGGACAGGCCATCGCTGCCGTCGATGAAATCAATTCCTTCGTCGGCAGCGACGGAGCGGATCGCGGCAAGATCGAAGGCTTCATCAAGAATATCGCCGAAGATGTCGGTTCCATCTTCAGCTCGCCGGACTTTGCCAAACAGGTGGATGACTTCCTGAAGACGGTCGACCCCACCCTGGATGACCTCCATGGCATCCTGAACGACCTGCGGGCGGTCCTGGTCAAGGCCAAGTCCGAGGCCGATATCGGAAACGGGTTTGCCCAGGAGTTGAAGACCAAGCTGGCCGCCGCCACCGCGGAGTTCACCAAGGTCGCCAACGAAATCCAGACCGACTACAACCTCCTGTTCGGTGGCTTTAAGCAGGGGCTGGATGATCCGTTCAAGCAGTTCACGGCCGCCGACCTCAAGGCCAAGTTGAGGAAGATTCTCGAGGACAAACTTTTCGGGTCGCAAATCGCGACCATCATTCACCACACGCTGCAACAGCAGTTCTATGACCTGAATGCCAGCATCCGGGAAGCGATGGACTCGGTCTTTGCCCAGGTCAATCAAACCCTGCGCGACCTCCTGGCCCAGACGCTCTCGTCGGTGTCGGATGGCTTTGAAAACATGTCTGACGGGGGTGGCAAGGGGACTCCGTCCGGTGTCATGGCGGCGGGTCGTATCGATGGCTACGCCCACATCATTGGCGATTCCCTCAGCGAACTGCGCCTCGACATCAAGGCCAAGCTGAAGGTGCCCGATGAGATGAAACTCAACGCCTATCTCCGCATCCGCGAATTGAACTCGGCCAATACGGCAGCCGGATGTCTGCCAAAGGGAGGTAATGCCACCGAAGTCACCCTGGGGGCCAAGGATGTCAACCTGGATTGGATTTCACCGGACATGAAAGCCAACGTGGACGGAAAGTTCACGTTCGGCGTGATGCCGTCGATATATCTGGCCGGCCTGGGTGTGGGCTTTGAACTGACCGGCCCGCTGAAGTTCCAGACCTTCACCATCACTTCCCTGGGTGCCTCGATGGGCTTTGGCGAGACCGAGAACTACTTCAGCGGTGAGTGCGGGGTTGAGTTCAACGGCTACAAGGGAAAAGGCGGCATCTTCTTTGGAAAGACCTGCACCTTGGATGCCCTCTTCTGGGACAAGGATGTCACCCAGATCCTGGGAACACCGCCTTTCACCGGCGCGTACGCTTACGGGGAAATCTGGGTCCCAATCTCGGAAGCCTTGCTGGGAATTCCAGCCACCTGCTTCTTTGAAGTGTCGGCCGGAGTTGGATTGGGAGCTGGCTACTTCGTCGAAGGCCCCACTTTCATCGGAAAGATGTACCTGGGCGTCAGTGGCAGTGTCCTCTGCATCGTGTCGGTCGAGGGTGATATTTACCTGGTGGCCGTCAAAAATCCCGAAGGCCTCTCCCTCAAGGGCGGCGGTGACTTCACTGGAAGCCTGGGCCCCTGCCCGTTCTGCATCTCCTTCAGCAAGCACGTTGGCCTGCTCTATCAACACGGAAGCTGGAGTGTTGATTTCTAAACCCGTTCTTCACCCTCACTTTTATCCATGAATCTTATGCTGATGCGTCCCCTACTCACCGCCCTGTCGCGGATGGTGCTGGCTGTCGCCCTTCTGGCCTCCGGCCTTCGGATGGTCGCCCAACCGATTGAAAATGCCGTCTTCACCCTTGGCACAACCACAACGGACGCCCAAAACCGGACTTGGGGATATGTCGTCCTGTCGCCCACCGATCCGGCCCTATTGAAAAACAGGCAGCTCGCCATTTTTTCCAAGACGGGCGACCCCTCCGCACCGACGGCTTTCACCCGCCAGAGTGTCATTGGGTTGCAGACCGAGCCGTCGACCATTCAAGCTCTGCTCAATCGAGCCGCAACGGTCGGAGACAAACTGGATGACCTGGAGCACCGACTGAACAATTTGTTCGCCGGGGTCATCCCCAGCACCAACCTGACCCTGGCGGAGAAGCTCTCCATCGTCATTCGGGGTTCAGTGGCCGAGCCGCAAAACTTCGGGAGTCTGGTGTTGCTGGGTCGGCTTCATCCCAGCGTCAACCTTTGCCTAGGCCTGGGCCACCTCCAACAGCTGACCAATGGACCGCTGACCACCTTTGAAGTTCGCAGCTTCGATTCGGGCACCAGTCAGGCCGGAGGCGTTGTGGGCCGCGTGACCGTCACCAATTCCGCTCCCCTCATCCTTCCTGCGCCTGGCCTCCCCATCATGGTTCCCGAGAAGGGTGCCATGGGGCAACTCAATGTCCGCCTGCGATGGGCCACCTCACCCGAACTTCGCCGGGTGGCGCTGTTGAGTGCTGGTTTTGATGTCTTCCGCGTGCCGGAAGCCGTCGCCATCGCCTCCGGTTATGTGGCCAACCCTCCGACCATCACCCAACTGCTCGGAAATCCCTCGACGGTCCGGGTGAATACTCAACCGGTCTTCAAGAACCGGGACTACGATTCCGACGCTCAGGCGGGCGATCTGGCAGCCGACCCCAAGACCTTCTTCGTGGCCGACGACAATGGACTCAGTCAGGTGACACCGCCCGTCCTGCCTCACCCTTTTAAAAATGGTGATAAATTCTATTATTATGTTGCCGGACGTGACCTTCTCGGTCGCGAAGGCTTTGTCTCCCTCGGAATCCTCGTCACCGTCTGTGACCGGGTGCCCACGGACGCCCCGCACCTTCCGACCGTTAACAATGCGTACCAGTACGTCGGCGTAGTCGAGCAGCAACAGCTTCGAGTGACTTGGAAGCCGGTCACCAACGTAGTCGAAGGAAAGCATGTGACTGGCTACTACGTCTATCGTTGGGACAGCCCGCGCCAGGCTCAGGAACTGGGCTCAAATCCATTGACCCACCGGATTTCACCGCTGATCAGTCATATCCCCGGACAGACCTCCTATCAGTTCACCGACACCGGTTTCGGTGCTCCCGCGGCTCCGGCTGATTTTGGAAAAACCTTCTGGTACACTGTTCGCGCGGTGGATGATGGTGCCTGCGACGGGGGCAATTACTCACCCGGCAGCGCCGCGGCTTTTGGTGTCCTCCGCGACCGAAACGGCCCGGATGCTCCCCAGGGAACGCCATTGGTCATGTGCTGCCGCCCGGTGGCTGTGGCCGAAAAATCCGGCATCACCAAGCCGGGCTCGGAAAACCTCGATCCGACTCTCGACTACTATGAGGCCGTCTGCCTTCGGAACGATTCCCGCATCGCGTGGGCTGAGTTCACGGTGACGCGAGCAGGCATCAGCACCAATTTCCTCGGACGGGTTCATTTCCCTGCCAACAGCTCCCGGGCCATCCGCCGGTTCACCTTCGACCGGGCCACGTTCAGCCAGGGGGTTGTCCTGGTCACCTGCCAGGCAGGCTCCAATGACGGACAAATCTCGGGTGAGGCTAAGGAAATCACCGAGGTGGTTCCTGGTCGCGGCCTGATCAACCAACTCGTGTTCGCCGCTCTGATGAATTGCGTCCAGGCACCCGTCTCCAATGGAAGCCTGACCGGAGATTTTGGCTGCCGTTCGCACTCGACCCAAAGTCCGCAACCCGATGGCACTGTAACCAACAATGGAATCGATGTCGTCATCAACCTCACCCCGGGGACCAAGGAATTCAAATTGTATCGTCGTGTGGATTTTGGACCGCTGACCCTGATTCAGCAGGGGGATGGAGACTACGATGCCGCCACGAATGCCCTGCACCAAATCATTGCCCATGACGGGGCCATGCCCGCCAACAGCGCCACGCTCTGCTATTACGCCCAATTGTTCGACGAAAACGGGAACTCCAGTCCGATGGCCCAAATCGGAGCCTGTTTGGAAACCCAAACGCCCACAGCGACGCCGCTGCTGGCACCGCTGGCTGCGCTCGGTGATGACGCCAATCCCCAGATGAACATTCGGTGGTTCTGCCCGCCCGTTGGCATCCAACGCTTCCGGGTGGAGGTTGCCGTCGATAACGGATTCCCGCCCGCGACCCTTGGAACGATCGTCAGCAGTGATCAGATTGTTGTTCATCCAAATTGGCTCTCGGTCGGTCCTTCCTCCACCAATCAATTGGATTTCGCTGAATACCTGACTCCCGCTCCCGGGGCCGACTTTGGACCGGGCCCTGAGTTTGAGCTCATCGTCCCCATTCAACTCGGTGTTAAGTACACCGTTCAAATCGTGGCCTTGGACAAAGGCGGTGCCGCTGGTACCTCGAGCCATGCCGAGACGTTCAAATGGGCGGCGCCTCCCGCCGCTACCGGGCCACACGCCCCCTGGCCAGCGCGTCCGCTAGGTCCGGTCGGTGGCCTCCCACCCAAGGTGATCGCCCAGCGACTCACCAACGGATTCTACGATGGCATGGCCATCCGTATCGGGAGTATCGCGCGGACCCAGTTGTTCAGCGGCGAAGGTAGCGATCCGAAGGGACCGCGGGCTTCCGTGAAGAACGGAATCAAAGCGACCGACCTCGTATTCACCAATGGTTTCGGGCAATCACTCCTCCCATTTGTTGTCTACCGCTATCAAGTGGCCAATGCAGCCTATCCGAAGCCTGCCGGCGACCTCATTCAGGTCACACCATTCATGGAAACCCTGGCCCTGGTCGATGCGGTGAACCCGACCCAGACCCTCTATCAAAAGCTCGTAGATCCGTTCGTCATCGCGCCTGCTTCCGCCATTTTTGGCAACACGGACGTGGGCGTGATCCCGATTTATCTGCTCGATACCCAACCCGCCGTTCGTAATGCCTCCTACGCGTACCTGCTGGTTCGATTTGGTTCGAATTCTGAACCCTTGGAGGTCCTTCCTGTCACTACCGCGCTCGCTCAACCATGAAAACCACTCCATTCCTGGCCGTTTGTCTGCTCGCATCGGCCCTTGCGCCGACTGTCAGCGCATTCACCTACCGTAGTTTAAATGAAGTCTTGTTAACCGCCGATGTGGACGGCGACGGGCGCGACGACACCCTCATCGTCGACCGTGAAACGGGTGCCTACCGGATTGGCTATCAACTGACTCAGGGTAACTACAGCTGGGCCGACGCCCGACCCAGCGGTATCCAGAATGTCACCTCCGCCACCCGTGGCCGCATTCTGTCCGCGAGCCGCGAGGCCATCGTTGTCACCGGAGATTCCGACAACGTGGTCAACGTGATCGACGCCGCCGACCCAGTGATCGAAGGACAATTGGTGTCCGTTTATCCGGGGGGGATTGGTTCCCGTGTCGTTACCTCCCTGGATTTCGCCTTGGCACCGGTGACACCGCAGGAAGACCTCCTGATTGCCACCGACGAATCGCTGGCTGGCCCCGCCGGGCAGTCCTACCTGGCTTCGCAAGGGGCAGGTTCCTTCGCGACCATCGCCCTGAGCAGTTTCGGACGTTGGACAGCCGCCGACCGGGTTCAACTAGGGAATGGCCTTCCCGATGTGGTGGGTGCCCTGGTCGACACCGGCACAACCAACGTGTTTCAAGTGGTCCAGACTGGGCCGGGCGTTACGACCCAGCTGATCGCCGATCTGCAACCGGTCCCTCTCCAATTCACCTTTGGCCATTTTGGAGGTGGGACGTTGAATCAATTTTTGTTCAATACCCGTGGTCAGTCCAACCTGGTTGTTCGCACGGTCCAACAACCATCGCCAGGCGTATTCAAGCTCAGCTCATCGGCGGTATTTTCCCTCGGATTCAGCTTTGACCTGCTTGAGGTGATTCCTGGAACTCCAGCCCGGCTGCTGGCCATCGCTACCATCGGCTCGGAGGCCCGAATCTACGATTTCGACGGAGTCAATCCACCGGTCCTCAAGCAGACGCTGAATCCATCTGGCACCGACAGTTTGAGCGGCGCCCTGCCTACGGGTGGCGGCAACTTCCAATTGCTCAGTGCCAACGCCAACAGCCGCCGCTCGACCTCGGTGCAACCGTTCAAGTTTAACGGAACCAAGTTCATCGGCGGCCCTGTCAGTTCGCTGCCCACGGTCAATCCACTGTCCTTGGGTGCGAATGTCTTCCTTTTCCAGGCTGAACCGTTCGTCAATTCAACCCCAGGACTAATTCGACGTCTTAACGCCGCCGACTGGTCATCAAAACCCAACCTGAGCGGCGGCAACCTCCAGGTCACCGGTGAACGGGACCGGGGCACGGCCCAGGGATTGGGCAGTCCGAGTGTCCGAAACCTGGGTACCATTCCGGCGACCGCCCATTTTGGACTGGTGAACCAGTATCACCCGTCCATTTCGCTGGTGAGTTTCGACCCTGTTTCCCCTTCGCCGACCAGCCCCGTGACCATTTCGCCGGTCGGTGGGCCGCAATCCCAAGCCATTGCCGTCACGCTCTCGGTCGGCGATCCCGCCTATCAGCCGTTGTACTCTCTGGATGGCGGACCGTGGACCACCTATTCCGCTCCCTTCTGGGTATTCAAGACCACCAAGGTCCGCTATTTGGCATCGAAGATCGGCGGGACGGCCAAGAGTCCGACCCAAATCGCCACCTACAGCTTTTCAACCTCGGCCGGACTTGCGGACTCCGATGGGGATGGTGTGCCCGATTATGTGGAAATCGCCAACCACTTGAATCCAACCAAGGGCCCGGATACCGACGGGGATGGATTCTCGGACCTGAACGAAATGTTGGCAGGCACCGATCCCAATGCCAACAACAGCGTTCCCTCGACCAATCAAATCGTCGACAGCTTCCAGGCGTTTGATTTCTGGGTGGCACCGCGCCCACTCGACCCGGCGCTGGTCATCGAGACCAATGCTGATTTTGGTGTCCAGGTCGGGGTCCACGATTTGAACGGAGCCCTTCTCCGCACCGGATTCACCACCAATGTCCCCGGTTCCTTGGTGAATCCAGTGGCCCCCATCACCAACATCCTCGGTGAACGCCAACCGGCATTGGTCGCGCTGGCGACGGACCCGAATTTTCCCATCATCACTTCATTGTCCGACCCGGTCGTGGGACGTGAACTGGTCAGTTTTGCTCGCACCCCCGTGCTGTCCCGTCCGGTCGTCAACTACACCTATGGAGGTGGAAGCCTGGGAACCGAGGCCGCCAATTGGGTGGCAGCGGCTAAACTCACCTATAAGAATGCCCCGCATCCGACGGTTCAAACCCGCCTGGGGGTTGCGGAATCGGTGGCAGCCCTACTGACCGAACGAAAGATCAACCAGGTTCTGGCCGACCGAGCGGTCCCTGGATTCAACGGCACGAATCTCACGCTGTTCCCCTTCCGCGTGAACGATGTGGGCCGTCGACCGGCTACGCTGGACCAACTCAATGCCCTCTCCCTGGAGCTTGACCCCGCCCATCCTGGTTTCGACCTCGGAAATCTCCATACCACCATCCTGGGCAACGTTACCAACCCGGCCTCGACTCTGCATCCGCTGTTGCTTCTGGCGACCGACATCTATCGCATCAGCGGTCTGAGCAACAACGCTTCGCCTGGAAATTACCCGCTGCCGGTGGATGTAATCCGCGCGTTCCTGATCAGCGGGCAACTTTCAAGCAACTACGCGGCGGTGACCACCGTCACACCCGCTACCCGTTCGGCGGCAACGACAGGGGTGGCCAGCTTCTTGAATTCCCTCACGGGGCGACCCATTGGAGAATTTGACCTTACAGTCCAGTTGGGATCATTCCAGCAAGGCGTCACACGGCTGCTGGATGCCGCCAGCGGTCATACCAAGAACCTGTTCATCAAGGCCGGCGTGCCTTACCTGTTCCCGCAATCGTTCCAATTGGTTCAGGGAAGCATCGTTCACGTCGTTGCCTATACCGACTTCACCGACCCCAATGTCTCAGGCGAGAGCCTTCAGGTCATTGATGCTACCTTGGTCTCGGCTCCACCCGCCCCGGTAGCCTCGGGCGGCAATGGTCTGACCTCCGACGCCTGGGGCCTCCTGTTTTTCGGCGGCCCGTTTGATCCCTTCGGTGATGCGGACGGCGACGGGTTCAGCAATCTACAAGAGTTCCTGGATGGCAGTGACCCCGTCGACTCCCATTCCCATGGCAAGAAGTCCGTTCAGCTCAAGGTTCCCAATCTCGCCTTGGGTGCGACGGACCTCGTCGGAGACAAGCTAGCCTTGAGTTTCACATTCCCCTCAGGCTACGCCTCTGCCTTCAACTTCTTTGTCCAGAAGAGCACGACTCTGGGCGGTGCCTATGATACCCTACCGCTGGTCCCGAGCCAGTCGGGACCCGATCAGCTCACGGTCAATTTGCCGGCAGTGCAGGATACGGTCGGATTCTTCCGGCTGGTGATGCTGCTGAAATAGTCCGCCACAGGGGCGACACCCGATTAACGCTGGAAATTCCCAATAACTTGGTCGACCCTGCCGGGGTGGTTCCCTTGGAACAATCCCGTTTTTGTCGTCATCTATCGGCAGGCGATCAACACTTCGTCAGCGACCATGCGGTGGAATACCGGTACACTGCGGGTCAGACCATCTTTCTAGAGGGGGACGATGGGAACGGCCTCTACATCATCCTGGACGGATGCGTCGAGATTTACGCCCAGTCCGGGCCCGGGCGATTTCATGTCCTTTCCCGGATGGATGCGGGGGAATACTTTGGCGAAATGGCCACGTTCGATGGGGGAACCCGTTCGGCCACTGCCAAAGCGATCACCGATTGCCATTTGGCATTCCTGCCGGTCAAGACCGTTCTCGAATTATTGGTCCGTTCTCCCCTCTTGTCGGCGTCGTTGGTGCGGGACGCGAGCCTGCGGATGCGAGAATTCAATGGCCGATTTTTGCAGGAATCCCTCAATGCCGAACGGGTCCACATGGTGGAACGATTGGCAGGGACCATCGTCCACGACTTCCGTAACCCGTTAAATGTCATTGGTTTAGCAGCGGATATTGCCGCTGAGGCCGATGGTTCTCCCGAGGTGCGGCGCAATGCGCGCGACCGCATTCGCAAACAGATCGGCTTCCTGAACCAAATGATGCAGGAGCTGCTCGATTTCACACGCTCTGTTCCACCGCGGGCAATCCTTCCAAGGGTCCGATACGCCGTTTTCGTTCAGGATATTCTGGAGGAACTACGACCTGACGCCCTTCGTCGAGGGGTTGAACTCCGGGTGGAAGGAGAGGTGCCGGACATTCGATTGCGATTCGATCCCCAGCGGATGACCCGGGTTTTCAACAATCTATGCCAGAACGCCTTTGACGCCATGTCAGCCCTCCCGCAACCGAGGTTGACGCTCCGTTTTTGGCTGGAGGCTGGATTTGCGACCACGGAGATTTCGGACAGCGGCTGTGGCATCCCACCCGAGTATCGCCCCCACATCTTCGAACCGTTCTTTACCTTTGGAAAAGCGCACGGGACCGGGTTGGGGCTCGCGATTTGCGATCGAATCATTCGGGAGAATGGTGGAAACATTGAGGTTTCCAGCGAGGTTGGACTGGGTTCGACGTTTCGCTTCCGCCTTCCGTTGCTGAGCCCGGATGACACCGATCGTCTCACATTGGTGGAAATGGGTTCCGCCGCTGGCCCCTCCAGTTCCTCAACAAATTAGCGGCTTGGTTGCCGGTAACGGTTTCGATTCGCCTCAAAGACCGTTTGACATTCCTCCAACAGTTCACTTATAAAAACAGGGTCCACACGCCCTGTTTATGCAAATTACCCGTTGCCCATACTCGTTTTTCCGGCAGCGGCTCGCTTTTACCCTCATCGAGCTGCTGGTTGTTATCGCCATTATCGCGATTCTGGCGGGAATGCTTCTCCCCGCCTTGGGCCGGGCCAAAGACAAAGCATTGGCCACGGTCGACATCAACGGGATTCGCCAGCAGATGCTGGCGGTAAATATTTATACCACGGATAATCAGGACTACCTGCCGGGGCCCACTTGGGGCACCAGCACTGCGAACGGTTGGGCCTATCGGCAGACCAGCGACGGAACAGCTTCGGACAACACGGGCACCCGGGTCGCGGTCAACAAACCGATTCCAGATGGGGCCGGCGATTCCAAGCTACCCGACAACGCGGCCTCTAAATATCAGGCACAGGTCCCTTTCTTCACCATGGGTCAACTCGGACCGATTCTCAAGAGCCCCAAAGTCCTGCTGTGCCCGAAGGATTTGTCTGAAATTTCCAGTCGGAAGAAAACCGAGTGGGCCGGTCGCAGCATCAAGCTGACCAGTTATACTTGGAACGGCTGTATTATCGATTTGGGTTCAGGCAGTTTCCCTCTGTGGGACAAGGGTGTGGGACGCAAAATCACCAGCTTCCGGGCATTGGACATTCTGTGCTGGGAAACCGCCGAACAGCGCCCGTTCTACTTCAACGATGCCGGCAATCAGCCGTCCGAAGGCGTCTCCCAACGGCATGGGGCCGGCAAGTACAAGTACAACGTCATCAATGAAGACTGGGGCGGCTCCTCGGGTATTGGACGGATCGGAGGCACGGCGGAGTTCATGAAATATCGGCAGTTCACCGCCATGGGGGGCACCACCGACGGGCAACCGAAGGGGATTACCCTCATCCAACCGCGCTCTCCGGACAATTACCTGTTTATCGGACCAGCCTACGGAAAGTAATCCACCGTGGATTGGTCAATGACTGGCACTTCTAACTTACAAATTCTCATGAACCGTTGTTGGATTGGACTGATGGCAGCCGGGCTCCTTCTGACGGCCTGCAAGAAAGAAGACGTCGCAGGCTCTGCCGACACTTCGTCGGCACCGCGTCCGACCTCGGGAGCTGGTTCGTCCGCCGAGGTGCGGGCTACGGAAGACCAAGCCCAAAAGGCCCTGGCAGCCAAGAATTACGACGAAGCCGCTGCCGCCATCTTCAAGCTCAAGCAACAGCCCACCCTGTCCCAGGATGAGGCAGACAAATTGCGCGGACTGGATGCCAACCTCCTGAACGCCGCTCAAAAAGATGCCAAGGCATTGGAAGCCTACCAAAACATCAGCCGGGCTCAGCGCGGTCGATAACGTGCCTTTTCCCTTCCATGGGCACCGCTCCACGAGGGAGCGGTGCCTTTTTTCTTGGTGGTTTTCACATCGTCACTGAACCTTGGCCCCCAAAATGGTCCGCTTGTTCCCGCGGAGCATGGCGCTCGCCGGCCTTCTGTTCCTCGGATGCCGCCGCCAGATTTCAGTATCCGTCCAGCCTCCTGCCGATATCGCCACCCACAATGCCCGGGAGTACCTGACGCTCGAACAAAGGGAACAAGTCGTCGACCGGAACGTCTGGGAATGGGAAAACGAAGCAGAGGCCTATGAAGACGTCTGGATACAACTTTGGGATTCCCTCAATCAAACGACCAACCCTGTTGCCGTCTGGCAATCGTTTTTTGGCGGGAATCCCATCCTCCCCATCGAGTCGGGCCATCGATCGTTGCCGTGGGACATCGAAGAGACCCTTTTTTCAGAGCCCCCTCGGATTCTCCCACAAGAGGACCCCGGACGCTGGTCCGCCCTCCTTCAGGCATGGAGCCAAGGCCATTGGATTCTCAACCGTACAGAATGGCATCTGACCGACCATACCCCGGCCCGTGGCAGCGTTGCTGCCAAATCCATCATCCACTTCCGCCTGCCTGCCGAGCGCTTCGCCCCTCCTGAACGGGTCTGCGTGGAAGGATATCTGGAGGTGGAATGGGAAGCGGGTCCCCCGCCGGTCTCGCCCCACAGCATCCGAATCCTCAACGCCCGATGCCTTCGCCGTCACGGTCCCGTCCCTTTCCAACTTCGCCAGGAATCGTCACTTCCTTTAAATGGCTCTGGATTTTCGGATCCACTGTTGGCTTTGGATTTGGACGGAGATGGACGAACGGATTTCCTCACCGTGGGAAGCCGACAGTGGTGGCACAACGAACCCACCCCTTCGGCCAGCTCCCCTATGGGTCGGCGATTCGTTCCCAAAACCATCGATTCGTTACCCGGGGCCGCAGTATGGGCGGCTGCCTTCAGCGATCTGGACGGCGATGGCATCGCGGACTTGGTGCTGGCAGACAGGAACGGCCTTTCGTTCATGCGCGGTATCCCTGGCGGAGTCTTCGGCACCCAACCTCCTCAACGCCTCTGGTCCGCCTCACCGCCGCTTCAACATCCGCAGGTCATGGCCATCGGAGACGTCGATCGAGATGGGCGGCCCGACATTTGGTTGGCGCAGTACAAGCTGCCCTACCTGGGCGGCCAGTTTCCCACACCCTTTGACGACGCCAACGACGGCTTCCCTTCCTATCTCCTTCACAACGAAGGCAGCCAATTCCGGGACATCACCCAAGGTTCCGGCCTGGAATACAAACGTCATCGCCGGGCATACAGCGCCTCCTTTGTCGACCTTTCAGGCGTTGGTCGAGCTGACCTTGTCCAAGTGAGTGACTTTGGCGGACTGGATATATTCCAATCGACTGGTCCCGGGACCTTCAAGGATGTCACGGCGAATCTGGGCGACCATCGTCATTCCTTCGGCATGTCCCATGTGATCGCGGATTTCAATCAGGACGGCCTTCCCGATATCTGGATGGTCGGAATGAACTCCCCCGTGGCTGCCCGGCTCAATCGATTCGGTTTGGAGCGTCCCGGCAGCTCGGCCACGGTCCAACGCCGGAAGGCAATGACCTATGGCAACCGGCTTTTTTTAAGCCAATCAGCCCAACCGGGCGGACTGAAACCACAAACAGGGGCCAGCTTCCAACCGCTTGCTGAGACCGGCTGGAGTTGGGGAGCAGCCTTGTCCGATTTTGGCAATGAACGACGGTCCGAATGGGTCGTCGCGGCGGGCCACGATACCCAGGCCAGCACCCGCGATTACGAGCGCCAATTCTGGCGGCACGACATCGATGTCGCCGCGTCGACCAACAGTCCGGTTGCAGACTTCTATTTTCGTTCGGTCACCGGACGCCGCCGTGCGGCTCAAGCCAGTTATGGCGGATGGCAACACAATTCACTGATTCTCGAATCACCGACCGGCGAATGGGCGGAGGTCGGCTGGCTCCTCGGTCTTACCTTTCCCGCCGATTGCCGCAATCTGGTGGTGGATGATATCGACGGCGATGGGCGATTGGACGTGGTCATGCTGACCGAGGAAACTTGGCCGACCCACCAACGCCGGTTGCTGGTCTTCCATAATGAGTTACCGACCACCGGACACTGGATCGGACTCCGACTCGACACCGGACACCAGTGTCCGGTCGGAGCCCGTGTCGTGGTCAATGATTCCAGTGGCCAACAGACGCGATGGATTCTGGCGGGAGACGGCTATCGCTCACAATCAGCCCCGGCGGTCCATTTTGGCTTGGGAACCAATCAGGTCCTGGGCGTCACCGTTCATTGGCCCGACGGACAGACCAAGACCGTGGGCCATCCCGTGCTGGATCAATGGCAGTCCGTCTCTCAGCCCCCAGCCCGAGCCCGGCGCCCATAGTATCGGGCAGTCGGCCTCCTGCCCGTCCTGATTCCAACTTTGGCAGGAATCAGAGACAAACCATCGGTTCCTGAGTTTTAGATAATATTGACTCCGGTGATTCCAAACGCGGATGCGGCAGCCAAAAGTCGGACAATATAGCTTGTATCAAAATAGAGCATCAAACCCGATCCCCCCGGTCTTCAGAGATCATAACGGTCACGTCGGTTCCTCGGGCGGTCCGCCCGCTATCATCCAACAATTGAAACTCGGGGGAAGGCTTTCGGTACCTGAAGTATGGAACTCGATCTCCATCCTTTTCAGGAATAATCCGGGCAACGACCCGTCCTCGATCGGTCACCAGGATTTGCCCATGGAACGAAGCCTGCCGCACCAACTCGCCCGTCCTGGCATGCAATTCCCGAATTCTGACAGTCTTCATGTGTCTCAATGCGACACATTTTAACCAACGGTCAATTCACTCAAGACGCCTCCATGCCGATTCCGTTCCGAAGGCCAGCGGCCCGCATCCATCCCAGGCTGGACCGACGGTCCGGGAAAGTCTTCAGCCTATGACTGGGGAGGAGCTGAGCTAGAAAGGTGCCTTTAGACTGGGAGTTGTGATGATCCCTGCAGTAATTGGGGACTTGCAGGAGCGCGTCCCTCCG
>CAITXU010000079.1 GCA_903896505.1 uncultured Verrucomicrobiota bacterium | reverse complement strand
GTGGCCACAATACCCTTTTGATTGGCCCACCGGGAACCGGGAAGAGCATGCTGGCCAAGCGTTTGCCAACGATTCTTCCTCCCTTGACTCTGGAGGAGGCGCTGGAAACAACCAAGATTCATAGCATCTGTGGTTTGCTGGAGCCCGGTCAGGCGCTTGTCCGGACTCGGCCCTTTCGCTCTCCGCATCATACTGCGAGCGATGCCGGACTGCTGGGAGGAAACGCAAACCCAACTCCGGGAGAAATCTCCCTGGCGCATCATGGTGTGCTTTTCCTCGACGAATTGCCCGAGTTCAAGCGCAGTGTTCTGGAAACCATGCGGCAACCCCTGGAAGACGGCAGGGTTACCATCTCCCGGGCCGCTGGAACCATGACCTTTCCAGCGCAGTTCATGCTCTTGGCTGCGATGAATCCGACACCGGACGGAAAGATGCCGCATGAATCCCGCTCTAGTCCGCGAGAGATTCAATCGTACCTGGGGCGGATTTCAGGTCCGCTACTGGACCGCATTGACCTTCATGTGGAAGTCCCGGCGGTTAAATTTGCCGATCTAGGCAAGGCATCCCCGGGCGAATCGAGCGCGGTGATTCGAGCACGCGTCGTCGCGGCCCGTTCGCGTCAGGTGGAACGATTCACCGGGCGAAAAATCAATTGCAACGCGCGTATGGGCAGTCGCGAACTAAAGCAGTTTGTCCAATTGGATGAAATGACCGCCCAACTCCTCAAAAACGCCATGACCGAGTACAATCTTTCTGCCCGCGCCTATGACCGGATATTGAAGGTATCTCGAACCCTTGCAGATTTGGCTGATCGAGAGTTGGTGGTACATGATGACGTGCTCGAAGCCATCCAATATCGGTCGTTGGACCGACAACTGTGGGGCTGAGCATCAAGTCCCGGTGCGCTGCACACCGAAATCCAGTTGTCCAATCGTCTTCGCTCGGCGAAGTTATCGGGAAGTTATGGACAGCAAGTTTACCGGTCGCGTGTACGTCGTTCGCGATAATATCGATACGGACCAAATAATCCCCGCTCAGTTCCTGAATCTGGTGCCGACCATTGATGAGGAATACGAAAAATTGGGTAGCTACGCCATGTACGGGCTACCGGACTCCCTTTACCCCGTTCGCTTCATCGCCGATGGAGCGATGGATACGGAGTACTCCATCCTTTTGGCCGGTCGTAATTTTGGCTGCGGAAGCTCTCGGGAGCATGCTCCAATAGCCTTGGGGGCGGCTCAAACGCAATGTGTTGTGGCAGAGGGGTTTGCAAGAATTTTCTTTAGGAACTGTGTCGCAACCGGGGAGGTTTATCCCGTTGAATGCCTGAATCGCTTGTGCGATATCTTTTCAACCGGAGATATCGCAACAGTGGATATCGACCAGAATACCATCACCCATGTGGCTTCAGGCAAGGTCTACGACTTGAAACCGTTGGGGGAGGTTCGCCCGGTGGTTGACGCCGGTGGCATCTTCGCCTACGCCCGCCAGACTGGGATGATTCCCAAGGCCGTATAGAAGGGTTTGATGCCCGGACAACGGGTGTGTTTGCCCAAGCTATTTAGTGGTGTACTTCATCGCTCCCGAGGCAGCCATGGAGTTGCTTGAAGTGCATGGGCCGGTTTGCAGAGGTCTGACTACCGCTCATCGTGCCCTTGGATTGCGGTAACTGGGTCCATCCTTAGGTCCCTCAACCCAAAGATTTCGGACTTATTCAGGAACTTGAACCGCCTTGCCCCATCCTTGCGCTTGGGTCCAAACCGATGGCGATGGTCCTCAAAGACCTGATTTACCCAGCCCCGACTCCCAATCACCGCTCCATCGGTAAAGTACCTCACCCGACACCGCACATAGTCTGGCCATTCCAGCTTCCCCTTCTGGGCAAACATTTCCTTGACCTTTTCCGGTGAGATTCCTGCCCGAATGGCCGGGCCATCGGTTCCCTGTACTCCCTCGGTCATTCCCTCCCCAAACACCCACAGCCGATACCGGGCCATGGACTCGGTCAGATTGCATTCTTCCCGGTCACCGGGGTCGATAATGCCCCGAATCCCCTCCTTTGCTACCCGCAACCCCGCCAACGCCGCGGCATACCCACTCCAACGATACTCCTTGGGGTCTTCGGCCAATCGGGCTCGAATCGGATTGAGATCGATGTAGGCCGCCACCCGAGCTAGGGAATCCCGTGAACCCTCCACCAGCACGCTCTTGAAGCGTTCCTCCCACAAGGTGCCCTTGCGCCTGTGGGCGGCGGCGCGAAAGTGGTAGAAAAGTGGCGATTTGAAAATCCGGTGATGGCGGGATGAAAATCCGGTAAAATCGTCGCATAAGTTAGGCTGGAATGGTGTTGATTTGGTCTTTCATCCGGAAGCTGGAGCCTTCG
>CAITXU010000078.1 GCA_903896505.1 uncultured Verrucomicrobiota bacterium | reverse complement strand
CGCCCTGCGGCCTCCGTTGTTCTCCATCCGCCTGCTCGACCCCTTCTATCCATCCAAAAACCTCTTGACCGCTCATCCTCACCCCTCCAATTTTCCACTGAGAAACCGGAAGAACCCTCTTTTTATTCCACCGCCTGATTTCGATCCAGCCAGGCATGTACTCTACTACCAACTTTACGCAAGCCCGCATTCGGCACTTCTTACGCCGACTCCAAAGGCTAACTTCTACAATCGTTCACAAATAATAGACGTTCCGCCTTCAGGATACATCGATGTAATTTTCACGACGGATTACAGTGCCAACGACAGACCTGGAGGATGGATATATGCCTATAACAACGATGCCTTCTCAGGCAACAAATTCACCAATATCTACGTCGGCTTTGTTCTCACCCTTTCGGATGGCCATCATTTTGGCTGGCTGCACATGAGCCGACCTGATCTGAAGGTCAAGACCCCGTTTGCCGTGGTGGATTACGCGTATAATCCGGTCCCTGAAGCTCCGATTCAGGCAGGTATTCCCGCTCCGCCACCGGTGATCACCACGCAGATTACCGCAGAAGGAATTCAACTGGAATGGCCCGCCTCGATCAGCGGTTGGACCTTGCAGACCTCCACCGACCTGAAGGGCAATGCTGTCTGGCAGGATTACAGCACCGGAACCACCAACCTGCTTGTGCCATTAACCGAAACCCGGCGCTATTTCAGGCTGGTCAAGCCTTAGTCAGGAAATCAAGGGTCGCAATGGAGCTGAGAGTAAAACGTCCTTCCTTGGGGTTTACCTTGGTCGAGTTGCTGGTGGTGATCGCCATCATCGCCATTCTGGCGACCTTGTTGCTGCCGGCCCTGACCCGAGCCCGGGAACAGGCCCAGTCCATGGTCTGCCTGAACAACGTCAAACAGCTCCAGTTGGCGTGGCAAACCTATGCCGATGACAACAACGGGAAGATCGCGGTCTGCTACCTCCTGTACTCCGAGCCGGAGGCACCGAGATGGGTGAACGGTTGGCTGAGCCCCTTTAGTGTCAGTGACGGTCAGTCGACGGACCAGAAGTTGATGATGGAGCCGGGCGTCGGCCGTTTGAGTCCCTACACTCGAACTCCCGAAATTTATCACTGCCCTAGTGATCACAGCACCAGCAATGTGTTTTCAAGAGTTGGCCCGCTGCGAACGCGAAGCTATTCCATGAACATGCAGATGGGCCTGGGCGACGGTGGTGTGGCGTATGATGGCCAAAATACGCTCTACTTCCCAACAGCCTTTGTCAAACTGGCGGACTTCAATCGGGTATCGACCTCCCACATCTGGGTGTTCATTGATGAGCATGAGGGAACCATCGACAGCCCGGCATTCCCATTGGTCTGGCTCAATGGACCCGAATCCTACTGGCCGGGCCACTGGCCGTCGACTCGGCACCGACGGCGGGGTCCCGTTTCCTTTGTGGACGGCCATGTGGAAATCCACAAGTGGCAGGACCCGCGGACCGGCCCGGAGGTGCACAACTGGTTTGATGTGTACGGGAATGGTTGGGACGCCCGGGGCAACAAGGATTTCGCATGGCTCTGGGAACGAACCAACGGCCCCTGGCCGT
>CAITXU010000077.1 GCA_903896505.1 uncultured Verrucomicrobiota bacterium | reverse complement strand
GCACCCTTGAAAGGGGTGGTGCCTTGCAGGATGGTTCCAGGAGGCGTCGTGCCGCCGCCCAAACCAGGGGTGACCACGTCAACCGAGACCCGGTGGGTCGCGGTGGCGTAGGTCGCACCGGTGGTCTTGTCCCAGAACTGCAGGGTGATGGTCACAGGGCCGGAAGCAACTCCCGGAATAGCGAGAGTGCCGACGCTGAATCCACCGTTTGCCTTGAAGGCGACACCAGCTTCACCACCAGCACTGATGACAGTGCCGTTGAAGATCACGTCGACGAGACCATTGGCCTTGGCCAAGGCAGAACCGTCAACATCCTTGACCAAGGTGCTGCCAGTGTTACCAACGACAACAGTTCCTTGAGCGAAGGCGGAAACGCCGCTGATCAAAAGACCAGCAATGAGGAGGGATTTTTTCATTTTGTGGTTTAGGTAAGAACTAAACTGAAATTAGTTGGAGGCGGGAAGAGTCTGGCTCCAAACATTGGCCGCTGCGCTCGGATCGGTGTTGATGATGAAACCTTGACCGATGGCGATTTGAGGGCTGCCGGAGGACCAGGAACCGAAGGAGTACTGATTGGCAGGAGCAAACGACTGAGCGGAAGCATCCCAAGCCAGGAAGGTGTCACCTTCGGTCGGGGTGTAGCCGAGGTCGGTGTCCAAAGCGCCAGCGATCGGGAGAACGGAGGACACGAAGTTGAACTTGCCACCACCGGCAACGGTGATGCTGCTCTTGGCCACCACTTCGCCGACGAAGTAGATGGAAGCGGCCGAGGGAACGTTCACGAAGATCGACTTGCCGGGGGCCAGTTGAACTTCGGTACCATCCCAAGAGCCGAAGCTCAAGGTCTGGGAGTCATAACCTGCACCGTTCCAGTTGAACAAAACGGTACCATCCGGAGCGGAGGCGAACAGGGTCTGAGTTCCGTTGTTGGCGGCGTTCAGCGTGTTAGCAACAAGATTGTTGCCAGCCACGAGGTTGAGCTGCGTATAGCCAACAATGTTGGAGCTAACCGCACCGAAAGCGATCGAGGTGGCCGTGCAGGCCGCGACCGTCGCCAAGAGAAGGGATTTGGTCTTCATGTTTACTGTCTTTGAATTCCGTGTGTGTGGCCAAGGTGCCAAGAGGGCGGCCTATCGTCAATAGGTTTTTCAACTCCAAGGAGATCATTTTTTCCAATTTCCTCTCTCTCTCCTAAAAACCAGCGGTTCAACAGCCAGCAGCGGTCGGGTGCAATGGAAAATGACCTTCACGTCCGGGACATTCCTACTCGGCCGGTTCCATAATTTTTCCGCCGGTGATGCGTCCCTCGCGGACCTCCCATCGACCTAAAATAGCATCTTTGGCATTTTCGAGGGCATTCGCCAGTTCCGGTGCGTCCCGACGTTGCAGCCTCAGGTCCACCACTCCGTCGCCCCCGCAGCTGAGAATATCCAGGTACCCCTTGAACGAGTTGGGACGCCCTATGACCCGCTGTGCGCCCTCTGGACCTGACCTTGCTTCCTCTGCGCACCGCTCAAGCACAAGATGACTATAGGGCAGCGAACGCAGATCAATACCTGCCTGGCGCGCGAATCGGACCCATGACGAGTCCATGCTCAAACCGGGTGGAGGTGACGCAAAATGATGACACCAATCTTTTTCGCGCCCGGCAGCCAGCAACCCGCACTGTCCTGAATGAGGACAAGGACGGATGACCTTGAATTCAGTTCTCAGCGACTCACGCACAGAAATGAGCAACCGACTGGCCTGAAACGTGCCTGGCTCCACCCAAAGGACCGTCGTTGCCCGCCGTGCCAAGGCCACCAACCGGCGGAGGTCCTGTGGGGGCAACTCATTGAGGACATGACTGACCACTAAAGTCACTGGGCCACCGACCCCGAACGCGGCCTCGGGAGCTCCCGTTTCAACCTTCAATTCGGGAAACCTCCGCCGGGCTTCATCAGCGGAGAACCCTTCGGCAAGCCTGGATTTGTCGTGAAGGTGTAGCGATGAAAAGGCGTTCGGACCAAAGGAGGCCAGCACCCGTCTTCCCGCGACACCGCTACCGCATCCAAAATCCAACAGGGGCCCCAGGGGTGGTTTCCAACCTCCATTCCCCTGCCCCGCCAATCCCCGAAGAACGGCATCCCACTTCCAGCCAATCCGCTCTCCATAGGTTGCGTTGTAACTGACCAAATCGCTGATCGAACGCCAGTAGGCAGTCTTAACGGGCTTTCCTTCCAGAAAGAGCCCACGCAATCGCTCCAATGCATCCCAATCCAATTCCTCCAGGTTCATCGGGTTACCCTCGAATTTTCCCCGGGCCCTTTCCACGGAAACCCTAGAAGGAGAGCCAGACGCTGTTGTTCGATCCCGTAATCAGAGGCGAGACGTCGGACCGAATTCGCCGCCGATTCCCGGGCCATTCCGTTCTTCAGTCGGACTCCAGTGACCATCAAGTTCTTGGCCGTATGTTCCGGACTGATAAATTCAAAGGCCCTGGCCTCGTACCCCGACCATTCCAAAAGGCCCGTCCGGAGGGCGTCGGTGAGAAATTCCGCCTGACGCTCAGCAAAAATTCCGTGCCGAAGGGCCATTTTTAAATTCTCCGGCGGAATCATTCGCGGACGCAACTCGCGGTGACAGCAGGGGGAACAGACCAGCCAATCAGCGCCTGCCTTTATTCCCCATGCCAGCGCATCGTCCGTGGCGGTATCGCACGCATGGAGGGCAATCATGCCGGTGACGCTCTCCGCCGGGCGTTCCTCAATACGCCCAGTTTCAAATCGCAGTCCGGCAGCCCGGCACTCTTTGGCAATCCGGTTGGCCGCCTCCACCAGTTCGGCTCGTACCTCCAATCCGATCACCTCGATGGCGCGTCCCGGATTTCGTCGAAGCAGGTGAGAGTAAAGAGCAAACGTCAAGTAACCCTTGCCACAGCCCATGTCGATAACCCGAACGGGTCCCTCGCTATCCGGGGTCACCGCCGATATGACCGGCTCCATTAACTCAATAAATCGATGGATTTGTCGGTACTTGGACTCCATACCCCGCCGGATTTCTTCCGCGGGTCCGGTCACACCCAATGCCCGCAGCCACGGTTCATCCCGAGCGAAGGCCCTGAGCTTGGGGCGGTCATGAGGTTGTGAGCCCGACAGTTCTGAGACCTTGGGCTCCGAACGCGTCAATCGAAATACCCCCCCCGATTTCCGCTCAATTTGCCATCTCGCCGTGGAAGCATGGAGATGCCCACAAGTAAAGTCAGACTCCAAGAGCTGTTGAATCAGTGTCACCCCCGCCTCCCATTCGAAGTTTTTGGTCACGTCGCGAGTGGCGTGGCTCCAAACGAACGACAAGCGCCGACCCGCCTTTAGTTCCACTGGACGGACCTGAACCCGCCGGAGCGAGGAATCCGGGCCCCGATAGGCGCTCAAGGTCACCCGGCTCAATTGTCCTTTGGCCATCGCCTCGCGGAGGTGGCAAAGAAAGCGACCCAGCGGACCCAAGCCGCCTTCAGCGGATGATGAGGCAGCCATGAGATTCGCCGGATGCACAGCAGGGAATGACCGAAAGATCAACCCGCTCGAAGTAATTTTTCGAGTAACTCCCCCGCCAACTGAGGGTTGGCTTTACCCTTGGAGAGCTTCATCACCTGGCCCTTGAGGGAGTTGAGTGCCGCCACTTTGCCTTTGCGGAAATCATCGACTGGTCCGGGAAGGGCGGCAATAGCCTGACGGCAAAGCTCCTCAATGGCACCCGCATCGGAGACTTGGGCCAACCCGAGTCGGGCCACAATCGAATTCGGAGCTTCACCCGAGTCCCACATGACGGTGTAGACTTCCTGTGCAATCTTGGAGCTGATTCGGCCTGAAGCCGTCAGTTCGGTCAACTCGGCCAGTTGGCCCGGTGTGAATCGCAGGTCGGCCACGGTCTTGGCTTGGGCCGACAAGCTCGCGACCAAGGTGTTGATGACCCAGTTGGCCAGCGGTTTGGATGCCCCTCCCGCCTTGACCGCCTGCTCAAAGAAGTTTCCCAACTCAACGTGATGCCGAAAAAACTCGGCATCTCCCTCGGGCAGTCCGTAATCGCGAACAAACCGGCGCTTCCGATCCAACGGCAACTCGGGGACCCGGGCTCGCATCTCCTCCAACCAGGATTCCGTAGGGGCAAACGGCATCAAATCCGGCTCGGGAAAGTACCGGTAATCGTGAGCGTCCTCCTTGGTCCGCATTGGTTCGGTGATCCCCGAATCGTCGTCCCATCGGCGGGTTTCCTGGCGAAGGGTTTCCCCCCGTCGAAGAGCCGCAATCTGCCGCGGAATCTCATACTCCAAAGCCCTGCGGACTCCGGAAAAGGAATTCATGTTCTTTATCTCAATCTTGGCCCCGAGGCGCGTCTCCCCCTTGGGCCGAACACTCACGTTGACATCACATCGGACCATCCCCTTTTCCAAGTCACAGTCACTAACTCCGGCGTGGGCCAGCAATTGGGTCAGCGTTTTGAGGTAAGCGTAGGTCATCTCGGCGCTACGAAGTTCAGGCTCCGAGACAATTTCGAGGAGGGGTACCCCCGCCCGGTTGAAATCAACCCCGGAATGCCGGTCAAAATGCGTGCTCTTACCGACATCCTCCTCGAGATGAGCCCGGGTAATTCGGACTCGCGCTATTCCATCAGCGGCCCCTTCCCCATCAAACTCAAATTCCATCCAACCTTCCCGGGTCGATGGGCGATCGTATTGCGTCACCTGATAATTCTTGGATGAATCCGGGTAGAAATAGTTTTTCCGGTCGAATTTTGCGAAACGGGGAATTTCACAATGGAGCAGAAGTCCGGTCAAAACCGTCAACCGAAGGGCCTCCTCATTAGCCACCGGCAGAGCTCCTGGAAACCCGAGACAGACCGGGCAGACCTGGGTATTGGGCGGCGCGCCGTACACGTTCGCGCATCCACACCACATCTTGGTTCGTGTCTTCAGCTGGACATGAGTCTCCAGGCCAATCACCGGTTCGTATTCCATAGCGCCCTTCAGATATGCCATGAGCCGGACTGAAGGCGAAGGTGAAAACTTTTGAGGGCAGCCCCCAAATTTAAACCAGCACCCGGATGGGCATTCCCCTCCCGAACCCCTGAAAACTTGTTCCCCGGAGTCATTTGGCTAAGCTGCGGACTTCGTGACTGCCCAGGAACAAATCCAACGTCGACGCACCTTTGCCATCATCTCCCACCCTGATGCCGGCAAGACCACGCTGACTGAAAAGCTCCTTTTATACGGCGGCGCTGTCCAGTTGGCTGGGTCGGTTACGGCCCGAAAGAACCAACGGGCAACCACCTCCGACTGGATGGAATTGGAAAAGAAGCGCGGCATTTCCATCAGCTCCACCGTGCTTCAGTTTGAGTACGACGGCTTCTATATCAATCTCCTGGACACCCCGGGTCACAAGGATTTCTCGGAGGACACCTATCGCGTGCTGACTGCCGTGGACGCCGTCATCATGGTGATCGACGCTGGCAAAGGGGTGGAAAATCAGACACGGAAACTGTTCGAAGTCTGTGCCCGTCGCGGGGTACCAATTTTCACCTTCATGAACAAGCTGGACCGGCCAGCCCGTGACCCAGTCGCCCTCCTGGATGAGGTCGAGCAGGTGCTGGGTATCCGGTCGGTGGCGATGAACTGGCCCTTGGGCGATGGCCCTGATTTTCGCGGCGTCTACGACCGCCAGGCCAGTCTGGTGCATCTCTTCGAGCGGGTCACTGGCGGCATGTATCGGGCTCCTGTCCAGGTTACTGGCCTGACCGATCCAACGGTCCGGGAGCGGCTGGACCCGGGAACCTATCAAAAAGTCAGCGAACAGCTCGATTTGCTGGAAATGGCCGGTTCAGAGTTCAATCAAGAGGAGGTTTTGGCAGGAAGGTTGACACCGGTCTTTTTTGGCTCCGGCGTGAACAACTTTGGGGTTCAACTCCTACTCGACAGTTTTCTCAAGTACTCCACCCCACCTCGAGGCCGAAGCAATGCCGATCGTGCCGATGCGGCTTCTTCGATAACCGACATCTCGACGGTGATGGAGCCGGGGTCTCCACAGTTCAGTGGATTTATCTTCAAAATCCAGGCCAATATGGACCCTCGTCATCGGGATCGCATCGCCTTTGTCCGAGTGGTCAGCGGCACTTTCGAGCGCGACATGGTGGTCCAGCACGTTCAATCCGGTCGAAAGGTGCGCCTGAGTTCCTCTCACAAACTGTTCGGCAACGAACGGGAAACCGTGAATGAGGCGTTTCCCGGGGATATCATCGGGCTGGTGGGGTATGACGGGTTCGGCATTGGGGACACCCTGACGACCAGTGACCACATCCGGTACGATGAAATCCCCCGGTTTACCCCGGAAGTTTTTGAGTACTTCCACAATCCCAACACGGCCAAATTCAAGCAGTTCCGTCAAGGGCTCGACCAACTGCTCCTCGAGGGGGTCGCCCAGGCGTTTACGCTCAGAGACACGGCCAGCCGGGTTCCGTTGCTTGCCGCGGTGGGTCCGCTCCAGTTTGAAGTCCTGCAATATCGGTTGGAAACCGAATATGGGGCTGAAACGAAGCGGGAGCCGGCCCCTTTTGCAGCCGTCCGTTGGCTTCCTGAAGGGACCCCCGAAGAGACCCTCGACAGCATTTCCCTTCCTACAGGTGGTCGGCTGGCCTGGGATGCCGACAAAAACCCGGTAGCCCTATTCCCGACCGAGTGGTCCCTCAACTACTTCGCGCAAAATCATCCGCAACTACCGTTGTCCCTATTGGCCCCGAAACGTCATTAGGCCATTGAGTGCCTCTCGGGCTTCTCTTTTCAACGGTTTTGGCAACCAAGGGACAGGTCATTTGTATTCTATTCCGAAATAATACGTACCCGTATTAAATCGTTTGCCAAGCCATCCTGTCTCTTGAATAGTTGTTGAAGGATGAATCGATCCGCGTCTTCGCTGCCGTTGGCCATCCTGATTTCACTGATGTCCGTAGCCGGGCTTCGGGGCAGGAACGCGTCATCAGACTGGCCCATGTTTCGCGGAAATCCACGGCTTACTGGCGTTACCGAGGCCAGAATTCCCGCCAAACCGGTGCTGCGATGGACATTCAAGACCAGTTCCGAGGTCAAATCGTCGGCAGCCATCGTCGGCGGGCGGGTGTTTTTTGGTTCTGGGGACTCCAACTGTTATTGCCTCAAGCTGGATGACGGGAGCCGTCTGTGGACCTTTGCCAGCGATGGGCCCATTGATTCATCTCCCCTGGTTCTTGATGGCCGAGTCTATTTCGGAACGGCCAACACCAACTTTTACTGCCTTGATGCCACCACCGGGCGGGAACTTTGGAAATATGGGCTCGATGAAAAAGTACTCTCGAGTCCGAACTGGATTCAACTGCCCGGCGGAACAAAGCGCCAAGTCCTGATCGGATGCTACGACTTTAATCTTTACGCTTTCGATGCTGGCACCGGGAAAACCAATTGGGTTTATGCCACCGGCAACTACATCAACGGCTCACCAGCCATCGGCGACGGCGTCACTGCTTTTGGGGGCTGCGATGCCATCATTCATGTGCTGGATGTCGTTGCTGGACGAAAGGTGAAAGAGATCGAGGCTGGTGCCTATATCGCCGCTTCAGGTGCCCTGGTGGATGATCACCTCTATGTCGGCCACTACGAAAACGCATTTCTGAGTGTGAACCTCAAGGAGGGGAAGATTGATTGGACCTATCGGGACAGGAATTTTCCCTATTTGTCGTCCCCAGCAGTGACGGGTGATCGAGTGATTGTGGGCGGAAGAGACAAGCGCCTTCACTGCCTGAATCGGTCTACTGGCGAAGCGGTATGGACATTTCCCACTCGCGGGAAGGTGGACAGTTCACCTGTGGTCACCGGAGGCACCGTTGTGTTTGGCTCCGATGATGGTCGAATCTATCAGGTCTCGCTCGCCGATGGACGGGAGCTTTGGAATTACGAGGTCGGCCAACCTGTCCAAAGTTCACCCGCCGTCGTGGATGGTCATTTGGTGTTCGGAGCTGCAGACGGCGTCGTTTACTGCTTCGGCGACAAATAGAACGCAAGCCATCCCTAACCCGTTTTACTCATCTTCCTGCCATGAACCCTTCTCCGACACCCATTCCGCTGGAACGTCAAGCTTCTCCTCCATTGCAGCGGGAGACGACTGTGGGGAATTATTTTGTCTCCAACTACCCTCCTTTTGGGCACTGGAAGCAGGAATTCGTCCCTGAATTTGAAGCCGCCCTGGCTCGCCCCCCGGTGACCGGCAATCCGATGGGCATTTATGTGCACATTCCATTCTGCCGAAAGCGATGCCATTTCTGCTACTTCAAGGTGTATACCGACAAGGATTCCTCCGAAATTCGAGGTTACCTGGATGCCTTGTTAGCTGAGTTGAGCCTCTATGCCCACCAACCGGTCGTGGGTGGAAGAAAGCCGCAGTTCGTCTACCTCGGAGGAGGGACCCCCAGTTATCTTTCGGTTGACCAATTGCGATTCCTCATCGGGGGAATGAAGCAATTACTACCATGGGATGAGGTCGATGAAGTCACCTTCGAATGTGAGCCGGGGACGCTGACAGATCACAAGCTGGCTGCCCTGCGAGAATTGGGAGTGACGCGGCTCAGCCTGGGAATCGAGAATTTTGACGATCATATTCTGGAGATAAATGGACGTGCGCACCGTTCCAAGGAGGTCTATCGAGCATTTGGGTATGCCCGTGAAATCGGATTTCCCCAGATCAACATCGACCTGATTGCCGGGATGGTGGAAGAGACTGAAGAGAACTGGCGGGATTGTGTCCGGAAGACCATCGAACTGTCACCCGATTCGGTGACCATTTACCAGATGGAGGTTCCGTTCAATACCACGATCTACCAGCGGATGAAGACGGAGGGAAAGCTGGTCGCCCCGGTGGCAGATTGGGATACCAAGCGGCGTTGGGTGGATGATGCCTTTCGCGAATTTGAAGCGGCTGGCTACACCGTGGGAAGTGCCTACACGGCCATCAAGTCCAAGGAGAAGACCCGTTTTGTCTATAGGGATCGATTGTGGGCCGGTGCCGACCTATTATCGATCGGTGTCGCCAGCTTTGGGCACGTCAACGGAGTCCATTATCAGAATCAACACGATTTCGAGAGCTACCTTGCCGCCATCCAGTCGGGGCGACTTCCCGTTTACCGGGCACTGACACCCACCGCGGAGGAGCGATTCATCCGGGAATTCATCCTTCAATTGAAGTTGGGAAGTGTCAGCGCCGACTACTTCACCCGGAAGTTTGGAACCGACCCACGAGTTCAATTTGCCGCTCCCCTTCAAGTCATCCGCGAGGGGGGCTATCTGCAGAACGGAGGCGACCGGATTGGCGTCACCCGGGAGGGACTCCTTCAAATCGATCGCCTGTTGCAGGAATTCTTTCTGCCCCGTCATCGGGGAACCCGTTACGCCTAGGCTTTTGCCATGTCCACCGTCCCGACCGAATCCATCAGGGGGCAGCGTCACGACCTGGCACCACTGAATGATTTTTACCGGCGTGCGGGACGGGCCATTCCTGCGATACGGTTCTGTGCTGGAGTCGATCTTCCAGAGGCAGCTCGAACGCTTCTGTGCCACGAGCGGGATATGACTCGAACTCTCGAACGATTTCACAGTCGAGCCATCCATCTCCGCCTCTTATCCAGTTGGCGCCTGGGGATGGATTACGGGAGGGAGTGCGTGTTGGAACTCGAGGGAACGAACCAACCGGTGGAATTTGGAGCCATTCAAATAGCGCTGGACCAGTTCCCTGAGAAGGCCCGGGAGCAAATTCTGGATGAACACCTGCCTCTCGGCGGCATCCTGAATCAAAGTGGAATCAACTATACCAGCCGACCGACCGCCTTTTTCTCCCTGGAGCCCGATGCATTTATTACGTGTGCGTTGCATCTTGAACGAACCGGGGTACTTTACGGTCGACAAAACACCTTGCGGCATGCCGACGGCGTCGTACTTGCCCAAATTGTGGAAATCCTGCCGCCGGAGCCTTGGGTCGCATCTCAATAAACCAAACAACCATCGATTATGATTCCAATTCGTCAGTATGATGTGGTGATTGTCGGCGGCGGTCCCGCCGGATGCTCGGCAGCGGCCATTCTGGCTGAAAAAGGAAATCGGGTGGTTGTCCTTGAGCGGGAAAAGTTCCCACGGTACCACATCGGCGAATCGATGATCCCGTTCACCTATCCGGCGCTGGAACGGATCGGGATGATTCCCAAGCTGCGTAAGTCGGCATTCGTCAAAAAGTACTCCGTCCAGTTCGTCTCGCCTTCGGGAAAGGCTTCGCAGCCGTTCTATTTTTTCAATCGCTACGATAAGGACTCTGTGGCGCAGACGTGGCAGGTCCTTCGGAGTGAATTTGACCAGATGATGATGGAAAACGCCCGCGAACTGGGGGCGGAGGTGATTGAGGAAATCGAGGTCACCACTCTTTTGGAAGACGATGGAGTCTACGGCGGCGTCCGGGCCAGGTCCCGAGACGGTGCTGAAGTTGAATTTCACGCCCCCATCACGATTGATGCGACTGGTCGCGAGGCTATCGCTGCGACTCGAAACGCCTGGCGGCGTGGGGATCCCAAGCTAAACAAGGTGGCGGTCTGGACTTATTACGACGGTGCCACAAGGGACGAGGGAATTGACGAAGGCGCCACCACCATCGGTTTCATTCCCGATAAAGGCTGGTTCTGGTATATCCCTCAGCACAACCAACGCATCAGTGTGGGCGTCGTCGCCGACGGCAAGTACCTGACCCGCGGGGGAATTCGCGATCCCCGACAAATCTTCGAACGTGAAGTGCCGCAAAATAAATGGATTGCGGACCATCTGGCGGCGGGGAAATGCACCGGTGAGTTTTGGCTCACGAGTGAATATACTTTCCGGTCGAAGTACAGTGCCGCTGATGGATTGGTGCTGGCCGGCGACGCCTTCGGATTTCTCGACCCGGTCTTTTCAAGCGGACTGATGATTGCGCTCAAGAGCGGAGTGGCGGCTGCGGACGCAGCACACGAGGCTCTGGTCAGCGGCGACTTCACTGCCCGTCGCTTTCAGGATTACAGTCAAATGATGATCGAAGGGATCGAAAACATGCGCCGGCTGGTTTATGCTTTTTACGATCCTAATGTCAGTTTCAAGGCGGTCGTCGACAAGTACCCGGACATGAACGGGGCTCTGACTGATTGCCTCTCAGGCGACGTCAACCGCGATTATACCCTGCTCCATTCGATCCTCTCGGAGTACACCTTGATGCCGGAACGCCTGCCGTACGGAATTCCCTTGGCCGGCGCACCCGCTCCAGCCGAGGCGTTGGCCGCCTAGCCGCCCCCTTTTCTTTGATTTCAGCCCCGTTATGAAACTGGTCATTTTGACGCCCGGGGCGGGGGGCATGTATTGCGGCAACTGCTTTCGCGACAACGCCTTGGCGCAGGCTCTCATTCGACAGGGTCACGACGTGGTCCTGTTGCCGTTGTACCTCCCGATGACCCTGGACGAGTCGGCAGCAACTGCCTCGGGGGTACCCACTTTTTTCGGAGGGATTAATGTTTACCTCTCCCAGAAGTTTGGGTGGTACCGGCATGCCCCAGGATGGATTCGGCGACTGGTGGACCATCCCCAATTGCTATCGATGGTCTCCAAACGAGCAGCCAATACCGATGCCAAATTGCTCGGGCAAATGAACGTTTCCATGCTTCTGGGCGAGGAAGGGAACCAAGTCCGCGAATTGGACGACCTATTGGGATGGCTCCGGCAGCAACCCAAAGCTGATGCCATCCTGCTTTCAAATGCCCTTCTCGTCGGCTTTGTTCGCCGTCTCAAACAGGAACTCAAGACCCGGGTCGTTGTCTGTCTTCAGGGGGAGGAAGCTTTTCTGGATTCCATGCTGGAACCGTGGCGGACCCAAAGTTGGGATGCCGTGGCCGAACGGGGAGCTGAAGCGGATGGATGGATTGCAGCCAGTCGTCACTTTGCCACCCGGATGGGGGAACGACTGGGAATTCCTTCCGCCAAACTTCACGTCGTTCCCAACGGCATTCAACTCGACGGATACCGCCAATTGCCCAACCGTGAAGTAAAGCCGCCAGGGGCACCGATGACCGTCGGTTTTTTCTCCAGAATGTGCCCGGAAAAGGGCATGGATATCGTTATCGACGCCTTCATGGCATTACGGAAGACAGGCCGGTGGAATCAGGTTCAGTTGGAACTGGGCGGTGGTTGCGGTGCCGGTGAGGCGGCCTACGTCCAAGAGCAACGGGCGCGAGTTGAAAAAGCTGGTCTGGCCGACATCGTGCACTTTCACCCCAATGTGAATCGCGAAGAAAAAATTGCTTTCTATGCGCGATGCGACGTCACCTGCGTCCCCGCCCGGCAGAGCGAGGCATTCGGAATCTGCCTGATTGAGTCGCTCGCTGCCGGTACGCCGGTGGTTCAGCCGGAATGGGTGACCTATCCTGAGCTCGTCCAATCGACCAGAGGCGGTATCCTTTATTCACCGCACACCGCCGCCGGACTGGCGGATGCGCTGGCGTCCCTGCTATCGAATCCGGCCCGATTGCGGCAACTGGGTGAAACCGGGCGTAAATCCGTCTTCGAGCATTATAGCGACGACGTGATGGCACAAAATGTTGTCCGAGCTGTTTCAAGGATAGTTCCGACCTTCAACGAAACAGCGTCGGTGTCGACGCATGCAGCCAGCCGTCCCTAGTGTCGTATTTCCGAAATAGTTTGCAGTTTGTTGTGCCGAAAATCCCTCGCGGCAAACTGTCAGTTATTTCGGAAACACGACACTAAATGACTTGATTATGGCATGGGAATTTCGGTCGACCCGCCGGGTCGAATTCAGTGAGACCGACCTCGCGGGCATTGTTCATTTTGCGAACTTCTTTCGTTATATGGAGACCGTGGAGCATGCCTTTTGGAGGTCGCTCGGCAGTTCGATCATCATGACGCAGTTTGATCCTCCGCTGGGAATGCCCAGGGTGCACGCCTCCTGCGATTACCGTCGACCGGCCCGGTTTGAGGACCTTCTGGAGATGCGGCTTTTGGTGGCGGAAAAAAGGGCACGGTCCCTGAGTTATCAGATTCGGTTTTCCCGCTTGGAACCGGGACCGGTTGAAGAGATTGCCCGGGGTCGACTGACCGTGGTTTGCGTGCGAAGAACCGTCTCGGGAAGCCTGGAAGCCGTGGGCCTGCCTCAGATACTGGCGGACCAGATTGAAGTGGCCCCGGCCGAGGTCCTGAACGAGGGGAAATAGAGTTGCATTTCTGGAATGTCGCCTATTGCGATGGAAGGCCCCCGGCTCGGCCTCTCTCGGTTGAGCTTTCGATCGGGGTACCTACTGAAGGCCTGTTCCCGGGGCCGTACGAAACCTCGTAGCGATTATTGGTTCCCCGCTGTGGAAGCGTATCCCCCGGCCCTGGCAACGATGTCCTGGATGTACTTGCGCGTTCCAGGGAACGTCATCTGCTGCAGGAAGACTGAGGAATTGGTCGTGGCCGCACCCTTCATCCAGCGCAGCACGTTACCCCGTCCGGCATTGTAGTCTGCGAGCGCATAGACGACAGGGTTGTCCGTTTGAGGATAGCGACGCAGCAACCGGGCAAGATAGAAGGTTCCGGCCAGAGTGTTGGTTGCTGGATTCAGCATGTGCTCGTGGATGAACGACGTGGCATGAACCGAATCGGCCCATTCCGACGCCGCAGTCTCCATCAACTGCATCAAACCCAGCTCGCCCTTGGTTCCAACCGCACCTTCATCGAACCGGCTTTCCCGCCAGACGACGGCTTTGACCAGTTCAGGTGGGACCCCATAGCGGTGGGCAGCTTCCAAAATGACTGCATCATGGCGATGTTCCCTGCGCCATCGCCACAACCCGTAGATGGCGAGATTCAAAAGACCGAGCAAAAGCAGGGCACCAAGCCCAGCCTGGACTGCAAACGGTGAAGTCCGCTTCATGATTGGATTGGCGACCCTAACGGGATTCGAACCCGTGTCCCCGCCGTGAAAGGGCGATGTCCTGTACCGCTGGACGATAGGGTCACAACTGACGGCGACCGGAGTGGTGGGTTGGCAGGGATTTGAACCCTGGACCAACGGCTTAAAAGGCCGCTGCTCTACCGCTGAGCTACCAACCCGCCGGTCGCGGGCAGGAGAAGGTACGCAGATGACAGAATCATGCAAGTGTTACTTGTCATGTGGATCAGGCGGATTCTTCACCCATGGGCCTTCGGAGCTTCGGAATCCAATTGACGGAGCAATTGAACCAAGCGCTCCAACCGCGGCGTGAAGACTCCCATGGAACGGGCCTGCCGGAGCGGTTCCGCAAACAGACTTTCAATTTCGAGCGGCAGTCCCCGTTCGAAATCGATCAGGGTTGACGCACGGTAGGCACCCATTTCCAGCGTCCGAGTGACCTCCTGGCCGGCGTATTCGGGGGATATTTCGAGGCCCAGAGCATTGGCCGTCGCGATGACTTCATGCATCAGTTCCAAGACCAGCGCCCGCCACTCAGGGGAACCCAGCAACTGATCCGTCGGTACTACCGAATGACGGGGAGCACGGGAGTCGATCTGACCGTTGATGGCCGCGTCATAACCCGCCACTGCGGCCACCCCCAGACCATTGAAGGGAATATTCCAGACCAGTTTTAGCCAGTGAGCCCGGTCAAGACGGTCAGCGACCTGACATGGAATGCCGGCATGACGAAAGGTTGTCGCCAAATCATGGGTCCGTGGCTCGGGCCATCGACGGAATTCTCCGAACAGGATACGCCCGCCGTTGATATGGCGGATTTGTCCGGGTGCCACCCGATTCAGCGATACAAAACAAAGCCCCCCCAATAGTTGCTCAATGGGAAACAATTTCGCCAGCTGTTCTTCATTTCCCAAACCGTTCTGAAGGGTCAAAAGTGCCGTCGCGGAACCGACAAGAGGCGGAAGGAGGGCTGGGAATTGGTGGTTGGCCGTCGTCTTCAATCCGATAATCACGAGATCGCAGGGACCAATCTCCTCGGGAAGCCTGGCACAGCGAGGGCGCGCCCGGAATGACTCGGACGCACCCTCTACGACGACCCCCTGTCGGCGTACCTGATCGAAATCCGAACGCAACAGGAAGTGGGTCTCATGACCGTCGTGACATAGTTTGGCCCCGTAGTAAGAGCCAAGAGCTCCGCATCCAACCACAGCAATTTTCATTACTGAAGAATGGGGGCAATGCCCTTTGGAGCAAACTGACTGAACCAAAAAAGTCCCGACCGGGACTTTGGGCTACTTGGTGCCAAGAATGGAATCCTTGGCCGCCTTGGCCACACGGAATTTGACCACCTTCTTGGCAGGAATCTTGATTTCCTTGTCGGTGCCAGGAATGCGACCGATACGGGCCTTGCGGTTAACCAGGACCAGCTTGCCGACGCCGGGGAAGGTGAAGGTGTGTTTGGCGTTTTTGTAGGCCAGTTGGGCCAATTCGTCGAGAAACGTGACTGACTGCTTTTTGGTGAGACCGACTTTCTCGGCGAGGGCGGCAGCAATCTGGGACTTTGTTAAGGCTTTTGACATGGGTACGAGTATTGTGGATGTAGTGCGCGGTTCCAGCTAAATTCGAGCAGGAAACGGGCGCATTTAAGCAACCGGCGATGTTGCGGCAAGGGAAATTCCACGTGAATTTCATGGTCCGATCCAAATATTGGCACGAAATCGGGCCTGACTTGACCGCCGAGCCAGTAGTTCGCATGGTAGATGTGTGATTGAGCCAACCGTCATCCTGAGCGATTTTCGCTACGAAATCACCCGCAAAATATTCGAGGGTGGCATGGGCATTGTTTACGAGGCGCTGCAACATGGCACCCGAGGTTTCGTCAAGCGGGTGGCCATCAAGGTGATTCGAGACCGATACGCCCGCCAACAGGAGTTCATAGAGAACTTTATCGGTGAAGCCAAACTGGTGGCCGATTTGATTCACACCAACATTGTCCAGACCTACCATCTCGGTGAATACCGCGGGTCCTGTTTCATCTGCATGGAATTCATCCGCGGAGTGAATTTGGACCAATTCATCACGCGGGTCAGAGATAGCGGCACTGAGCTTCCCCATGATCTTTCGGTGTTCATTGTCAGTCGGGTGGCCCGGGGTCTGGCGTACGCTCACGCCAAATGCGACCGCTCCGGGGTTCCGCTGGGCCTGGTTCATCGGGATATCAGCCCCAAAAACATCATGATCGCCCTGGAAGGTGATGTGAAGATCACCGATTTCGGTATCGCCAAAGCCAAGGGGCTACTGAAAGACAAAGAGGGGGAGGAGGTGGCCGGCAAACCCGAATGCATGAGCCCGGAACAGGCCAATTTCCAGATCACGGACCGCCGTTCCGATATCTTTTCCGCCGGTATCCTTTTGAGCCACCTTTTGGTCGGAAAGAACATTTTCAAGGCGAACTCACCCGAGGAATCGCGCCAACGGGTGCTGAATCTTCCCATCCCCGATTTTCGGGAAATCAATCCGGCCATCGAGCCGCGCCTGGGGGAAATCCTGGCCAAGGCGCTCAGTCGCGATTTGTCGGCCCGTTATCAAACAGCCGATGAATTTCTCTACGACTTGGAGTATTTCATCTACCACCGCGGCTATGGCCCCACCAACGAGACCATGGGGAAAGTGGTTCGAGAACTATTCGAACAAGAATTCAGGCGGGTGGTGGAAACCACGCCCGATGGAACGGTCAAAATGGAACCACCCGACGGTGGCCGCGGCCGGCCCAATAGTCTGTTCGATCGAATCAAGTCCAAATTCTCGTGAAAACGACTTCCCGTCCCATTACGTTGGGCTTGTTGCAACATGGTTGTGGGCCTGAACCTGGAGAGAATTTAAAGGTGTGCCTGGCGGCCGCTGAAGCCGCTGCGGATGCTGGCGCTCAAATCATTTGCACTCAGGAGCTGTTCCGTTCTCAGTATTTTTGCCAGAGCGAGGAGCATCGTTTCTTCGAGCTGGCCGAAACTATTCCGGGGCCATCGACCGAGGCGTTTCAAGAATTTGCCCTCCGTCGGGGGGTGGTACTTGTCGCCTCATTATTTGAGCGGCGTGCCAGTGGGCTCTACCACAACACGGCGGTTGTCATCGATGCCGACGGCAGTTTGTTGGGACGATACCGGAAAATGCACATTCCGGACGACCCTCTTTTCTACGAAAAATTCTACTTTACGCCCGGAGACCTTGGCTTCCGGGCCTGGAAGACTCGCTTTGGCACCCTTGGGGTGCTCATTTGTTGGGACCAATGGTATCCAGAGGCCGCCCGTTTGACTGCCTTGCAAGGGGCCGAGATATTGTTCTATCCCACCGCCATTGGATGGCATCCCAGCGAAAAGGCCGTTTACGGGCACCGACAACATCAGGCGTGGGAGACAATTCAACGGTCGCACGGAGTGGCCAACGGTTGTTATGTCGCCTCAGTCAACCGCGTGGGGCTTGAGACACCCGTTGGAGGGGATGGCCTCGAATTCTGGGGACAAAGCTTCGTGAGCGGCACATCCGGCGAAATCCTGGCCAAGGCAGGCATTTCTTCGCCCGAGAATCTGATCGTCACCGTGGACCTGAAGTCCGTGGATGTGACGCGAACCCATTGGCCCTTCCTCCGAGACCGGCGGGTGGACGCCTATTCGGATATCACCCGCCGATACATCGACTAGTTTCGTGTAACCGAAACGGCTTACAGTTTGCCACGAAGGATTTTTGGCTCCAGCGAGTCGACGACCGCCGAGCAGCTCCGCAGTGTTCGGTGACACCAGTTACTCGGGTCCAGAAAGGCGGTTTATTTGTACAGCACCAGGAGATTGGCGGATCCAGGAAGGTTGGGATCGGTCTTCTGACCAACCACATATGGGTCGGTTGGGCTGGATTGAATGACCACGTACAAGACCCGGTTGTCTCTTCCCCCCGGTTCCGTAGCGGCTACTTCTACGATGGCCTCATCCGCCCCGGGGGAAAATGAGAGAACACCGACGTTCTCGGTGTCACGTCCGGTCCACTTTGCACCGCTCAGCGGGAGGAGCCGATAATCCCCTCCCACGGCGGCCTTGGGCCTGCTGGAGTCGAAGGCTACGCGGATGGACAATGGCCGGGACAATTGATCCGCAGTGCCCGTCCGATGGAATACCAAGCGCCCACGTTGGCCATTGACTGATCGGGCCACGTCCCGCTCCATGGTCACCCAGACAACAGAACCTTTGCTCCAGAAGGACGTGGCCCAAGCGTCCTGATATTCGTCAAAAGAGCCCTCCCTGCCCTGCCCGGCATCCACCCAGGCGCGGAATTGCACCAACGCATTGGTCTGTCGGACTGGAATTGTAAAGCGGGCGACGCCATTGCTGCCACTGAGCACCCTCTGCGTGCCCCACGGCATTTGGTTGATCCAGGTTTCCAGGATTACCATCCGTGCTGACACCGGAAGCGTCGGGCGTCTGGGAATAATGGTCGACGGCTGCACTACGACACGAGCGGGCACACGGAGGAAGTCATTCGTCCATTCAGGCACTCCGATGCTGACTTCCAATGCGCCCACGGTGATGCGGTCACCCGGAATGGACATGGCGCGGGGAATCTGCCGTTCAACCGTCGAGTTGCTGGCCAACCAGGAAAACGTTGTGGTTCGGTTGCTGGTGATCAGGGAGACCCGTTCCACTTTCCCAGTGGGAACAAAGCCGTCGAGTGACAGCGGCAGGGCTGACCTGAGTTGAGAGTGCAATTTGGCCGAGGTCGACGTAAACGTGGGGGCCTCGACTTCCTCCTCGATGGGAACCATGCCCGAAAAATCATAAGCCACTTTGGAAATGGAGTTCTTTCGGAGCGCTACATTTCCGGCAGGGGAACGAGGGAAAGAAGGCCACGACTCTCCAATGTACTCCTGATTTTCATACTTCCGAACGACCCGAAAACTGGCACCGGGACCGACGATTCGATTGAAAACGGAGGCTGGTTCGGTGGTGAACCAATTGCCTGTAATCGTTATATCCGAGGAGGCTCCCGCAAAGATAACGCCGGCGACAGGATTGGTGTCCAATCGTCCGATCACCAACTCCTTGTCCTTGGTGACGGGAACCGAATTGAGCAGGGTATAATTTCGGTAAACAGGAAAGGTCCACGGCCCTCGAAAACGAATCGCGTTGCCCGACACCTGATAATGATGGTGGCCGTACTTGAATTCGGTAAATGGCCATCCGTGGTTCAAGATTCCACCCACGTCGAGTCCAATGTTGTTGGTCACATCCACGTAGGAAATAACCCCGGTATCATTGTTCATAATGATCCCCGCGCCAACGATGACATTACCGGTAAAGGTGACACCACGCGCCTGTGAACTTCGGCCCCCGGAACTTCCGAATGCGATGGGATTGTAGCCACGGATCTGATTCCGGCGGACCAGCATCAGGCGGCGATTCGGGTCCGTGGAAAAAACATCGGGCAAATAGTTGGGCTTGGTCTTTTCCCGATTGACACGAGCGTTGACAGCGATGGTTGAGCAATATCCGCCGTACACGGAACGCAGCCCGTCGAGTTCGCAGTCCTCCACAACAATGGGCCGCGGATCGCCATCCTCAGGTTCCTGACCGACGTCGGCTGACGTAATGAAAATAGGAAATGTCTCGCAGCCTGAGGGAGTCACGGTGGTTTCCGGCACCGAATTATGAGCACCGTAATTGCGAACGATTACGTTGCGAACCCGGGCCGTTCGTGCAAAAAACCGCATCGGTTGCATTTTGTACGAGCCAAGGTATTCCGGCCCCGAGAATTTTTGATTGTCCCAATTGCCGTCGAGCGTGAGGTTTTGCACCACAATGCGGGCATAATCGATTCTCTTTTGGGCGTCCCCCGTGAGCTCGATGATGCTGCTGTAGCCATTGTCCCCGAGCCAAAATTGACTGGGAAACATCAAGACGGTCTTTTCAGCCAGTGGTTCGGTTCCCTGAATCGTGAGCCGCCATCGACCGGGTTCCAAAGTAAAGTTCGGCCTCTGATTTGGCATCCACGTCAGGTTCTGAACGTCGCCAATGTAAACATTGGAGTGTACTCCCGGCAGAAAATTGAGAACGGCCGAGCGCTCCGGCTGCGAATCGATGAGGACGACCTCCTTGACCCAGTTCCAGTCGAACTGGTGAGGGTCCGATTGGGAAAATCCGTGCTCGGGCGACGAATGACCGGAAGCTCCCGTGGGCGAAAACCACACTTCCACAGCAGCTCGGGCGATACAGGCAACAAACCAGGAACTCGCCAACGCCCACCGAAACAGCCGCCGCACAAACGAACGGACACTGGGGAAAAAGAAAAACGATTTCATGGATTGAGGCAGGTTTTTCGAAAGGAACATCAAAGACGCAGGCGGGAGGCAACCACCGTCCAGATTCGGGCAGCAACCGAGTCGACTGAGCTTGAACCATCCAGTTCGATGAACCGGTGGCCTTCGGTAGCCACCAATTCGCAGTAAACAGCATCCACCCTGGAAAAGAATTCCGCCGTCTGCTCTTCAAAATGATCGACGGGTGCCACGTTCCCTCCATTTCGGGCCTCCAGTCTCCGTCGAGCCTCGTCGGGAGGGACCCTCAACCAGATCGTCAGGTCCGGGCGAATCGAGCCGACACTCCAGTCAATGAGTTGCCGAACGATCTGGGTATTCATCCCGCGCCCACCGCCTTGGTAGGCCAACGTGGAGTCAAAAAAGCGGTCCATCAATACGTCGGTCCCGTCCTCCAACGCCGGGCGCACCACTTTTGCCACCAATTCTGTCCGACTGGCACACAGTAGGAACAGCTCGGTCATGGGTTCCATTCCCCTCGCCTCGGGCGAGTGCTTGACCAATTCCCGAAGCTTTTCTCCCAACGGAGTACCGCCGGGCTCGCGAAGGACGATGACTCTCCGCCCCAAGGATCTCAACCGGTCCGCCAGCAGGCGTACCTGGGTACTCTTGCCAACCGCTTCCCCCCCCTCAAATGTAACCAAACTCCCGGTCGGCATGGCCGATCATTTCGTCCGGGCGGCACTTGAAGCAGGAACAGGTGCGTCCAAGCGGACTTGAAGCTTAAAATCGCCTTCGAGGTAATCGACAAGGGACTGAATTTGGGCGTCACTGAGGATGCCCCCCGATTTAAGAGCAAAAGCCGGCATGAACGTGTGTTCCTTGCCATTTTGAATCCATTGAGTCCAATAGGCGGCATCCGTCGGCTTGTTCAGAGCATGAAGCACTGGAACCATGGACGCCCGGTTGGCCGCTTCGTGACAAATACCACAGGCGGTGTCATACAGCTCGTGGCCGGTCTTTCCGAGAGTTGGCGTCACATGGCAGGTGGCACAATCGCCACGAAAAACCGCCTGCCGATCCACGGCGGCAATCTGAAGGTTCCGCGAACGGTCCCCCATGCGGACCCCAGGGGAATCCAAGGCTGGAAGCGTGATGCGTACAGACAACTGGAACGAACCGGCCGACGAAATCACCGTTGCGGTTTTGTTGATGGTTCCGTATTTCCCGGATAGGTCGACCGTCACGCCGATTTTGCCCGAGTCACCCGGCTTCAGAGTCCACGGCTGCGATGGTAATTGGGCTGCCGTGCATCCGCAGCTGGTCTGGACCCGACTGACCACCACGTCGTCCGATGAGAGATTGGTCACGGCAAAACTGAATTCGGCCTTGGTTTCCCCGTTGGTGGCGGTAAGCGTTTTGAGGAGAGAATCAAAGGCCAGTGCCTTCGGATTCGGATTAACGGGCAGAGCAGCCCCCGGGGGTGGTCCCGAAAGCGGTCGAAAGGCTGAGGCCGGAAATGCTTTTGCCGAATTGGTGGCTGTCGACGGTGCGGCTGGCGAAGCAACCGGATCGGCAACCAGCTGCCAACATCCGGCAATGAGAATCAACAGGTACCCGATCCATTTCGATATGAGTCTCATAAGCACGGTTTGTCGCAAAATGATTCCTTCCACCCAATCCAATCCGATGCCATCTGACTGCGGATTTCGATGGAAATTTAAACGGATTGAATCCAAAGGCAACAACGGGATTCAGGGCCCGTCATAATACCGACGGAGCGCTTCAGGTGACGCGCCCAGGTTCCACCGCGCATTAATCACCGCCATCCGCCAGTAGGTTCGAACAACACCGCATTGACGAAATCGACGGGCCGAGGTGGTCACGGTCGTCTTCGCCAATCCCATCCGGCCCACTGCTTTCGCGGACCGGCAGAGAAGGTATTCCTCCATGAGCGGCACTGCGGGGACGCCTCCCATACGATTCAATTCAGCTCGGGAGAAAAAAAGCGCCTGATCTCCATAGGCAAAACGCCAGAGGTAAAAACGGAGTCGACAACGAAACCTGGAGCCGTGCATGAGCCAGTGGGGGTCCCGAAAGGTCTTCAGGCATGCACCTCCCACATACCTGGGACGCCTTAAGACTTCCAGGATCGCCGGACCAAAGTCGCTCGCCACCCAGGTATCCGCGTGAAGAAATGCGACCACTTCCTCTCGAGCCCGGGCGACACCCCGCCCCAACTGCCCCCCACGCCCCCGTGCTCCAACCACCACCTCGGCACCCGCGTGCTCCGCAACCCTGCACGTCGTGTCGGCGCTGCCGGCGTCCGATACAATGACTTGGGTGACCGTCGGAACCCGGCGAAGGTGTTCCAAAGTCGCAGGCAGCTCGGCCTCTTCATTGAGAGTCGGAATGACAACCGAAATCATGGGGCGGCCGGAAGCGACCGTACCTAATGAACGTTCACTTCCTGACGAATGCCGAACTTTTCCACCCGCTTCCGCAGCGTGGCCCTGGTAATACCGAGGAGGCGGGCCGCCTGAACCTGATTTCCGTTGGTTTCCTTCAAGGCTTCGATCACCAGTTCCCTTTCAACCAAGGGAAGGACCTTGAGCTTGGGATCGAGTCGGGCAAATCGAAACAGGGCTTGAGCGATGGAGGGAACATCCATGGGTTGCGGCGCCTGCGACATCATTGGCTCGGTCGCTGCGGGGACGATCACCCCGGGACGAGAAGGAAGGACGGCCGCTTCTATTTCGGTCGGCAGGTCTCCAGGAAGAATAGCCCCCCCTTTGGCCACGACAGTTGCCCGTCTCAAGATATTTTCCAATTCCCGTACATTCCCGGGCCAGTGGTACGCCTCCAGAGCGGCCAACGCTGCGGAACCAATTGACTTTGGCTTCCCACCGGGTCCTGCCAGCTTGCGCAGGAAAAAATCCACCAAAAGCCGGACGTCTTCCCGTCTCTCCCGCAACGGAGGCAACTGGATTCGGACCACGTTCAGCCGGTAAAAAAGGTCCTCCCGAAATTGCCGGTTGGCCACGGCTTCCTCGAGCGGCTTGTTTGTCGCGGCGATGATACGAACGTCGGAGGTCAACGGTTGGTTTCCTCCCACCCGTTCGAATGTTCCGTTTTGCAGGACCCGCAATATTTTAGTTTGCGTGGTCGCCGTCATGTCTCCGATTTCGTCCAGGAAAAGGGTCCCGCCGTTACACTGTTCGAATTTGCCGACCCGTTGAACGGTCGCCCCAGTGAAGGCTCCCTTCTCGTGGCCGAACAGCTCGCTTTCCAAAAGATTTTCAGGAATGGCAGCGCAATTGATCGCGAGAAACGGCCGGTCGGACCGGCGGCTGAAGTGATACAGCGCACGGGCCACCAATTCCTTGCCGGTACCGCTTTCGCCAGTGATCAGCACCGTGGCATCTGTGGCTGCCGTCTGCCCAATCAGCTTGAAGACGTTTTGCATCGCCTCACTCCGCCCGATGACGCCGCTCTCGTAATCCTCGGCCTCGAGCATCGGCTGCAAAACCACCGCTTGCCGCATGTCGCGCGCAGCCTTTAACGCCGCAGCGACCAGAACCTTCAGCTTGGGAACATCAAACGGTTTGAGCAAATAGTCGTAGGCCCCCAGCTTCATGGCTTCAATGGCTGTCTGGGTGGTTCCGTAGGCGGTCATGAGAATGACCGGGAGCTTTGGGTCCAGGACACGGATTTTCCGGAGAGTTTCCAAGCCATTG
>CAITXU010000076.1 GCA_903896505.1 uncultured Verrucomicrobiota bacterium | reverse complement strand
TGGCTGCGAAGCAGTGAGCATCAGGCCAGTCATGGTGCTCTGGAGAAGGTCCAACTCATCGTCAAAGCCCTTCGCCATCGGTTCCCCAAAATCCGCATCTGCCTGCGGGCGGACGGCGGCTTTTGCCGGGACGAAATAATGGCTTGGTGTGAAGAAAACGCCGTCCAGTACGTCTTTGGACTCCCTCGCAACAAGGTACTCCAGCGCATCCTTCGGGGGGCCATGCGCACCGCCAAGAGCATGCAGGAATTCAACAAATCCGAGGCCGAGCGGGTTTTCAAAGATTTTGGCTACCGCGCCAAGAGTTGGGCGAAGAGCAAGCGCCGCGTCGTGGGCAAGGCGGAACACACCCGCCTGGGGGCCAATCCTCGATTTATCATCTCCAACATCCCAGTCAGCGAAATCCCAGCCCGCGAACTCTACGAAATCCAGTACTGCGGACGTGGCGAGATGGAAAATCGGATCAAGGAACAACACCTCGACCTGCATGCCGACCGGACCAGCGCCCATACCCTCCGGGCCAATCAATTGCGGTTATGGTTTTCGACGCTGGCTTACCTGCTGGTGAATCAACTTCGCCAGATTGGATTGGCGGGCACCGAACTGGCCAAAGCAACCTGCGGAACCATTCGTTTACGCCTCCTAAAAATCGGTGCTTTGGTCCGGGTCAGCGTGCGTCGGGTCGTGGCTTCCATGAGTTCGGCGTTCCCCCTTCGCTCACTCTTTACGTTGGCAATGCAGCGCATGTGCCAACAACCCTCCAGTTGACCGGAAATCCATCCATCACGGCCACTCCAAAGGAAACGTTAACTGCACGCTTCCAGCCACTGCTTTGGCGTCATCAACTCGCAAAAACGGAATTTCAGAGCTCTTTGCAGTCTCGCAGACGCTCTCCATCGGTTTCTGACCTCCTTCAGACCCCAAAAGCCGCAAGGACAGGACTTTTCCCGATTGATTTTAGGAATTTTCCTCCGAAAATTCCATCAGCCGCCATTACCGGTGAGAAAAGCGGGCTAGGACACCCGAATTCCGATAAATAGATATCGATCTTGAAATGGGGTTCATTTCATATAAAGTGACTCCAAATAAATGCCTACTCCCGATCGCATCGCCGGTTTGCTCGTTCTATTATCCAGCCTCTCTGCCGTGGACACTTTGGCTGCTCCAGTGACGACCGTCCGAATCACTGGCTCAACGGCCTTTCGACAGATCGCCTTCAATGCATTGACCGATCGATTTTTTGACACCCGGCCAAAAATCGTGCCTGCCAATGCGACGGCTGGTTCAAGTCAGGTCACGTTCATCGGCACTAAATCTTCCATTTTTGGAGATCAGCAGGTGGTCGTTGAAACGGCCTACAGTGGTTCCGTGGAAGGTTTGGTGAATATCCTGGATTCAGCGATCGCAACGCCCGTTGCCCAGCCCAGCTTCCTGCTGCCGGATGGCAGTCCAGACTCTGTTGACGCCGCAGATTTCGCCTTCTCCGACGTAGCTCAGGAAGATACCCCCATCTCTCCTGCGATGTTTGGTGCCGCTATTGATTTTCAAGCCAGTCCGAATATTTACCCGGGCAGCGGGGTGGGAGTCGTGACCTTCGCTTTTGTGAAGAACAACGGGTATGGAACCAATGAACTGCGAAACATAACCCAGTCGCAATTTCAAGCCCTGGCGGCGTCGGGACACATGCCCGTCAGTTTCTTCACGGAGAACGGCGGCACAGCGGACCCGGTTTACCTCGCCGGACGGTATGCTTTCTCCGGTACCCGACTCAGCATCAATATCAAGACCGGCCTTGATTCCCAGGCACCCCACGTCCTTTATGCAGGCAATGGAGACAACACGACGTTTACCTCTGGCACCCAGATGGTCATCGTTCCAACGTGGCGTTACAACAGTCGATACTACGATGGATTCGTCAGCGGCGGAAGCGTTGCCGCCTTGTTGAACAATTTCCAGATGAACGATCGGGTGGTCTCCTACCTCGGCCTGGGTGATGTCCGAACGGCAAAGCCATCGTTGCGTGACTTTGTCGTGAGCTACAATGGCGTCTTTCCCGCCCGCTCGGAAGTGATGAGTGGTCGATATTCCCTTTGGTCCTTTGAACATATCTATGGCCGGGCGGTCCGAGCGTCTGGTGAAGCAGCCCGTTTCATGAATGGATCCATGCCGAACGTGGATGCACTCTTCAACAATGGATTCATCAACGCCTTGGACGGTATTCTTCGAACAGATCCGGACTACGTCTCGCTCCTGCAGATGGATCCCTCTGTTTACCCGCCGATATCCCAACCCTCAATCCGGGCGTCACTAGCCGGGGGGCACGTCGAATTGACGTGGCCTGTCACCGCCGTTGGCTTCCAATTACAGTCGGCGCCAATTCTCGGTGATACCAACGCCTGGAACCCAGTGGTTGTGCCCCCGGTGACGGTCAATGGTCTCCTGAAGGTCACTGCGGATGCGTCACCGGCATCACAGTATTTCCGGCTGATCCATCCGTGAACGGTGGCTTCCAGCCGCGTGTCGTGCGACCGAAATAGCTGAAGGTTTGCCAAGAGGGATTTTCGGCGCAACTACGAAAGGGGATTTGGTTCATATGGCACAAGATGGTCTGCCTTTCAGTCAGATCGCGGGATGGTATTGGACAAGATCCGGGATCATGGATACCGCCCGTCGTTTAATTCACTAAAAACGGCGCTTAATGCATTCCGTTCGCGAAGTTGGGAAGAAATTGGTAGGAAGAACTACTGGTCGAAAGGTCAGGGGGGGCAAATTGTAGCTTATCAACACTAATGAACTCCTGACGGAAACTTCCAAGGGAATTCTGTCGGGATGCATATGGTATGAGTGATCTAAAACAACCGAGTTATGGGGCTTGAAATCTCGGCCAATCTTCTGGCCGGGTTGGCCCTGTTCTTTATCGGGATCAAGTTGATCGGCGAGAACATGAAGCAGATGGCTGGATTGGGTTTCCGCCGTTTTCTTGGTCGAATCACCCGAAGCCTTGCACTGACCGCCTTATCCGGTGCGTTGGCGGGAGCCTTGGTCCAAAGTGCGACGGCAGTTACCTTCATCCTGACCAGCCTGGTCTCGAGTCGATTGATCAGTATCTCGGCCTCCTTACCCATCATTGCATGGGCCAACATCGGGAACTCCCTCATTGTTCTACTGGCCGCGGTCGACCTCCGTCTGATTGCCTTGCTTCTAATCGCTGGCATCGGTGTCTGCTACTATACCAATCTGGACAAATCAAATCGCTACCGGGCGATTGTGGGTGCTGGTTTGGGTTTGGGAACATTGCTGCTGGGCTTGATATTCATGAAGACCGGTGCGGCACCGCTCAAACAGGTGGCCTGGCTGAGCCAGTTTATGAGTTATACCAAGAACTCCTACCTTCTGGCATTCCTGTTTGCCGTGGGTGTGACCTTGGTGGCCCAGTCGTCAACGACTGTGGTCGTTTTGGGGATATCATTGGCGCGCGCCGGTCTCCTCGGACCTGAACAGACCGTGATGATCATTTACGGATCGAATCTGGGGTCTGGTCTCAGCGTTTGGTTCATGTCCTCCAATCTCAGGGGAAGCACCCGGCAACTACCGTTGTATCAGGCCTTGTTCAAGGTGGCTGGAGCCGTGGTTCTGGTGGTTGTCTTTTATGCCGAAACCTATTTTCACGTTCCGGGCGTGTTATCCATGGTCCGGGCATTGAGCCATGACTTTGGCACGCAAATGGCCTATGTCTTCCTGCTGTTCCAACTGGTGTCAGCTGCCGTCCTGGCAATCTTGCCATCCCTGGCCCTCCGTCTGATGGAGGCAATCTGTCCCGCTTCGACGGAGGAGGCGTTGAATCGTCCACAATTCATCTATGAACAGGCGTTAGAGGAGCCTGAGACTGCGCTGAATCTGGCCGAAAAGGACTGCCTGCGCCTCGTCGGTTACCTGCCGCAATTTCTGGACGCGATACGGGAGGAGACCCGTGAGAATGTCCGTCTTCAATCCGGGGTTCTTTCGACCGCAGTCCTATCAGTGTCCGGTGAGGTGAAGACCTTTGTGACCCATTTGATCGGCTGCCAACCATCGGAGGAAGGCCTTCAGCGGGCTTTGAACCTGGAAAGGCAATTCGATCTCATTTGCTCGCTGTCGACGGCTTTAAGCGAATTTGCCTGCCTCTCCAGGGAATCCAGAGGGGTCGAGAAGCTGTTTGCTTTCAGCCAGCAGTCGTCCGAGGCCCTGCATATGATACTGGTGACCTTGGCGGAAAACATGGAACTACCGGATGAAGTGGGCTGTTCCGTATTGCAGGAACTGACCTCGGACCGTTCCGAGACGATGCTCGGGATGAGACGCTCCCTGGCACGTGAAAACAGCATGGACCCTCAATATTACCAAACGTTGCTGGCCCTGACGTGCCTGTTCGAGCGAATCGTCTGGCTGATAAATCAGCTCGGTAAAACGACCAGACCTGCCCGCGTGAACTAAGTCATTGATGCATCACCAGCCAGTTGAGCGGGTGATGGCTCGGAAGTCCCAAACCTTTCAAACCGTCCAGAAACCTCTTCCATCATGCAAAACCCAGCCACACTCGAATTGAACGGTCGCATCGATAACGCGACATCTGCCGACGTTGAAGCACAGATTAATGCGCTTTTGGATGCCATGCCAAGGGCTTTGATCGTTGATATGACCTCGGTGAACTTTGTCAGCAGTCTGGGGCTCCGGGTTCTGCTCACCATGGCCAAACGATGTCGGCGAGAGAACGTCAAGGTGGCGCTCCATTCCGTGACATCCCAGGTGACCTCGGTGCTCCAACTGAGCGGTCTCGTGGCTGTTTTGCCCCTGCATCCGAATCGCGATTCGGCTCTTTCGAGTGTTGCCTAGCGAGCATGTTCAAAATGCATTTGCACCGTCTTACGGAAAGGAGGACCCGGGATGCCATTTTCAATCGATCATCTTGGACCCAAACGTCAACTCTGTCGTGCCTGGCCCCGCCTGTTGCTGCTGTCGAAGAATGACAAAGCCGATTTGGCCGCTGTTCCCCGTTCCTCGCGGAGGGGTCAACGGCGCAGGCCACACCTTCACTGTCCTTGATCACAGACCCTGAACAAAAATCCTGTATTGCCAAGCTATCCGAGCTTTTGGAGCTAATGGCTGAGGAGATGGCATTCTTAATGCCGGATCGCGACACGGGCCTGTTGGCCTTGAACGGATATTTGATGGACCTGGAGGATATGACTGGAACGGGTTCATCGCGCGCCTGGGCGGGTGGAGTCACGGTTGTGCGTCGGTGGATCGACGAGATTCTAGACGGCACCGGTAAATTTTCGATGGAGTCCATTGAGAGGCTGACCGGGTGGCACGATTGGATGACGCGTCTCGTGGTCGCACTGGAAGAGGGCGAACCCGAGCCCGAGCTACCCCAGGTTTGGAAAGCGACCCGAACTGCCCTGGCCACGAGATCGGACGGCTACAAAGAAGGGCGGCCGGGCCAGACGGTTGGGGCGACATCGAATCGCGAATCCGAGCCCTCGATCATACCCAATCTTTCGGATGACTTGGAATTGCTCCGGGAATTTCACTCGGAATCATTGGAGTTGTTGCAGAGCATCGAGCACGGACTATTGGTCCTCGAGGAGCATCCGGCGGATGGCAAAACCATTGATTCCATTTTCCGAGCGTTCCACACGTTCAAAGGAGGGGCGGGATTTCTTCATCTCGATGCCATGCGGGATTTGGCTCATGAGCTTGAATCGCTTTTGGATGCTGTCCGGCGATCGGAGTTGCCCGTCAACTCCTTCATCATTGATCTCGTTCTGGCCGGGGCGGATTCCCTGAACCAATTCACCGCGGGGATTGGTCAACAACTGCAACATCCGGAACTCCAGGGCTCCATAACTGTACCCACAGCGGACCTCCTTCGAAGACTGAAGTCCGTTTTGCAGGGCGGGGTCCCTCGACAGACAGAGGTAACGTCCGGGTTGAAGCAGCAACCTGCCGGAGTTCAGGAATCACAATCGAGTCCTGAGACTTTTTCTGCACGGCTCGCACTCCACGTTGATGCATCGCCTCAGTTCGTGTCGCCAGACATGGATATTCAGGAATCTTCGGTGACGGGACAGGTGCCCGAATTCCAAGAGGAGTCGCTTGGGAATTTGAATCCGGCCCAGGTCAAAACAAGGTCGCCTGAACGCACTGAGGAGACCTCGGCGATTGGCAGCCATGGGGGGGGCATATCCAGCTTCGTGAAGCTCGATACGGCAAAGCTGGACAACCTTGTGAATCTCGTGGGGGAACTGGTGATTGCCCAATCGATGGTGGTGCAGAATCCGGATGTCTCAAAGATCGCCAGCCTGCCACTGACCCGTGCACTTCGGCAGCTCAGCCGGATCACGACCGAGTTGCAGCGCAACGCCCTGTCACTTCGCATGGTTCCCGTCCGCGGCACGTTCAACAAGATGTTCCGCCTGGTGCGGGACCAAATCTGTCTCCATGAATGCTGTGATGGGTCTAGTTCGAGATTCCAACGTTCGCATCTCTGGTGAAGTTTTCTTCAAAGGTGAGGATCTTCTCAAGCGCACCG
>CAITXU010000075.1 GCA_903896505.1 uncultured Verrucomicrobiota bacterium | reverse complement strand
CTTTTCCGACTCCGACATTGACCCGCAATTCCCATCCGCCGACTTTCCCGTCGGCTGGGCTGGGCTCTGGTCCAGCGGACGGCTTATGGGCTTCGCCCGTGCAGAGTGGGCACGGATTGGACCGTCGACGGTGCGGCACGAACCTCACCGAAGTGCCTTTAGAACTGGAGCGGTCATGATCCAAGCAATGATTGGGGACTTGCAGGAGGGCATCCCTCCGGTACGCAACTTGGCGCGTGCCTCGGCCCTGCGGACGGCCTATGGGCTTCGCCCGTGCGGTATGGAGGTGGTTCGGACCGCCTGCGGACGAGACGTCCGCGTTCCCAGAGTAGGCGCGGTTCGGACCGCCGCGGCTCGGCAGGAGCCTCGCCCTACCGATGTGACTTTGAATCAATAGGTTGCAGATGATGCGAAACGCTGCTATCGGGAGGGTTGGAAATCCTGCGCTATATCGGATGGCTGCCGGTCCCGCCCTCCGGTTCACAGCCACGATTCACGCCAGGTTTTGGAAGTGTTCCCGCTCCATGAAGTCAACTCTCTCGCGACCCGGAGCACTCCTGATCTTGTCCTTTCTCCTCGGCCAGCGACCCCTTTTCGGCCTGGAATGGCAGGCCGGTCCTGGCTATCGCCGGGCACGGCTTCCGGTGCCCGCCACCGGCAAGACCGGCTTTACCCGTATCGACCCCAAGTCCATGGGCATCGATTTCCGAAATGGTCTCGATGAGGCCCGGATGCAGAAGTTCCAGAATCTGATGAATGGCACCGGGCTCGCTACTGCCGACGTCGATGGCGATGGGCTCGTGGACCTCTATTTCTGTCATCGTCAGGCTCCCAATCAGTTGTACCGGAATCTCGGGAACGGCCAGTTCACCAACATCACCCTCTCCGCCGGTGTCGCCTGCTCGAATCAGACTTCCTCCGGGGCGTTGTTTGCCGACTTCAACGGGGATGGTGCTCCCGATTTGTTTGTGTCCGGCTTCGGCGGTCCCCACGCCTTCTTCCTCAATGACCGACACGGGCATTTTACAGATGTCACCGAGGCCGCTGGACTTGCCGGGAAATCGGGCGGAACCTCGATTGCCGCCGCCGACCTGGACGGCAATAGCACCCTGGACCTGTACCTCTGCAATTACGCCGTGGAAGCCATCCTCCGCGATGGAGCGGTGATCAACACCCGGACCATCAATGGCCAGACCATGGTCACGGGCCGGTACGCCAAGCGGCTGCAAATCCGGAATGGAAGGATAGAGGAAATCGGCGAGCCGCAGGGCCTTTTCCTTAACGACGGGACCGGACATTTCCGGCCCGCCGTTTGGGAGAGCCTGTTCCAGACCCACGATGGGCGTCCGGTGGGGAATCCGCCCGACTTGGGACTGTCGGTTCAGATCCGGGATATCAATGGGGATGGATTCCCCGACATCTATACCTGCAACGACTTCCAGACTCCCGACCACCTTTGGCTGGGCAATGGACATGGACAATTTCGCGAGGCTCCTCCCCAGGCGCTCCGCAACATGAGCAACTTTTCCATGGGGGTGGATTTTGCGGACCTCAACCGCGATGGATTCCTGGACTTCATCACCGTCGACATGCTGCCGACGGATTTCCAACTGAAACAGCGGAGCATTCCATCGCCGCTCCCGGCTCTCGCAATCCCCGGCGATTTGGACACCCGGGCCAATTTTTCCCGAAATTGCCTCTATTGGAATCGGGGTGACGGCACCTGGGCGGAGATCGCCTGCTTCGCCGGCGTGGCGGCGTCGGGTTGGTCGTGGATGCCGATGTTTCTCGATGTCGACCTGGATGGATGGGAGGACCTCCTGATCTCCAACGGGTACCCCCATGACGTCAATGACCGGGATATCGAGGATGGACGGGCCTCGTCCATGCAGACCACGGTGAGCTCAACGCGAGCCAAGTTCGCGCACTTTCCCCCGTTGAATCCGCCCAAGATGGCCCTGCGCAATCGGCACGACCTGACCTTTGAAGATGTGAGCGCGGCCTGGGGATTTAACGCCACGGAAATAACTCATGGGATGATCGCGGCGGACCTTGACGGCGATGGGGACCTCGATGTGGTGTTGAACAACCTTCAGGGAGCACCCATCGTCTATCGGAATGACACGGTGGCACCGCGGGTCGCCGTTCGATTGAAAGGGCGGGCACCCAATACCGGCGGCGTGGGCAGCCGGATCACGTTGCGGGGCGGACCCGTCACCCAGACCCAGGAAATCATCGCGGGAGGTCAATACCTCTCCCAAAGCGAGTTGCTCCGGGTTTTCGCGGCGGGGACTTCGGCGGGCGAACTGAGCCTTGAGGTGAAATGGCGAAGCGGTCGACAGAGCACCCTTGTGGGCGTGCGACCGAATTGCCTCTACGAGATCGACGAGCCCGATGCGCCCCCAACTTCCACGCCAACGGCAATCGCACCTGAAAACCATCCATTCCTTGTCGATGCCACTGCAGCCCTCCACCACACCCACGTGGAGTCTGGCTTTGATGATTTTGCAGTGCAGCCCTTGCTCCCGAGGCGGCTTAGCCAATCCGCGCCGTCGGTCATCCTGGCTGACGTGAATGGGGACGGCCATCTCGACGTGATCCTAGGGGCCGCTCAGGGAGGGCACCCAGCCGTCCGTTTGGGCAATGGCCGGGGTGAATTTACGGACCTGGAGCTTCCAGGTTCTGCCGTGCCGGATGATGTTCTTGGCCTGGCCTGGATTCCCAATCTGAAAGGAGGCGGCTCCTTACTGGCGGCCCTGGCCAACTACGGGACTGGGAACACAAACCAACCGTCCGTCCTGCGGTGGGATTGGACTGGGGAAAAATTCGTGGAGGGCACTCCCATTCCTGGAATGGGAAGCAGTCCGGGCGCACTAGCGTTTGGAAACCGGTCTGGCGATGGAGTCGGGAGCCTATTTGCCGGGGGACGGGTTCAACGCAAGCGGTGGCCAGAAACCCCGGTTTCACGGATTTATCGTCAAAGGGACGGCCAATTTGAATTCGACCCGTTGAACAGCGCTGTTGTGGAACACGCCGGGATGGTGACGGGTGCGGTTTGGGCCGATCTGGATGGGGATGGCCAGGCGGACCTCATCGTTGCCACGGAATGGGGACCGATACGGGTGTACCAAAACAATCATGGAACGCTTCGGGAGCAGACCACGGAGTGGGGACTCGGTGGCACCGTTGGGCTTTGGCAAAGTCTGGCGGCAGCGGACCTGGATGGTGACGGAAAGGTGGATTTGGTGGCAGGCAATTGGGGGCTGAACTCGACCTGGCAAATCTGGGGCGATGGCCATCCCCGTGTGTTTTGGACCGATGATCCAAGCGACGGAACGGTCGCCGTCGTGGAGGCGATTACCCTTCAAGGAAAGCTGTATCCGTGGCGCGACCGCACGACGCTGGCTGCGGTCTTTCCAGACCTCCCGGTTCGGTATCCCACCCATGCGGCGTTTGCCAAAGCCACCGTCGATGAAATCCTTGGAAAGGCGGCCAAAAGCGCACGGACGATTCGTGCGGAGACCCTTTCCACTACGGTTTTCATGAACCGGGGGAACCGATTTGAGGCGCGTCCCCTTCCCTCCCCGGCTCAGTGGTCACCGGCCTCCGTCGTGGTGGTGGGCGACATCAATGACGACGGACATCCGGACATTTTTCTCGCGCAGAACTGGTTTGCCACCCGACCGGAAGACGACCGCTTGGATGCAGGGACGGGACTATGGCTGATCGGCGATGGTCACGGGACGTTTCGAGCGCTGTCAGAACGGGAATCAGGGGTCCAGGTGTGGGGAGAACAACGGGGTGCCGCCTGGGGCGACGTGACCGGCGATGGCCAACCCGACCTGGTGGTGACCCAGAATGGTTCAGCAACGCGGCTCTTCGCAGCGCCACCAAAGGCTGGGAAATAGGCAGGGCCAAAGAGGATTTGTCCGCAGATGGGCGCAGATTTTCGCAGATAAAGAGCAATCCGCAGCGCAGGCATTCCCGCCTCCCAAGTCACCGCTTTTCTTCCTGGCCATACAATTCAAATACAAACTCCTGAACAAGAGCAACATCGGTAGGGCGAGGCTCCTGTCGAGCCGCGGCGGTCCGTACCACGTCCGCCTCGCAAGTTATGCCCGGTCTGACCCCGGATCGCCATGGGTGGGATGCCTCCAAATAACAGCATTTCTCCACCTCCGGACGAACTGTTGAGGTCGTGTGCTGGCGACGGTGGTTGAAATCGATACAGGGACTTGTCCCGCAACGGCGGGACGTCCCTCCGGACGCAAGTCCCTCCGAAGGAGGGACATCCAACGGAGGGACGCG
>CAITXU010000074.1 GCA_903896505.1 uncultured Verrucomicrobiota bacterium | reverse complement strand
GGTGAAGAACGTTTTGCCAATGCCCGCAATGCCACAGTGGGTTCATTGAAACAATTAGACCCGAGGGTGGCTGCCAAGCGCCCGCTGGCCGTCGTCCTTTACGGACTGGGCGAGATTATCGGCGGCCTTCCCATCACCAGCCAGACCGAACTCCTGGGCTGGCTCAGAACCCACGGATTGCCCGGACCCGAACGATTTTGGAAAGCCGGCTCCGCCGAACAAGTTCTGGCCGCCATTGCCGAATTGGACCAAGTCCGACAGAAGTTTGGTTACGAAACCGATGGTGCGGTGGTCAAACTCAATGCCCTTAGCCTTAGGGAGCGCCTGGGTTCGACCTCCAAGGCCCCCCGCTGGGCGATGGCTTACAAATACGCGCCGGAACAAGCCGAGACCCGGCTGAAGTCGATCACCATCCAGGTCGGACGCACCGGGGCCTTAACCCCGGTGGCAGAACTCGAACCGGTATTTCTGGCCGGATCCACTGTCAGCCGGGCCACCTTGCACAACGAGGAGGACCTCCGGCGGAAGGACCTGCGATTGGGAGACGTGGTTGTTATTGAAAAAGCCGGCGAGGTCATCCCGGCGGTGGTCCGGGTGGTCGCACTGAAACGTACGGGGGCAGAAATCCCGTTTACTTTTCCAGAATCTTGCCCCGAATGCGGTTCCCGGGCTGTCCGTGAAAGTATTGCTTCCGGTGATGGAGTGGCCTGGCGCTGTCCAAATCCGGATTGCCCGGCACAGGTTCGCGGGCGCCTGGAACATTATTGCAGCCGCAGCGCCATGGACATCGAAGGCGGAGGCGAGGTGATGATCGCCCAATTGGTCGGTGCCGGTCTCGTTCAGGACCCTGCCGACCTCTACAGCCTCAAGCTCTCCGAAGTAGCCGCTCTGGAACGTCGCGGAGACAAATCCGCCGCTAATTTCATCGAAGCAATTCTGGCTTCCAAGCAAAGGGACCTACCGCGACTGCTCTTCGGACTCGGCATCCTGCATGTGGGCGTCAGCGTCGCAAAGCTGCTCGCTCGGACCTATTCGGACCTCGACGCCCTGGCAGCCGCAACTCCATCGGAATTGACCGCCGTGGAAGGCATCGGCGAAACCATCGCCCGGAGTATTGAAATTTGGTTTGCCGACCCGGTGCATCGTCGACTCGTCAGCCGCCTTCGCTCTGCGGGAGTCAATTTCAAATCGTCACTCTTCCGTCCCCGAGAGGCCAGTGAGGCTGGCTTGCTGACTGGAAAAACGGTCGTCCTGACCGGGACCCTTCCCACACTCAGCCGGGAAGCGGCCACAGCATTGATCGAGTCTCTGGGCGGCAAGGTCAGTTCCAGTGTCAGCAAGAAAACCCATTATGTGCTGGCCGGGGAAGATGCAGGGTCCAAATTGACCAAGGCTCAGGAACTGGGTGTCCCGGTCCTCAACGAAGCCGAATTTCTGGAGCGATTGAGTCTTCCGAACGGATTTCCGTCGAACCGGCAATCCCTTTGACGGTCTATCCCCTACCCCCTAGCTTCTGCATCCGTCGCAAAATAAGCCGTCATGATTGGCTACGTCATCAAAAAAGTCCTGGGCTCGAAGAACGAGCGCGAAGTGCGGAAACTCCGCCCTTTCGTCGCCCGCATCAACGCGCTTGAACTCGAACTTCAATCGCAGCCCGAGGAAGTCCTCCGCCAGAAAACGGCAACCTGGAAGGAGCGGTTGAGCGCCATTGAGGACCCGGTTGAACTCCGCAAGGAGTTGGACCTCCTGCTGCCTGAGGCTTATGCCGTCGTCAAGAACGCCTGCCGTCGCCTGTGCGGTACCAAGGCGGAGGTCCGCGGCCATCAACTGAGTTGGGAGATGGTCCCATTTGATGTTCAGTTGATTGGCGGTATCGCTCTCCACCGCGGATTTATTGCCGAAATGGCGACCGGCGAGGGTAAGACCTTGGTGGGAACTCTACCCGTGTATCTCAACGCCCTGTCGGGACGAGGCGTTCACGTGGTAACGGTTAATGACTACCTGGCCGCCCGCGACTCCGAATGGATGGGGCATCTTTACCGGTTCCTTGGGCTGAAAGTCGGCTGCATCCTTCATGATCAACCGCCGCAGGTCCGTCGCGAGATGTACTACTGCGACATCACCTACGGCACCAACTCGGAATTCGGCTTTGATTACCTCCGGGACAACGGCATGGCCACCCGCGCCGAGGAGCAGGTCCAGCGGGGGCATTACTTTGCCATCGTCGACGAAGTCGACAGCATCCTCATCGATGAGGCGCGGGTCCCTCTCATCATCAGCGGTCCCGCAGTGGTTTCGGTGGAGGAAAAGTACCGGGAATGGAAACCGGTCGTGGAACGGCTCATCCATGCCCAGCGGGAGCTGTGCGGACGCTGGCTGCGCGAATCCGAGTCGACCCTCAAAGAACTAAAGCCGGACGGCGGAAAACCACCCAAAGGGGCGGAGGAATTGGAGCGCAAGGCGGGGGCATTGCTCTATAAGGCCAAACTGGGCCAACCGCGCCACGAAGTTTTATTGCGGCTCTTCGAGGAGCCGTCGAACCAGCGGCTGGTCCAAAAATATGAGGCCGAACTGCTGACCGACCAGACCAAGAAGCAGTTGTACGCCGAAAAAGAGGAGCTCTTTTTCGCCATCGAGGAAAAATCCCACGAGGCCGACCTCACCGAAAAAGGTCGCGAGTTCATCAATCCGCAGGACCCGGATGCCTTCATGCTGCCCGATCTGCCGTTGTTGTATCACCAGATCGACTCGGACGCCGCCCTTGATACCCGGCAGCGCATGGAGGCCAAAGCCAAGCTTCAAACCCAGTTCGAGGAACGGGCCAGCACCATCCATGCGATTTCGCAGCTGGTGAAGGCCTACTGCCTCTACGAAAAGGACGTCCAGTATGTCGTTCAGGACAACAAGGTCATCATCGTCGATGAACATACCGGACGGCTCATGAGCGGTCGTCGGTGGAGCGATGGGCTGCATCAGGCGGTCGAGGCCAAGGAATCCGTCGACATCGAACGGGAGACCCAGACCCTCGCCACCATCACCATCCAAAACTACTTCCGACTTTATTTGAAGTTGGCGGGAATGACCGGCACGGCTGAAACCGAAGCCCAGGAATTCTGGGACATCTACAAGCTCGGGGTCCTGACCATTCCGACCAATCGTCCGAATATCCGGAAGGATTCGGACGACTCGGTCTACAAGACCCGCCGCGAAAAATTCAATGCGGTTGTAGGTGAGCTTAAAACCCTGCATGCCCAAGGGCGCCCGGTGCTGGTCGGCACTGTCTCGGTCGAGAGCAGCGAAGTACTGAGTCGGATTCTTTCCCGCGAGAAAATCCCGCACGCCGTCCTCAACGCCAAGTTCCATGAAAAAGAAGCCGAGATCGTTGCCCGCGCAGGCCAGCGAGGCGCGGTGACCATCGCCACCAACATGGCCGGACGTGGTACGGACATCAAACTGGGTGCAGGAGTCTCGGAAATTGGCGGCTTGCACGTGCTCTGCACCGAACGACACGAATCGCGACGGATTGATCGCCAGCTCCGCGGGCGCTGCTCGCGGCAGGGCGATCCCGGTTCCTCCCACTTTTTCATCTCGCTCGAGGACGACCTCATGCGGCTGTTTGGTTCCGATCGGATCACCAAGATCATGGAACGCATGGGCCTTGAGGAAGGCCAGGAACTGGCGCATCCGCTGCTCAACCGGTCGATTCAACAGGCCCAGAAACGGGTCGAAGGACACAATTTCCAACAGCGGAAACGGACGCTGGAATACGACGACGTGATGAATAAACAGCGGGAAATCATCTACGGTTTCCGCAATGAAATCATCCGCTCTCCCGATGTCCGCGACCGCATCATGGACATCATGGAGGAGGTGCTCCTCATCAAGGTCCAGGAGTTTACCACCCGCGGTGACGATCCGTCGGATTGGAACATGCGCGGATTGGTCGATTGGGTAAACCTGACTTTCCCGGCAGCCATCGCCGAGGAGGAATTCTTCAAGGCGGCCCGGGCCGGGAACGAGGCGCCGCTTCAGAATTCCATGTTCGACGGCTTGAGCGAACATCAGTTCGGTTTGTTGAATTTCATCAGCAAGGCCGTGCGCGATGCGTACAACCTCAAGGTGAGCTTTGAACGACCCGAGGCATTGATTGGACTGGAACGGTACACGGTCCTCGGGGCCATCGATCAGCTCTGGCAGGAACACCTTTATTCGATGGACTCGCTGCGAAGCTCCATCGGGCTTCGGCAGTATGGTCAACGCGACCCGCTGATTGAATACAAGGCAGAGGCCTTCAAGCTGTTCGACGAATTGATGACCAACATCAAATCGGAAGTTTGCCACAATATCTTCCGTAGTGCGTCCAGCCTGATGGCCTTCGAGAATTTCCTGCGCAATATGCCGCAGGTGACCCTCCATCAGACGGCCGAACCGTTCGCCGCTGACCCATCCGATCCCCGTTCCATTCCCGAGGGAGCCAGCGATGTGGTCAGCGAAGCCAATGCCTCCGTTGCCAAGGCAAAGCCGATCCGGGCGATTCCGCGTGTGGGACGAAACGACCCCTGCCCTTGCGGTAGCGGCAAAAAATACAAATCCTGCTGCGGCAAATAGCATCGGTTCTCCCCATTTTGGGGGGAACTGCTGATTCTTTGGCCTCGATTTGAGATGCCTTTTTTAGCTGGTTAAGGCAAACTTTGCCTCCTGTGACCAGTCAAAAACCGGCCCTCGGATTCATCTTCGTCACTCTGTTTTTGGATATTCTGGGAATTGGGCTGATCGTCCCGGTTCTACCGGATTTGGTGAAGTCGTTCCGTGGCAATAATGTCGCGGACGCCGCCTCCATGGTGGGCTGGCTCACCTCGGTTTTTGCCCTGATGCAGTTCGTTTGTGCCCCCATCCTTGGGAGCCTTTCGGACCAGTTTGGACGCCGACCCGTGATTCTCATCTCCCTGCTGGGTACCGGGCTGGATTACATTCTCCTGGCCGTCGCGCCCAATCTCGGGTGGTTTTTTGTCGGGCGACTGGTGAACGGAGCCACCAGCGCCAATATCACTGCCGCCGGTGCCTATATTGCCGATATCAGCCCACCTGAGAAACGGGCTGCCAATTTCGGGATTATTGGAGCCGCCTTCGGACTCGGATTCATCGCCGGACCACTCATCGGCAGCCAATTGGGGGCCTATAGCCTTCGACTTCCCTTTGAAGCCGCCGCCGGACTGGCCTTGCTCAATTGGATTTACGGCTTCTTTGTCCTACCGGAATCACTGGCCCCGTCCAACCGCCGCAAATTCTCGTGGCGCAGGGCCAATCCGGTCGGCTCTTTCGGTGCTCTCCGTCGGTTTCCGGTCATCGTAGGTCTGGCTCAATCGTTTTTTCTGATCAACCTCGCCCAGTCCTCGCTTCAAAGTATCTGGGTGCTCTACACCGGCTATCGCTACCACTGGAGTGAACGGCAGGTGGGCCTTTCGCTGGCGGTGATTGGGTTGATGGCCGCCATTGTGCAAGGGGGACTTGCCAGGCGCATCATCCCGGCCTTGGGCGAACGTCGCGCCATCGTGTTTGGTTTGTTGGTTTCCGTTTTCAACATGACCGGTTACGCCCTGGCCTCATCTGGCTGGATGATCTACTGCATCCTGATTGTCGGGTCCATCGGATGGATAGCCACCCCCTCACTTCAGGGACTGATCTCCAAAGCAGCACCGCCCGACGAACAAGGCGCAGTTCAAGGCGCCATGATGAGCCTTAACAGCGTGGCGGCAGTCGTCGCGCCCATCGTCGGCACCATGGTTTTTGCCTACTCCATTCAGGAGGGCACCTCTCACCACTTCCCAGGAGCCGTATTTCTGGTCAACGCCGTCTTGATGCTCGTCGCCATGAGCCTCACCGTCCGGACTTTGCGGAAGCACCCCGTCGCCGAAGTGGGTTAACTGCGGGCAAACAGATCGGTGACGGGCTGTCCTTTCCCATCCTCCGTGGCATAGAACGGTCGCTGCTCAATATTGAAGACCGTCTTCGGGCTGACGCCCATGGCTGTAAAGATGGTCGCATGGAGGTCACGAATCGAGACCGGGTTCTTCACCGCCACCAAGGGACGCTCATCCGCTGTGGCTCCGTAGACAAATCCCTTTTTCAGACCGCCCCCGAACATCAGCACGTTGGTTCCACCCGTGAAGTGCCGGTGCAAACCATAATGCTTCGGCTCTTTCAGTACGTCCGTCGGGTGGGTCGTTTGATCGGAGGCCTTGGAGCCCGGAACGCCTTCAATCAAGGCGTCACGGCTGAACTCACTGGCCAGGATAACCAGAGTGCGGTCCAACAGTCCCCGCTCTTCCAAATCCCGAACGAGCCGAGCAATGGGACGATCAATCTCCCGATGCATCCGCTCCAGGGTTGAGTGCCCATCTGCATGGGTGTCCCAATGCAGGAAGGGAACATATTCCGTGGTCACTTCCACAAAACGCGCGCCGTTCTCCACCAGTCGTCGGGCCAGGAGGCAGCCCTTGCCAAAATGTCCCTCTCCGTAGGCGTCGGCATGGTCCTTCGGCTCAAGTGAAATATCGAAGGCCACCCGCTGCGGCGAACTCAACAGACGATGGGCATTATCAAACGATCTCAGCATTGATTCCTGCTGATAATCGCTGAGGTAATCCCGTTGCGGACTCTGATCGACCAGTTTCCGGAACAGCCGGTCTCGATTAACGAACCGCCCGGCGTCCATTCCTTCCGGAGGACGAACGGCCTGGGCCGCCGCCGCGGGATCGGGAAGGTTCATTGGACCGTATTCGTTGCCAAAAAATCCGGCAGTGGTGAACGCCTTGAGTTCCTCGGACTCCCCAACCCCTTCCAAGCGCTGCCCAACGTTGATGAAGGCGGGCATCACCGGATTTCGAGGCCCCAACATCCGGGCCATCCAGGCTCCGATGTGCGGACACGCCACGGTCTGCGGCGGCACATAACCGGTGTGCCAGTGAAATTGGTGACGCGAATGCAGGATATTCCCCAAATCGGGTTGGACGGCCGACCGGAGCAACGTGGCCCGGTCCATGACCTTGGCTATCTCCTCCAGCCCCTGACAAATCTGAACCCCATCCACCGCCGTCGGTATTGCCGGAAAGGTGCTGAGCATTTTGGCAACAGGAAGGCCGACCTCGAACGGGCTGTACCGTTTTGGATCGAATGTCTCGGGTGCTGCCATGCCCCCTCCCATCCAGAGCAGGATGCACGCATCGGCCCGCGCAGACGGCGCGACGACCTTTTCATCGAACACATTTCCCCCCATCAACCGTGGTGCGGGCATCATCATCGAAGCGGTCGCTGCGGCGGCCAGCTTCTTCAGGAAGTCACGGCGAGGAGAACCGGGGTCCAGATCAAGTGTTCGCATAAAGGTTAGGGAGATTATCGAATCAATTGAAACTCGGGCAACATGCAGACCGACCAAAGTAAATCTTCAATCGCCGTTTCGGAAGGTTGGGGACCGGCAAATTCCCGGGCAGCCGCCAATTCCTGGGATGTCGGTGGCCGACTCAAAGCCGCTGGATAAAGCCAGCCCACCAGGGCATCGGTCGATTTCCACCTGCCGGAGAGATTTTTGGCCCCTTGCTGAAGCCGGGAAGCCAAAATAGACCCGTTGCTCAGGTCCATCGCCTCCAACGTGGTCAGATCGTTGGGACGCATACTGACAATCTGCTCGCGATTAGGCCGCCCAAGGGCACGCTGAAGAAGATCGCTGTTGACCAACGATGCCCGAACCATGGGCATGTTTCTCCGCATGATTCGCGTGATGGCTCCCTTCATTTCACCGGAAGTCCGTTCCTTCCAAGTGTCATCCCCAATCTCAAGGGCGGCACGCCACTCGGAAGCCGGTGCAACTTCTCCCTGATCGTTGGCAGCGCCGGTCACCCATCGCCATTCCGCATCGGTGCCGAGCGCCTTCCACCGGCCTTGTTCATCCTGCCAGCGGAGCTCCAAAATCAATCCTGCCGGATTCGGTTCATTCCCGCCGTTGGCAGCAGTGACCGTGACGATGTTGGTGCCTGCATGCAGTACATTCTCCAATTCAACCGTATCCAACGTCTCCCAGTTCCCACCCTCCTTCACCTTTTGATGGTTGATATACAAGGTATACCGGTTGTCGGCCGTGACCGCCACTCCAGCCAACTTGGGCGCGGCTGTTAGAACCACTTCGCGTTGAAAGGTAATCACCTGCCCCGCTGGAGCCGGATTCGTCACGGCCCAAATCCAATGGCCATTTGATTTGAGTGCCGGGTCGACACGCCCCCGCACCACCGGTGCATCAAAGGAAGTGGGGGCGGTCAGGGTCAATTGCCAGACAGCATCCACGAACTGTTCAGAAGTCATTCGCTTGGCCCGGGGTCCCGCAAACGAATAGCCATGGTCGTCCTGCCCGGTGCGGACCGCCTCACTGCGGGATTGGTAGGTCGCCGACGTACAAATCAGTTCCAGCGTATGCTTCAGGTCGTAGCCGTGATCGACAAAATCTGCTGCCAGAAAGTCCAGAAGATCGGCATTCCACGGGGCCGTTTGCATGGCATCCACCGGATGGACAATGCCTCGCCCCATCAGCCGGTGCCAAAGCCGGTTGACAATGGTCCGGGAAAACCGGCCATTTTCAGGCTGGGTCATCAAATCCGCCAGTCGCTTCAATCGATCCGATGGCGTGGCATCCGCGTCAACCTGTCCCAACTCGGGAAAGAGCCAGGAGGCTTTTGCCTCGCGACCAGTGGCCTTGTCACATCGGTACAATTGAAGCGGCTTGTCCGAATAGATCGCGGCCAACCCGTAGGCATCATTCAGTGTCCAGCGGTCAATGAAGCTGTCATGGCACGAGGCGCACTTCAAATTGATGCCGAGAAAGGTCTGGCCCACCGATTGCGCGAACTGAATTGGTACGGTTTGACCGGCACTCACAGCCCCACGCCATTGAATTCCCCGCGCAAATCCCTCGCTGGCCGACGTCGGAGATATCAACTCGCGGGCAAATTGATCGTACGGCTTGTTCTCCGCCAGGGACTGATACAGCCATGAAGAAATCTGCTTTCGGCCTCCGTCAATGAAACCAGTGCCCGAGTAATCATTGCGCAACAGGTCATTCCAGAAGGACAACCAATGCTCCGCATAGGCGATATCGTTCGTAAGCAACTGGTGGATATAGGCCCCCCGTTTGCCCGGATTCGGATCATCCAAAAATTGCTCCCATTCCGGCGGAGCAGGTAACAACCCGACAAGGTCGAGAGACACCCGTCGCATGAAGGCACCATCCTCCAGCGGCGCGGGGCGCTTCACTCCCCGCGCCGCCCACTCCGCATCCAACAACCGATCGATGGGATGGGTCCGACCGTCGACGGCCGGGGGCAGAGTTGGATGACGAGGATGCAGTGGCGGCTCATACGCTGGAGCCTGAAAGGAAAAGCCCGTCGTCCAAGGGGCACCCTCATCGATCCACAACTTTAACCGCTCCACCTCGGCGGCTGTAAGGCGATCCCCCTTGGGCGGCATTTGCTCGTCGGGATCGCCTGAAAGCACCACTTTGAGCAGGAGACTTTCCGATGAATCGCCGGGTTTGATCACCGCCCCATTTTCGCCTCCCTTGAGGAGGGACTCACGAGTATTGAAGGAAAGGCCCCCCTTCTTCTTGGTCCCGGTGTGGCATTCGGCGCAGTTCTTGCGCAAAAGCGGGACAATCTCGTGGTCAAAATCGACGGCGGCGGACGCGATGGAGAAGGCCCCCAAGGACAAGACTCCAGCGGACCCGATCAGCCTGGAAAACAACCATCGCAGAACCCCAAATGACATCCACAAAATATGTCGTGCAAGCAGGCCGTCGGCCAGCATTTTACGTCCGCTGCCCACCGTTCTTCCTCTGCGCTCTCTGGGCCCTCTGTGGTGGCAATCCTTGTGTAGGCGCCTCCGGATTGAACCACAGAGAACTCAAAGAGCACAGATGGAGACAGCCGTCCACTTTGAGCCCTTTGCGCTGTGTTGTTCACGCCCAGGACCGTCAGCGAGAGTCCAACAATTGAGGGCACCTTAGACGGCGTACCCGAGTCGGTGCAGATCAACGATGATATTCGAGTAAAGTCCTTGGGACGAAAAAAATCATTCGTTCCCCTTCCGATATGAATGCCATCCGTCCGCCACTCGATGGTTCCCCACTTCCTGACCGCTTCAGACTCCGAGCTCGCAATTCCCAATTCACCGCAGTCGAAGAAAGAGCCATTCCCTCGACCCAAATGAACTCTGGCCTTCACCCGATACCCGCCCGATTCCGGACTCAGGTACACTTGGGCTCCATAGAATGCGGGACCGTATCGCCCTTCTCCCCAACTCATGGCGACAATCCGATCCGTTCGATTTTCGCCGGAGGGGCCGGTCAGAAGCAATCCCAAGACAAAACCGATGACGACGGCCATCAGAAAGAGACTGGGAACCCACCACGCCACGCGTCGTGTCAGAGCCACCCCAAAACCATATGCGGACGTGCAGGCAACAGCCATTTCAAAGCGAAGCTCCCTTTCGCTATTCCAGCTCCCGATAAACCATGATTTCTCACGCGAAGCCGCGAAGACACGAAGGAAGACAAGAAGCAAAAAGGGACCATAGCACAATCGGAGACGGCTTTGAGTCACGCCTCACCCGCTCACAAGTATCCCTTTTTTCTCTTCCCTTCGCGCCTTCGCGTGAGCCTGACCACCTCAGCCAATTTTGAAGCTCACGGTTTTTGTCGCCAGGACGGTGAAATTCCCGCACAGATATATTCAATGAAAGAGAATGCTTCGAATGAAAGGAATACCGCAGGAAATAACTTCGAAGAATTGTCCGCCCTCGTTGTGGACTGTTCCTACAAGCTCCATACCGGAATCGGGCCTGGACTGCTCGAAAGTGTTTATGAGGTTATTTTGGCAAAGATGTTGGAAGACCATGGCCTTCAGGTGGAACGACAGGTACCGGTTCCGATCCAGGTCATGAATTTGAACTTCGACGAAGGATTTCGGGCCGATCTTATTGTCAATCGACTGTTGCTGGTCGAACTCAAGTCCACAGAGACACTTGCCCCCGTCCACTACAAACAGGTCCTCACCTACCTCCGGCTATTAAAAATGCCACTGGGACTTCTCATCAATTTCGGGACTGCCACCTTCAAGGAAGGCATCAAACGAGTCGTGAACAATCACCACAACCTTGCGGGTTCGCGTCTTCGCATCAACGAAACTCGTTAAGGTTCTGCCAAATACACAAAGCAATTGAGAGCGGCTGACCACCATGATTTTTCACGCGAAGACGCGAAGACGCGAAGGAAGACAAGAAAGAAGCGAAGGACCTAAATTCAGGAGGATGCGGCTTTTGAGCACCCGACCCATTCACAAGCATCCTTTTCACTTTTTTCTTCGCGCCTTCGCGGCTTCGCGAGAGCCTAATTGCTTCCGACATTTCCGAGTCATTGAAAATCCAAATGGATTTCTCACACCAACGGACGAAGCCGAGAAGAGATGACGACCGATTTTCAGGCTATTTTCCTACAACGCCTGCCGTTGGATCGAGTCGGATGGGAGTGAAGATGGCCGTCAGACGGCCGTTGGACGGATCGTAGACCCGGACCAGACCATCAAATCCGCCCGTCAGAATCCGATCCCCTGAAGGCGAAAAGGCCACCGCAAACACCGCCCCACCGTGACCTTTCAACGTGGCCACCCGTGAACCATCGGATGTCTTGTACACCGGCACCTCGGCACTCGCACCGCCCGCAGCCAGAAGGCTGCCATCTGGCGAAAAGGCAACCGTATGAACAGCACCAGGCTGGCGCTCAAATTGGCGGACTTGATTCACATCGTTGTTGGCATCGGTCCGTTCCTGATTTTCCTTGGCCTTGTAAATCCTTAATCCCCCTTCCGCTCCTCCATAGGCCGCCCATTCCTCCTTCGGATGCCTCGCCATCGAAAGGACGGGTTCGAGCAGTTTGTTGATGTCGTCAATGAATTGACCGGACGTGACATCGATGAGTTTGATCGCACGATCGCGGCTGGCGCTCAACAGTCGATTTCCTCCCGCCACCCAGGCGGTGCGAAACACCCAGTCGCCATGGTTATCGAACTTGAGCATTTCGTGACCGTCTGCCACGCGCAACACCCGGACGCTCTTGTCCACACCACCAAATGCCAATCGTGATCCATCGGGTGACCATGAAACCCCAAACAGAGAGTCTCCCCCCATTTTCCAGGCCTGAGATTCCTTGCCGGAAGCGACGTCCCAAACCTGGATTTCGCCAAACCGGGCTGGTGCCCCGGCACTCACCGCCAGCGACTTGGAGTCGGGTGAAAAAGCGACGGACTCGATCCGGGGTGCCTCTCCCAATAGACGGGAAACCAACACCAGGTTGGTGGCGTCCAATAGAAAGACCTCATGATAGCCGGAGATCGCCAGGTACCTCCCGTCGGGGGAAAAGGCCATTGCCGATATGACCGGCGGGGTGGCATACACAGGGAGCTCCGTCACCCGGGTGGAGTAGGCGTTGGTCGGGGTGTCATCATGGGCACCTTCCTGAATCCACCGAGCAATCAAGGCGGCTTCTCCGGCAGTGAGAGCGTCGCCTTCCTTGGGCATCTCTGGTTCCTTACCGCTAACTTGCTGAAACAACAGCGACTTGTCGGGCTGTCCCGCAATAAAATTGGGACCGTGCTTACCAGGCTTCAACAGGCCAGCAAAAGTCGACGTGTCCACCTCACCTTTGAGCTTGTTGGGGTTGTGACACCCATTGCACGACCGCTTGAAAATGGGGTTGACCTCTTTGAACCACGAAACCGGTGCTTCGTCGGCAATCAGGTTGATCCCCAACAACCCGGAGACGACGAGGGCAATCAGTGGACGATGCAGAAGGCGGCTCATTTCGCGACAACAGGTGTTGAGTTGGTTGGTGCAGCCGCTTGTGGAGCTGCAGCGGGAGTTGGGCTGGATTCCTTTTCAGGAGCAGCGACAAACAGATGAATGTTTTGCGTTTTCTGACGCCAGATGCGGTCGTCATGGGTTGCCGAGCCGACGATCCGGAACTGCAATTCCTTTCCCGTTTCAGCCTGGTCCGTCACCAGCAGCTTAACGGTGGCTTCCCGGGCGTTGGCAGCGATGGGCAAGACAGCAGCCACAACCCCCTTGGGAAGGTCTTCCAGGGCCAGGGTGATTTCACCGGTGAGCCCGCGTCGGTCCACCTTGACCACAAACTCGGTGGAATTGGCGGCCGACGTCGAATTGGTGGGCAACGCCACTGCCGAAAGCTTGACGTCATCGGTCCGGAAAAAGGGCGAGCCTGGCAGCATGGCGGTCAAAAACATCGCAATCCCCTGGGTCGTCACCGGTACCTGCACGGGCGCATATTCCACGACCGAATTGCCGTCAATCATGGCCTCGCCCCGGACCACCATCGGATGAACGCCCAGCGGGGCTGTGTAAGCGGCGTGCAAATTCAATTTTGATCGGGATTGTCCCGGCGGGATCACCACCTCCGGAACATCCAATCCGTCAACGCCTTCGCTCCGCACCTTGACCTCCCCATTGAATCCATCGGCGCGGGTTACGCTGACATCCACGGATGCATTGCCGTTTTGTTCGATGAGAACCGCGGGTGTTCCCACATGGAGCGCGAACATCGACTGAGGCAGGATGGTCAGCCAACCAGACTCCGGTAGCTGCACAGGGCGAACGAACGCCTTGCCTCCCACCTCCCCGGTCGCTGTCAATCGCAACGGGAAATTGCCGGCGGGCGCATCGCTGGAAGCGGTCAGCCATATCCAGCCAAAGTTGGGGCTGGCACCGATGGTGAGGAACGAGGCGGTCACACCCGCAGGCAGTCCTTCGCCAGTGATCCGGACCGCTCCGTCGAATCCATTGCGACGTTCGACATCGCACCGGAGAGCCGTGGTTCCGCCACGACGCAACCGGAAACGTCCACCGGAAGTTCGCACGCCAAAATCAGGCCGAACATCCGGCGAACGCATGATGAGCCGATAGCCGAATCGCTCTCCGCCTCGGTCCGTCAAATCCCGGAGGCTCAGCAGGTATTCGGTGTCCTTCTTCGCATCAAATTCAATGCGGGCATCCATGCCATTCGCGTCATCATTTCGTGCGATCACATTCCCCGAGGCGTCACTCAGCGTCAGGAAGGCATCGAGAGGCGATCCAAACGGACGCGCCTCGACCTCCGCCACCAGCCTTTGATCGGCGTTCGATTTCACGCGAAACACATCCACGTCGGCCGCAGTTCCGATGCGACCGTTGATCGCCGCGGGCGCATCAACAGCATTCGCCTGATCCTTCAAATTGTTGGGCTCTGCCTCAAAATATTCCGGCAGGTCACCGACCTCGAATGGCAACGGGTTTGAAATGCCGTCCGCTGTATGCGCCCGGATATCCTGCCGTCCCAGTGGCGCATCGGAGGCCACCTGCAACTTCAAGCGATCCGCTCCTTCCAAGTTATGACCCTGAAACTGAAGTTCTGCCGATGTTCCACGACGTCCGCCAAACGGAAATTGAAACTCCAGGTAGGGACGCACCCCGGCTACCAGACGATAGCGGTAATCACTTCCGCCCTGAAATCGGGTATCGGTCAGTTTGACGATGTAATCGCCATCCGAAGGCGGAGTGAATTCAAGAAAGGGGTCAAGGCCGTGAACATCCTCGCTACGGGCCAGTTCCTTGCCGCTGGAGTCGAGGAGATACAGCGTCGGGTCGAGCGGAGAACCGGTGCGATTGGCCTGGACGTCAAAAATGACCCGCTGCCCGGCGTGAAGTTTGAAGCGAAGAAAATCCGACTCGGCTGCCGAGTTGATGACCCCGGAAATGGCGCCCGGAAGTTCGTAGGTGGGAGCTTCCGCCAGTGCACCATCCGGTGTCCGTTCGGTCCACTCGGGCAGGTCGCTGATTTGTATCGTGAGAGGATTTGAAACTCCACTGGGCCCGGCCAGACGAATTTCGCGACTTCCGAGCGGGGCATCGGCGGCGATGACCAACCGCATGGTGGCGCTCTTGCCCGGTTCCACAGGGGTCACCTTCAATCCTCCAGCAGCCCCTTCCAGGGTGACTTTTCCCGGAGGCTTGGCCACGACTCCGCCTGAAAGCCCCATTCCAGAAAAATAGACTTCCCCCGCCAATGCCAGCGCCTCCCCGTTGAGCACAATCTCATTCGTGGTGCCACGCTGGAGCCAGGTCTGGGATACTGAGTCCAGCTTGGGCACCGCCTGCCCCATGGCCACGTGGAGTCCCGTCAGCATCCATCCCACGGTCGCGACGAGCCTCCGAGCACGATTCTGTAATGCCATCATCTTAAAAACCTGTCTCCTCCCGATCTAGTGGCTAAATCCGCGCGTCCACTACAACTTCTATGACCTAGCTGAACAGCCCCAAGACCGGTTCGGCTTGGACCAACTCCCTCGGCTGATTCAGGTGGTTCAGAACCATGGTATGGGGATCGATGCCCAGGGCGTGATATATCGTGGCGACGATCTGGGTCGGATGCACCGGATTCTCGGAGGGCGATGATCCGGTGGCATCGGATTTACCATAAATGCCACCCCGACCGACACCGGCACCGGCGATGAACGCAGTGTAACAATACGGCCAATGGTCGCGTCCATCTGGCGAATTGGTATTGCCACTGGTGCTCACACCCAGGCGCGGACTGCGTCCAAATTCGCCCAAAGCGACCACCAGGGTCTCCTTGAGCAACCCCCGCTGATCCATGTCCTCGATGAGCGCAGACAGTCCGGAATCCAGTTTGGGACAATGGAGGTTTCGCAGCGGACCAAAATTCGCCGCATGGGTATCCCAGGCATCCACCGTCGGGTCCCCGTTGGAAACTGCGGGCCAGTTCATCTGGACGACCCGGGTTCCCGCCTCAATCAGTCGCCGGGCCAAGAGACAGCCCTGTCCAAAGGTGTGACGTCCATACCGGTCACGCAGAGCAGATGTCTCCTTGTTCAAGTCAAAGGCATCCCGCGCCCGTCCGCTGCTTACCAGGTCGAAAGCCTTGTGATAATAGCTGTCGAGAGCGTACTTGCCGACCGCCTTCTCCATGTCGGGCATGGCATCATTCACCGTTTTAAGCAGGGAGGCCCGGTGCTCCAACCGCTCGCGGGAAACCTCCTGGCGCAGGGTCAGGTCCGCCAGGTTAATTTCTTTGGCCGGGTCCTGGTAAAAATAATAGGGGTCATAGGCGGCTCCCAGGAACCCGGCCGTACCACCTTTCCCAATCACATTGGATTCCTGCAATGCCCGGGGCAGCATGACAAACGGGAGCATGGGCACCTCGGGGGGACGCAAACGGCTGATTTGCGAGCCGAAGTGCGGGAAATCATTGGGGGCCGGAGGCTCCAATTGTCCCGAAGGCGACACCCGATCGGGCGTATAGCCGGTCATGATCTGATAGATCGCCGCGGTGTGGTTGAACAACCCCACCGGCGTATAGCTCATCGAACGAATGAGCGTGGCCTTGTCCATCTGCTGGGCCAGCTTCGGCATGACCTCGCTGAGGAACAATCCGGGCACGTTCGAGCGAATGGGCTTGAAGTCCCCTCGAACATTGGACGGAGCATCCGGTTTGGGGTCCCAAATATCGATGTGGCTCGGACCCCCTTGCAGGTAAAGAATGATCACCGACTTCGCACGACCCCATCCATTTTTGGGTGCCGACGCGGCAGGGCCGACGTCCGGGGACTGGGCCGCCTGCAGTCGCAGGATATCGGACAAGGTCACGCCCACAATGCCCGCCCCACCCAGGCGGAGGAATTCACGGCGACTCACGCCGTCGCAGGTGGCACCATATTCACCGGGAATGGAAATCATAAAGTGAAGTGATCAGCGGTTGAACAAAAAGGCGGGGCTGTTGAGCAACGCCCAGGCGAGGTCCTGGGCACCTTCGAGTCGCTTGGCCCCCTCCCCGAGTTTGATTCCGGTCGACTCTTTTTCCGTGGGGGGACGACTGAGGCAACTGAGGTAGACTTCCTCGATGACTTTCCGATCGTCGGGTTCCGAAGCGATGAGCCGTGCCAGATGGTTATCAGAACTGGTCACGCAGTCGCCCAGCGTCGGTCCATTGATCAGATTGAGGGCATGAGCCAGCGTGACATTGCTCGACCGTTCACATTCGCAGGCGCTCTGGCGTTTGGGGCGCCCAAACAGGGTCAGGAACTCATTCCCGCCCACCATTCCGTCCGGTGCCTCGACTGCGCGAAGACCCGCTGGCATGTCTTTGAATTGCGGACGGTGGCCGGTGGCAACGGCAACCGCATCCAGCATTTGCTCAGCACTCAACCTACGAGGTGAGGCATGGGAGAAATTGATCAGGTCGTCGGAGTTCCATTGATTGGGAACGATGCTCAGTTGATAGGTCCGTGACTGGCAAATGGACCGCATCATCCGCTGGAGGTCGAAACCATTTTTGACCAGTTCCTCTGTCAAAGCGGACAGGAGTTCGGGATTACTGGGAGGATTTCCCGCCCGGATATCATCCACCGGATCGATGATTCCCCGTCCGAAGAAATAGCTCCAAAAACGGTTGGCGGTGGAACGGGCAAAATAGGGATTGCCCCTCGAGGTCAGCCATTCCGCCAATGCCACCCTGCGATCCTCACCCGCCGCCACTTCGCGGGCCTGACCATAGGGAGGCCGTGCCGCCATGACCTTGTCATTCTTGGGATGCCGCATCTCGCCACCATCATAGTTTTGATAGACGACAGCCTCGGAGACCTGATCTTCGGCATAGGTTGCCCCCGCTCGAATCAGATGGTCGCGCCCCAAGGTTCCCTGCTTGAAGGCCACTTGGGCAAAATAAGCCCCAAACTCGTAATACTGAGTTTGAGTCCAACGTTCAAAAGGATGATCGTGGCACTTGTTGCAGTTGAATCGAACCCCGAGAAAGGTCTGTGAAACATCCTCGGTCATCTTACCTGGGTCGCGCAGCGCCCGGAGGTAGTTGCCCGCCGGACTCTCGAAGGTGCTCCCCTTGGCCAGTAGCAGGTCGCGAACAAACTGATCGTAGGGACGGTTGTCGGCCAGCTGTTGTCGAATCCAGTTTCGGAAAACGACCACACCCTTCCGACCGAGATTTTCAGAATTGCACTGAAGAAGGTCGGCAAATTTATTGGCCCAAAAATCCGAATACGCAGGCGAACCGATCAACCGATCAATCAGTCGGTCGCGTTTGGCACGACTTTCTCCCGTTTCAGCCAAAAAGGCCCGGACTTCGGAAGAGGTCGGCGGCTGGCCCGTGAGGTCCAACGACACCCGCCGGATGAATTCCGCATCGGTGCAAACCTCCGACGGATTGATCTTCATCCGCTGAAGCTTGGCGTTGATATGCCGATCGATGAAGTTGTACTCCGGCATCCCGGCGAACTCAAATCCAGTGCGATCCCCCATGATTGAGACCTCCCGCGACGCGTAAATGCCTTCGTACCGAACCAACACCGCCATCTCGCCGCGCCTCATGGCCGTGACCAGGCCGTTCCTAACCTGGGCAATTTCGTCGTTGTTGGAGGAAAGGATGGCTTCCCGGGTCACATCCCGAGTCGTCCCGTCGCGATAACTGGCGATCACCAGTAATTGCTGCTGACGACCGGGAAGATCGATTTCGACCTTCGATGGCAGGATGGTGATGTTGGTTGCGCGTGCGGATGGGTCCTCAGAAGTCGCCCCCTCGGCAATCCATTGTCGGAGCAGCGCATGGTACCGGGAACCCGGTCGAATGGCCTGCCGCCCCTCGTGCGGAACCTCCGCCGTCGCTTTGAGCAACATCAACGAGTCGTCGACATTCACCCGATTGAAGCGCCGTCCACTGAGGTCATTGACCAATGCTTGATAATCATAGTCGGGATCGTAACCCCGCAGGGAAAGCTTGAACCCGTTTTTACCCTTGGCCGACCCGTGGCACGTGCCTTGGTTGCAGCCAACACGACCCATCAGCGGTTCGATGTCCCGCACAAAGCCCACCGGACGAAGGGCACCCCCCATCACCTGCACAGGAAGGGTGACGGTTTGTCCGTCCGCAGTGACGGACACGGTCGTATCTCCTGCCTGCAGGCCGCTGATGTATCCTTCGGCGTCAATCGACAGGGACTGCCCAGTGGCTTTGAACTGGGCTTCTCCCGTCAGGTCAACCACTCCGCCATCTGACCTCTGGCCCAATACCAAAACACGGCGGGCGTCCCGGGCATCATCCAGACGAAGCTGGGATGGCTCCAGGATGAGACTCTTGATTTCTGGCAATAGAGGCTTCGGAGGCAGCGCCGTATCCGGGGTACGGTCCGCCGTTGCCCAAAACCCACCAACAACCGTCCACGCGAGAGCGACGGCAAGGGAAAATGACCTGGTGCGCATGCTTTTCTGGAGCTTGAAGGTAAAGATTTACCCCGCCCGACTCCCGGGAAACAAGCGGTATTCACCGGAGCACCGTTTTTAAGTTTGAAGTGGGGGCTGCCTCCCACCCGTGACAAACACGTCCATCCAGTTGACACGTCGTCGGCACAGGGTAAGGTTTCGGTCGAAGCAGACTGATTCTGTCCGCTTCAAGTCAACCATGCAAATCACCCGCGCCTGCGAATATGGAGTTTTGGGCCTTTTAGCCCTTGCTCGACGCCGTCCCGGCGAGGTGGTCATGCTGGAGGTGATTTCCCGTGAGGAAGCCATTCCGGTCAGCTTTCTGGGCAAAATTTTCCAGGGCTTGGCCAAAGCCGGTCTCGTCCGTTCCGCCCGCGGAAGTGGAGGAGGCTTTTGTCTGACCCGACCGGCAGCCGAAGTGACCGTGCTGCAAGTGATTGAAGGTCTTGAAGGCCCCATCGCCTTGCAACGGTGCCTTGAATCAGAGCCGGAGTGCGAACACATCGGAGGGTGTGCCCTCTGTGGACTGCTGGCCGAAGCTCAGGATCGGGTTCGCGAGGTCTTTGCCAAGACCACCCTGGCCCAACTCGCCGGACGCCATCTCGCACCCGGGTTGTTTCGATGCAACAACACCGCCGCCCCAGACACTACTTTGGCGACGCCCCCTTCGTCCGAGCTACCTACCCCCCTTGGACGACCTTCCGAGGGAGTCCAGATATCTTTTTCGGCCCTGCCAACCCAATTACTTCCCGTTTCCTCAACTTGAATCTGACCTGAATTATGAGCGATACTTACACTCTTTATAACCCCACCGTGATGGAACACTTCATGAATCCCCGCAACATGGGTGACTTGAAGGATGCAGACGGCATTGGTGAAGTCGGGGCAGCCGCCTGCGGAGACATCATGAAGATCAGTGTCAAAATCCAGGATGGTCGGATTACCGATGCCCGCTTCAAGACCTTCGGCTGTGGCTCGGCCATCGCCAGCTCCAGCATGGCAACCGAACTCATCAAGGGTCGGACCATTGAGGAAGCGATGAACTTTTCCAATCAAGAGGTTGTCGACGCCCTGGGTGGTTTGCCTCCCGTAAAGATTCATTGTTCAGTCCTTGCCGAGGAAGCCCTGAAGGCAGCCTTGGAAGACTACGTGAAAAAGCATCCGGAGTCCGCCAAGACCCAATTGGCTGTTACGGCCTGAAAAAACGGCTATTGCCGGGGCCTCAACGCAGAAGATGGGTGTCGCATTCGACGATCACCGAGGCCTTAGCCGCCCCACGCCGGTGAACCCAATGGGGTCCCTTGGTTCGCCAAGCCTCCCCAATTATTGATTCAGCAAGTACCTCTTTTTTCCTCAAACGCCATGCGCCAAGTCTATCTCGATCATCAAGCCAGCACCCCGGTTTTGCCCGAGGTCTTCGACGCCATGCGCCCCTACTTCACCGAGGCTTTCGGCAATCCTTCGTCGTTGCACCAGCACGGACTGCGGGTTCGCGATGCGCTGAAAACGGCGCGTCGGCAAATGGCAGCGTTGATCAATGCAGAAAGTGAAGAGGAAATCTTTTTCACTTCTGACGGCACCGAGTCCTCCAATCTGGCGATCAAAGGGGTGGCCTATGCCAACGAACGCCGGGGACGCCATCTGGTGGTCAGCGCCACCGAGCATCCCAGTGTGATGAACTCGATTGAATTCCTCGAAAAGCAGGGATTCACGTGCACCCGCGTGTCGGTGGACTCCGAGGGCCTCATTCGACTTCCGGAGCTGAAAGCAGCAATCACCCCGCAGACCACACTGGTTGCTGTTCATCATGTGAATCATGACATCGGCACCATTGAACCCATCGCCGAGGTGGGGAGAATCTGCGCAGAGGCCGGGGTCCCATTGTATGTCGATTGCGAAGCGAGCGCCGGATGGCTCCCCATCGACGTGAAGGCCATGGGTGCCGCATTGGTCAGCTTTTCACCGCACCGATTCTATGGTCCAAAAGGGGTCGGCGTTCTTTACCGTCATCGGAAGGCCCGCATTGTCAGCATCTTGCACGGAGGAGTTCAGGAAAACGGGCGCCGAGCGGGAACCGAGAATGTCCCGGCCATCGTGGGTGGAGGAATCGCCGCTGAAATTGCCCTTCAGGAAATGTCGGCGCGGATTGCCCACACCTTCCATCTCCAACAGCGGCTCTGGAAGGGGCTTTCGGAACACGTGCCTTACATCAAGCTCAATGGCCCGTTGCCCGGCCCGAACCGGATTTCCACCAACCTGAACCTTTCCACCGAATTTATCGAAGGCGAAGGTCAGTTGTTGCTGTGCGACCTCAACGGTATCGCCGTCGCCAGCGGATCAAGTTGCGTCAGCAAATCCCTCAAGATTTCCCACGTCCTCGCGGCCATCGGTCTCGACCATGCCCTGGCGCAAGGCAACATCATCATGACCCTCGGGAAGGACAACACCGAGGAGGATATCGATTACGTGGTCGAGTCATTCTCTAAAATCGCCACCAAGCTCCGGGGCATGTCTCCGATGTGGGAGGAATTTGAACGTGGCGTGATTGACTCAGTGATTGCACCGCGGGGCATCGGCAAGTCCTTCAGCGATCACGCTGCCGACATCTCCGGCAAACCGGCGCGGTAGGTCTAGAGGTCGGGAACACCTCCAAAATCGGACGGGCATTCCGGTGGTCATCCGAAGTCGCTCAGGTTCCAAAGCTTCCATACAGGAGCTTTTGCCCTTGACTGTTGATTCGTCTGCAACCTACTGAATCACAGCTACATCGGTAGGGCGAGGCTCCGGCCTAGCCTTGGGCGGTTCGTACGGCGCAGATTTCGCACGGGCGAAGCCAATGGGCCGTCCGCAGGACCGAGGCTCCTGCCGAGCCGCGGCGGTCCGTGCCACGTTCGCCCCGCAAGTTATACCCTGCCCGGCCCCTAAACACCGCGGGTGGGATGCTGCCGTTTCGAAGGTTTGCAAACCTGCCCTTCCGTTGGACAGTCGGGAAGCCTCGGGACGGGACACAACGACGACGCTGTTGGTCGATGGGCAGGGAATGCCCAGGCAAATACGAAATATATCAGACGGCCTACGGCTTGGACCGTTGCGCGTCTGCCCCAGCGCTTATCCCTTCTTTCTCTGTGTTCTCTGAGCCCTCTGCGGTTGATCCCCAGGATAACGAGCCAGAATCCAACCACAGAGGGCTCAAAGCACTCAGAGAATCACTTGATATCGATGGCATTTGTTGGAGTTGCCTCGACTGGAAAAAGCTGTTAATCTATCCGGATACGCGTTATATCATGAGAATGTCATGAGCTTGGACATGAACGCCCCGTACGAGGCGCATGCCGTCTTCGCCTTGGAATTTCAGTGCGAACGATGCGAGGGGATACTACCTCATTTCAATGAGTTCATTCTCGGTTCAGATGAATACTATCTAAGCATGGCAACAGTCGCGCGTGAGAAAGGCTGGTTTTGTCCCGAGAAAGACAGAGACAATCGAATGCAGGTGATGTTTTGTCTCTGTCCGAACTGTGTCAAGTTTGCAGAGGATGAATTAAAGAAAACGAATTTGAAAGCCATCTAATTTCCGGCTTTTTCCTTTGAGGACAAATCACTTGATCGCACCGGACTCGGCAGCCCTGCCCCGGGGCATCGGACGCAGGCTGGGGTGAATCCGACCCTCAGTCCCTATCGCTTGGATTCCGACCCTGTGGGCCCCATTTTCGCCGGAGCCAACTCCGCCAGGCGCGCCAGCAATTGGTCCAGTCGCTTCGGTGAAACGGGAACGGGCGTTCCCAATTCCTGGGCAAACAGGGATACTCGAAATTCTTCCACCATCCAGCGGTATTCATCGAGCACGAGACCCGCTTCCGGTGTGAGATGGGTGTTGGCGCGCCATCGACCCAGAGCCTCCAGGTAGGGAGCCAGTTGCAGGCGGCGCGCCTGTTCCTTGTCGGGCTGCAGGGACGCTCGTTCGATTCGCGTTAGCAGCGCCTTGAGATACCGCGGCAAATGGATCAGCCGGTGATGAGGAATCACCTCCAGAAAATCCGGCGGCATCAATGCATGGAGCTCTGCGGCCCAGGGATTGGCCGCCGGCGTCCGTGTCACCACCGACAATTGATCAAAGGCCGTCACGATCCTGGCCTTGGGTGCGGTGGAAGGAGCTGAACTTCCACCCACACGGGCAGCCACCTGATGACGGAGTTCCAGTAGGTCGGCCACCTGGTCGATGAACGGAAGCGCGACTCCCTTCAGTCGCTCGCGAGCGGACGCGATGGCCGCCTCGAAATCCGCCTTTCGAAGCCGAAATCGGCTCGGAACCGTCACCAGGTGGCGAATCAAATGGCGGAGAGCACCCGTCTGTAACTGTTCCAGAGTCCCCAAGGGAGCATATCGAACGGCACAGCGAACCAACCCACGAAGGTCCCGCTCGAGCCAGGCCAATTCCCGGGCAAGCCCGAGCTCAATTAATCTCGGCACTCCCCGTGCGTTTGCCCGCGAGGCCGCCACAGGGGTCGCGAACAACCTCAAGTTGACCGCGTGCTCCTCGACTTCGATTCCCGGCCAGGCGAACTGCCCCAGGCCCGGGTCCCCGACCGGAATCTTTTCGGGAAGTTCATCCATGTTCCACTCGGTCAGTCCGAAGCGTTCCCAGCGTTGTTTCAGCCGCTCCCACTCCCCCGAGGCCTGGGTCGATTTCACCAGAACGCCACCCAGCTTGGATTGCAGGAGGGCCAAATCGCGCCCTGACAAAAGCGGGGTGCTGGCTGGGCCGACAATCTCGATTCTAGGCAGCAGATGCCTGGGGAGCGATTCGAGCTTCCAGGCGGAGGCTGGAATATCGACCCCGAATTTCTGTCGCATGAATCGACTAAGTTCTTCTGGGAGCGAGGTTCCCGAGGGACGAAATTCGCGTGCTATTTCCGCCGCCTTGGAAGGCAGGGGCATCAGGCCCCGCCTGAGAGTCTTTGGAAGACTTCGAAGGAGTTCATCGGCCAGTTCCGCCCGCCAACCTGGAATTGCCCAAGCTGCAGCCGCCGGAGAAACCTCGACCGCCTGGGCGACCGGGAGCCGAAGTGTCACTCCGTCCACCTCCTCACCCGGGGCATAGGCATATTCTGCAGCTATGGAGAGGGTCCCCAATTGAACCTGATCGGGAAAGGCATCGGTATCGTAAGCAATTTCGGCCCGCCCGGCGAGGTCTGGCTCGCTCACCAACAAACGTTCTGAATTACCCGGTTCTCGAAGCCATTGATGCAATTCAGCGAACGAGGACATGGGCGGCAATTGGCGCCTGTAGAACCGGTAAAGAGCTTCGTCGAGTTCGATCAGGCCCGGTTGCCGGACCCGAGTCCGCCAGGTTGCCACCCGCTGGCATACCTGCCGATTGGATTCGACAAAGGCAAGGAGGGGTGAAGCCGGGGGCTTTCGCACCAGGGGAACCTTCGACCCACCCGACGGTTTGGTGCGATTTGCTGGGCCATCCTCCTGGTCCGTCGATTCCTCAACCAAGGCGGAACGAAGAAAGATCTCGGTCGCCAGTTCGGGGTCGATGTTCCCAAACGCCACCGTTTGGAGGCAGATTTCCAAGCCAAAGAGGGTCCACCGTTCCGTGGCCAGAACCTTTCCAGCGGATAGGTCCCAACGCGGGTTGATATAATTCCGTTTGCAGAGTTGTGGGGCGAGTTTGACGACCCACTCCGGGTTCACCTCGGCAACCATTCGGGCGAACAATTGTGACGTCTGAACGATTTCGCCTGAAACAATCCACTGCGGCTGACCTGCCTTGTCGCCGGGAGCATTCGCCGGAACCTCCATTCCCCCACCACGGGCAGAACCGTCCGATTTATCGGCGCGTCGAAAAAGGGATGAACCGGGAAACACCATCAGTTCACGATTGCCAGCTCCACGATAGATGTTGCGGGAAACACGGCAGGCCAGATGGCCCAGCAAACCGGTGGTAATCGCCCGATGGATGGCTTCATAACTGGCGGGCTGTTCCCCTTCCCCATGCGGAATCAACGGGTCGAGTGTCTCCGCCAATTGCTCCCTCAATTCCTGCCATTCCCGAAGCCGCAGGTAGGAAAGGAATTGAGTTCGACAATAGCGACGTTGCTGACCGCTCGTGCGGAGGGCTTTCCAATCTCTCTCGACGGTCGACCAAAGGTTGAGCAGAGCCATGAAGTCCGAGCGTGGGTCGGCATACCGTCGATGCGCTGTGTCAGCGGCCTCGCTCTGTTCGGAAGGTCGTTCGCGGGGATCGACCACACTCAGACCGGCCGCAATGATGAGCAGCTCACGCCAGGAACCTTCCTGGCAGGCCTGCAACAGCATGCGGCCCAGAGTGGGGTCTATCGGCAATCGTGCGAGGTCGCGCCCCAACGACGTCAGGTTCCGCTGGTCATCCAGAGCGCCCAATTCCGTCAGGAGGGCAAAACCTGCCTGAATGGCGGAAGGCGGTGGGGGATTGACGAAGGGAAAGGTTTCAATCTCCCCCAAATGAAACGCCTTCATCCGCAGGATGACCTCGGCCAGATTCGCCCGCTGGATTTCGGGCTGGGTAAATTCGGGACGCTCGAGGAATTCCTCCTCAGAGTATAACCGAAAACAGACCCCCGCCTGAACCCGCCCGGCTCGACCTCGACGCTGATTAGCGCTGCTTTGGGCGATGGGCTCAATTGGCAGCCGCTTGGTACGGGTACGGGCATCGTACCGGCTGATACGGGCCAATCCGGTGTCGATGACAAAACGAATTCCCGGCAAGGTCAGGGAGGTTTCGGCAAGGTTGGTGGCAACAATCACCTTTCGCCGGGAGGTCGGGGCAAAAACCCGCTGCTGGTCGGCATTGCTGAGGCGACCATATAGCGGGATGACTTCAGCGGAACGGCCACACCGTCCGGCGACCAGGTCCACCGTTTCGCGAATGTCCCGTTCGCTGGGCATGAAAATCAGGACGTCACCCTCGGTCGATTCGTCGACCAGGCGTTCGGCCAATTGCGCCGCCGTATCCACATAGGTGCCGGTGCCATCCTCCGGATCAATCTCGTCCGGCGGAGCATAGTGCACCGTCACCGGATACATGCGTCCGGAAACCTCGATCACCGGGGCATCACCAAATGCCCGGGAGAACGAGCCGGTATCAATGGTCGCCGAGGTGATGACCAGTTTGAGGTCCGCCCGCCGCGTCAACAAGCCCTTGAGGTACCCCAGTAAAAAATCGATGTTGAGGGAACGCTCGTGCGCTTCATCAATGATGATGGCGTTGTATTCCGACATCAAAGGGTCGCCTTGAGTCTCGGCCAGCAGGATGCCGTCCGTCATGAACTTGATGAAGGTGTCCGGCCCCGTTCGATCATCGAACCGGATCTTGCAACCCACCTCACGCCCCCAACTCACCTGCAATTCCTCGGCCACCCGCTGTGAAATGGAGGTCGCAGCAACGCGACGCGGTTGGGTGCAACCGATCATCCCCTCGATGCCAAGACCCGCCTCGAGGCACATTTTGGGGATCTGGGTCGTCTTTCCAGAACCAGTCTCCCCGGCGATCACCACCACCTGATGGCGACGGAGAGCATCGACGATTTCGTCACGCCGCACGGTGATGGGCAAGTCTGGTGCATAGGAGGGCGTAGGCCGCAGTTGACGTCGTCGCTCGCAGGCAGCAGCGGAGTCCTGAGCCTCTCGTATCAGCGACTCCAGCAACCGGCCCGAAACAGTTCCATGCCCTTCCCGCAAAGCCTGAATCAGGCGTGCGCCCAGACGGTTCCAGTCAGTAAGTCGGCACTGGGGCAGCAACGCCCTCAATTGTTCGATGGTTGGATCGGCCATTCCCTGGAAAGAGCATGAACCATGGAGCCTCATTGTGGAATGACGCAGATAGCCTGGCTTTTCAGGTTGATGCCCGCGACTGAAGCGTGATTACTCAAGGGATAGATTATGGCCCAACCTGAAACCGTAACGCCTCAGCGCACTGGAACCCCTCCCACATCCGGTGCCGGGACCGTTGGAGGACGACTCCTTTCCCTCGATGCCCTCCGGGGATTCGACATGTTCTGGATTATGGGGGCCGATGCCCTCGGGAATGCCGTCAGCGCCGTTGTCGGCAAACCACCCGAACCTTCAGCTCCGGGTCAGGAAGTCCCCTTTAGCCTCGGCCACGCCATTGCCGATCAGTTGGAGCACGTGGAGTGGGCGGGATTCCATTTCGAGGACCTGATTTTCCCGATGTTTGTCTTCATGGCCGGGGTTTCCCAGGTGTTTTCATTGACCAAGCTGCAGGAAAAGGAGGGCACCGGTGCCGCACTCTGGCGGTTGCTGAAGCGAACCCTGCTCCTCTACATCATCGGTATCTTTTACTACGGCGGATTCAACGGGACTTTCGATCACATACGCCTTTTGGGGGTGCTCCAACGCATCGCACTCGCATCAGGCGGCGCAGGCGCGCTATTCCTCCTGTTCCGAACCCGCGCATTGGTTGGTATTACTGCCGGCATACTCCTCGGCTATTGGGCCTTGGTCGCCCTGGTTCCCGTGAAAGATATCTCCCTCGAAAAACACGCAATCTCCGAGCAGATCAAAGCAACCCCCGGCAGCACCGCGCGCAGCCTCTACGACGGAACCACCAAGACCGTGACCGGAAGCTTCGAGGAAGGGAAAAACGTGGTCAACCACTTCGACTTTAACCATCTTCCCTGGCGCAAGTGGGACGGCCATTTTGACCCTGAAGGCATGCTGAGCACGATCCCGGCTGTCGCGAGCTGCTTGCTGGGAGTGCTGGCTGGAATATACCTGCGTTCGCCCGGACCGAGTCCGGCCCAAAAGGCTTTGAGCATTGCCGGAGTGGGCGTTGTGTTGTTGGCGGCGGGATGGGGGTGGCACCCGCTCTTTCCTGTGATCAAAAAGATTTGGTCGTCGTCCTTCGTTCTGGTGGCCGGCGGTTGGAGTGCCATTTTCCTTGGGACGTTCTACTGGATCATCGATGTCCGGGGCTGGAAATCCTGGTGCGCTCCGTTCGTGTGGGTGGGCACCAACTCGATCACTGTTTACCTTGCCGGATCGATTATCGACTTCGAGCGCCTCGCCTCGCGGTTTGCCGGTGGTCAGGTCAAGGTATTCCTCGATCAAAGTGTAACACCCGGCACGGGAACCTTGGTCCTTGCTTTGACAGGGCTTGGACTGGTCCTCATTCTCGCCCGGTTTCTTTATCGACGACAAATCTTCATCCGAGTCTAGCCGTGGTCCGCTCTATCGTTGGGAGTGGACGCGCCATGGCGTCCATCGCCAGATTCCCGAATTACCGTCCCCTGCTCGGCTGCGTGGCTGCCATCTGGTTCGCGGTTTCGGCCTGCGGCCAGAATGTCGTCATCACCATCAGTCCTCACCCGGCGGAGATTCGCGAAGAATTTGGCTCGGCATTTCAACGCTGGCATCAGGAGAAATTCGGTGCTGATGCATCCATCGAGTGGCGCGACGTCGGCGGTGCCAGCGAAGCCCAACGCTTTGTCGAATCGGAGTTCAAGGGAAAGAGTGCTGGAGAAGGAATCGGGATTGACCTTTTTTTCGGAGGTGGACCGGACCCCTGTCTGTCTCTGGCCAAGGGCGGCATGCTGGCTTCTCCGGATATTGACGCTGACGTTTTGAAGGGAATCCCCTCGCAGGCCGCCGGAGTCGAATTGCTCGATCCCGGGCATCTTTGGTTTGGTGCCTGTCTCGCCAGCTTCGGTATTTTGCAGAATCAAAGGGCCCGCGAACTGGCCCAGCTTCCCCATATCGAGCGATGGGACCAACTGGCACAACCCGAGGTGTTGGGTTGGGTCGGTGCCGCTGACGCCAGGAACAGCGGGACGATGAACAATATGTATGAATCGTTTCTGCAGGCCTACGGATGGGAACGTGGATGGCAATTGCTGACGGACGTCGCTGGAAACACCCGACAGTTTGACCGATTCAGCACCACGACCGCCAAGGAATGCGTTGCCGGGCAAACCGCTTTTGCCTTTTGCGTGGATTACTTTGGATTCACCCAAATCGATGCCGTTGGGGCCACCAACCTGGAGTTGACTCTCCCAACTGATTTCACATCCACCAGTATTGATGGGATCGCCCAGCTGCGCGGCGGACCGCATCCAGTGATTACCAGCCGGTTCATCACTTTCGTTTTGAGCGACGCGGGGCAACGACTTTGGTACCTTCCCAAGGGGCATCCGGAAGGACCCCGATTTCATTCACTCAACCGCCTGCCGGTCAGGCCGGAAATCTATCGGAAATATGCCGGAGAAAGTGCGATTCGGGTCAATCCCTTCGACCTCAAGCAAACATTCCATTTCGATGCCAATTTGGCCCGCTCCCGCCAGGACATCGTTCGCTCGCTCCACGGGGCACTCTTGGTGGACAATCACCGGGAATTGGTCAAGGCCTGGAAAGCCATCATTGAACGCGGAAGCACAGCTTCGGATCTGGCGGAGTTGGGAAAGGTCCCTCTGACTTCGGATGAAGCTGTCCAACTGGCATCTGGTCCATGGAAAGATGCTTCCGAACGACAAAGGCTGAAACAACAATGGCAGCGATGGGCCTCCGAGAAATACCACCGCCTTGCTCACCGCCCTTAGTCTCCCGCGGCTCCAAGCTCAATTTCGATGAAAATAAGCCTGCAAAACCTCTCCAAGGATTTCGGTGACGGTCCGGTCCTGAAGGACATTTCCCTCGAGATCAATGACCGCGAATTCTTCTTCCTGCTGGGTCCCAGCGGTTGCGGCAAGACCACCCTGCTGCGCCTTCTGGCTGGTTTTCATGCCCCTGACCAAGGTGAAATCTACTTCGACGACGAGGAGGTGAGCGGGGTGGAAGCCCATCAACGAAACATCGGGATGGTCTTCCAGAATTACGCGCTTTGGCCCCACCTCAACGTCCTTCAAAATGTTGGATACGGGTTGGACACCCGAAAAACGGACAAATACGAGCGCGACCGCCGGGTGATGGAAGCGCTGACCAAGGTCCAAATGGATGAATTTGGACACCGCTTTCCCAACGAGCTTTCCGGAGGTCAGCAACAGCGTGTGGCCCTGGCCCGGGCCATCGTGATCAAGCCCAAATTGCTCCTGTTCGACGAGCCTCTGTCCAATCTCGACGCGCGTCTACGAATCGAACTGAGGGAGGATATCCGCGAACTTCAGCGAAAGACTGGAATCACCACCGTTTACGTGACCCACGATCACTCGGAAGCGTTATCGCTGGCAGACCGTGTTGCTGTCCTCCATGAGGGACGGATTGAACAAGTGGCCGATCCACGGACAATTTATCGACGACCGGCCAGCCGTTTTGTCGCGGATTTCGTCGGCGAAATGAACTGGTGGGCCGGGCGGGTCTCAGGGTCCGAACGCGGCCAAGTCCGGGTGAGTACCTCGGTAGGAGAACTGACAGCATCGTCACCCGAGCCAATGCAGACCGGAAAGGAGATTTGGGTGGGATTCCGACCCGAAGCGGCTCGATTAACAGGAATCCATCCCAACCGAATTCCAGTCATCCTCCAAGGAATCAATTATCTGGGGGACCGGGAGGAATATCGATGTGCTGCAGAGGATGGAACCCCGGTTAAAGTATCGGTCCAGGATGCAGGCACGCCTCCCCCGATCGGCAGTCGAATTCTTCTGGGGATCCATCCCGATTCGTTGATCATTCTACTTTAGTGTCGTCCCCCCCATCTCCAATGGAGGAATTCATCCGAGGGATTCGCCGGTCATCAGAATTGGCCGCGGACTTGCTAAGCCATAGTCAGACCAGCAAGCCCTATGACAACACTTGCGAACGATACCGCTTGGAATTCCGAAAAAAGCCGCAGGACCACTCGCCTGGGTCGGAGGATGAAGTCCTCGTTCCCGACCGAATACAGACGCGCAGGAGTTTCGTCAGCCACCGTTGGTAGTCCTGTTTCGGAAACGAGCTCCACCCCCTTGGCTCCTTCCCGGCTGACAGAGGGTGGATCCGGAAAAACTCTGGAATGCACCGTCGACGATGGGATCGGACATCCTGCCGAACCCCCGAAAGTCATTTCCCGGCGGAGCAGTTTCGGTGACGACGATCCCACCCTCCGAATCTACCTCCAGGAAATCAGCGAGACCCCTCTCTTGACGCCCGAGGACGAAGCCAGACTGGCAGGCCGGATTCAGCGGGGAGATGACGAAGCGAGGGAACAGATGATCACGGCGAATCTCCGTCTGGTGGTCAAAATTGCCAAGGACTTCATGGGCATGGGCTTGCCCCTGCTGGACATGATCAACGAAGGCAATATGGGATTGATGCGGGCAGTGGATCGCTTTGATCCCAGCAAAGGAGCGAAGCTATCGACCTACGCCGCCTGGTGGATCAAACAGTCCATTCGGCGGGGATTGGCCAACCAGGGTAAAACCATCCGCCTACCGGTCCATCTCGTCGATTTGGTGGCACGGATGCGGCGGGCGTCGATGAAATTCCATGAGGAAGTGGGAAGGGACCCTTCAGACTCGGAACTGGCTGAATTGTTGGGTCTGACCCGCCGACGGGTTTCTGAACTATGGGATGCCAGCCAACGCACGACCTCGCTGGATGCACCATTGGGAGATGACGAGGACAACCAATTGGCGGATGTGGTACCGGACGAACAGGCACAGACGGCATTTCAGGAAATGGAGCGAGGGAGCCGCCATGACATGATCCGGGATCTTTTGGGTCAACTGGGAGAGCGTGAACTGTGGATATTGAACGAACGATTTGGATTGAATGGGCGCAATGAGCGCACGCTGGAAGACCTCGGTCGCGAGGTCCGCCTGACCCGGGAGCGCATCCGGCAGATTGAGCATCAGGCCCTGAAAAAAATGCGCCGCCTGGTGGAACGACGGGAGGCCCAACTAGACCCCGATTTGGCCGAATACCACGAGGGTTTACGAAGCGCGTGACAAATCCAGGGTGGCCGGTCAGGCTACCCGGATGTCTTCGTCGCATCCCAAGCGCACGGAATCCCGGTCATCTTCAGCAGGAACGTCGGGCGAAGAACTTGCGTTGTGTTTTTGGTGGCCGGTGCACGGATGTCTTCGCGAAAGCGGTCTGAACACCCGGGTAGCAAGAGAATTCGCCATCTCCGTCCTGCGGAATTTTTCCTGGAGACGCGAAGAAGGTCATGCTGGAACGAGCGGACGTCTGAGGCTGGCGTTGTTTGCTGCAGTTCTGGATCAATTGCAACCCAATCCGACCCATTCACGTTCGTTTGGCGGATTTATCTTTGAATCCACCTCGAATGTACCTGCCCAGGCCGAAAGCCGGATGCTGTGGAGTATTCGAGGACAAACGCCTCTGGAACGATTCAGCCATCGATGTGGCATCTCCTTGCTCGAATGCGCTCTGGAGGAATTGGAAGTAGAGGCAGAGGCACTGCATTCCATGGAAACTTTTCAGCGAATTCGCCTGCATCTCGACCGAAATCCGGCGGGGGAACTTTCTGATCGAGATGGGACATTTCAAGCCCTCGTTGCCGCACGCACCCGATTCCGTGATCTGCTATTCAAGAAGATTCGGATGACGCTGACCGATGACAACAATTTTCAGAGCGAGTGGAAGGCACTCTATGGCTAAGGGAATTCATCATGGGGAACAGTGCCCGACGTGTGGAGGCATCCGCCATAAATCATTATTGAAGGGTCTCTGTCCCACCTGTTTGATCGCGAACTTCCAACCCCTTTCCAGGGAGGGAGCCAGCCCAACACGCGCGTCTGAAGATGCGGCTTTGGGAGAATTGGTTCCTGGCAGTCGATTGGGCGATTATGAGATTCTGGAGGAACTGGACCGCGGCGGCATGGGAATCGTCTATCGGGCCTATCAGCACGGATTGGCCCGAGAGGTTGCTCTCAAAGTCTTGCCCCGGGGCCGACGCCCAACCGATGACGAAATTGTCCGCTTTCGCGCTGAGGCCGAAGCTGCGGCCATGCTTTCACACCCCCACATCGTCGCCATTTTCGAAGTCAGCCAGATCGGTTCGGTCCATTTCTTCAGCATGCAGCTTATCCGGGGGAAGAGCCTTGCGGACCCCTTGAATGGGCCACGATTCCGTCCGGGCGACCCTCGTCCAGGCGAATCGTCGCGCGAGCAACAGATACGCATCGCTCGGCTGATGGTGACCATTGCAGGTGCAATTCATCATGCCCATCAACGGGGAATTCTCCACCGAGATTTAAAACCCAAAAATATCCTGATGGACCATGAAGGGAATCCATATGTCAGCGATTTTGGGTTGGCCCGACGTCTCAAGACCCATACCGGAATGACCCTCACCGGTGGGCTGGTGGGCACTCCCGAATACATGTCGCCGGAACAGGCGGAGTCCCCCTCGCGGGTACGGGAGGCAACTGATATTTACTCCTTGGGCGTGATTCTTTACGAACTGATCACCCATCGCCCCCCTTTCGTGGGTGCCACTCCCCTGGATACCGTGGCACAGGCACGCGAACAGGAACCAGCTCCCCTGCGGACTTCCGCACGACCGGTTGAGCCCGACCTGGAAACCATCTGCCTCAAGTGCCTTCGAAAGTATCCCAACGAACGATATTCATCGGCCCTGGCACTCGCCGAGGATCTCAAACGCTTCCTCGATGGTCATCCCATTCACGCCAGACCCGCCTCCCAGGTGGAACGGTTCTGGAAATGGACCCACCGCAATCCCGTGGTGGCTTCACTTGCCGCCAGCGTTGTCCTTCTCCTGTTGACCACAAGCCTGGTCCTCTCGTACCTGACGGCCAAACTTTCCATCAATGCTGTTCGGTTGGAAGATTCAAACCGCAATGCCAAATTCGAACTCTCCAATTCCGACCGTCATTCGCATATTTTTCTGCATAAAGAAGGGCGACTTGCGGTCCTTCGGACGGCGGTAAGCCAGACCGACTCGACGGTGAACTCTGCCGTCGAAGAATTATTCACCCACGACTTCAGTACAAACCCGACGGCCCGAATCCATTCCGCAGGAGGAGAGGAGATCCTATTCTCGCCCCACTTTCGCTTTTTTGCCCGCGTCTCGAATGGCAGGACAAATGGCATTTATGAGACAACACGTTCAACCGGAGCACCTGTCTGGCAGAAAACCCTCCCGTCGGAGATCGATCAGGTCTATTTCGCACCCAACGAACGCGTAGTTGCCATCGTATACGACAATGAATTGGCGGAAATTGTGGACTTGGAACGGTCCGTTGTGCTGTTCACCGCTCGCGACGTGGGAGTGGTGACCTTCTCAAGTGACAGTCGAATCGCACTGGCGGCGGGCTATAATCGGCAACATCGTTTCTTTGATATTGAATCGGGGAAGACGATCAAATCGAAGCAGCTTCCCTCGTTCCGCCCCAATCACATCGCATTTGATCCAGACCCTGAGAGCGACATTGTTGCCGGATTGGGGGCGAATGGTGCCACTTTTTGGAATTGGAAAACCGCAACCTTGATGAAACAGCTTTCCTACTCTGCGACTCCGCTTTGTCTTGCCTGGGCTGGTGACGAGTTCTTCGTCGGTTTTGAAAATGGCGAAATTGAATATTGGAATCTTCGCTCGGGAATGCATCGCCGACTTGTCGGCCATCAACGGGGAGTCGGACGGATGGAAGTATCGCAGGACGGGCAATGGCTTCTCTCGCATTCCGACGATCAGGAAAGCATTCTATGGAATGTGACCGACGCTTCCCTGAACCTTCGATCTCTGGACAGCCGAATCACACAACTCCGCGATGATGGAATGGCGGTTGCTTATCAAAAAAATGGAAAAACTCAGAACGACCGCGAGTGGTTCGTCAGCCCAGCGCTGCCAGCGAGAGGGTTGGTGGATGTCGATCTCCGGGATGACGGAAGCGATCGCGTGCGAAGTCTTGCGTTCCGCCCGCAAGGCAATGCCCTGCTCGCTGCCAGGCAGGCAGGAATCCATCAACTGACATCCAAATCCGGCGGGCCTCCGGTGTTCCAACCGATGTTTGGCACCGTCGGCGCAGCCTTCACCCCCGATCAAGAGGAATTGTTCGTCGCCAGCCGCAGGGAATTGACCTGGTTTCGTCCGGGTTCTCACTCGGGAAAGTCCGTGGTCCGCGCCACGCTGCCTTCAAGCGAGAACCGATGGTTCGGCTACGGTTCAGCCAGCACCAATGGCCGCTATTGTCTTCCAGATGCGGGCGGCGGAATTCTTGTCATCAATCTGACCACCCAGCAGGTCCTTAAAGAACTTCCAATTCGAGGAGTCTACCGGGTTGGACTCAGCCCATCGGGTCGATTCATGGCCACTACCAAGTATCATGAGGAAAAAATCGATCTTTGGGATTTAAGCAATTTATCCGTCACCAACCAGATAAACCGGTTTCCAATTACCGGATCCCGGGTGGACTTCAGTCCCGATGAAAAATGGCTGGCGGTCTCCACCCGGAGCGGGTTTGACATCCGCCCACTGACGAAAAGGGACAAGACTCATTTCGTGCCCCATAAATCCGACGAAATGGCCCCGGCCACGTTCAGTCCCAACGGCGTCTTCCTGGCTGTAGGTGCCGACCGCGGGGGCATCAGTCTCATCTCAGCCCAAGGTTGGACCAATATTCTGGAACTCCGGGATCAAGCGGCATTTTACCCCACGGAATTGGCCTTCAGCGCTGACAGCCGCTACCTTGCCGCCGGCACCTCCGGTGGCATGGTCCGCATCTGGGACATGGACGAAATCGGCGATTACCTCGGCGAATTGCATCTTCGCCGGTGGCCACCGCGGGTCCATGTTAATTCCGAGGAATTTCCGTCGGAGGGTCCCCTACACTCGGTTCCCTGGCAGTCGATTTTTCGAAACATCCCAACGAATTCCAACCAGACTGAAGAACCGGCAAACATCTCAAATTACCAGATATTGCTCGCAGGCCATCCAACGAATCGTATCTCCCAACAACTGACAGGGTTCCCAACAACATTGGCCATCTTCAAAGGAATTCTCTTTGATACCCGCCATACAATACAACTGTCGTGTCGGGACACTGATCCCAGCGGGCCACGTCTTGAAAATGTCGCCAGCGGAATTCCCATCCATCAAACCTGTCATCGGATGCATTTCCTGGGAAACCTGAACAACGCCCTTTCGGCCATCCCCCGATTGACCCCGGTGGCCTATCTCAATGTTCATTATCAGAACGGACAGACGGCTTCGGTCCCTATTCGAACCGACGTCGACCTTTCCGATTGGTGGGAGAATCCGTGGAAGACGAACGACACCCTACGGGCGACGGTCGCTTGGCGCGGCTTTAACAAGAGTTCCGAGGAAAATGATAAAGGGATTCGCGTGAATCTGTATTCCTGGACGAATCCATTGCCAAATTTGCGAATAGAAACGATCGATCTCGAATCGGCACACGAAGTCCCCTCCCTGTTTGTTGTGGGGATTACGGTCGAACCGTAGGCAGCCCACCGGCGCTCGCCGTCTTTGAGCGCCATCCCCTTCGCCTGTTCGCACCTGTTCTACTCAGCCTGGACGGGCCGATTCCTTGGCCCATCCGTCTTTCAAGGTGATCGTGCGATTGAACACCGGGCGGTTCGAGTCCGTTTCACGCGAGTCGCGAACAAAATAGCCTATCCGCTCCAACTGAAATCGGGTCTCACCGACCGCTTCTGCCAGACTGGGCTCCAACTGAGCCTCCAACTCCTGCAACGATTCCGGGTTCAGGTACTGCCGGAAATCCCCTTCCTCTTTGTCCGGCTCGGCAACAGTAAACAACCGGTCGTATAACCGCACGGTCGCCGCAATGCTATGCCCGGCACTGACCCAATGAATCGTTCCTTTGACTTTCCTGGCAGCATTTGCCCCACCCGAATGACTTTCCAAATCCGCCGTACAACGTATTTCAACGACTTCTCCAACATCATTCTTGATCACTTCATCGCATCGAATAATGCAGGCGTACTTGAGCCGGACGTCACCTCCGGGGCGCAGCCGGAAATACTTGGGCGGTGGGTTTTCCTGGAAGTCCTCCTGTTCAATGAAAATATGTCGGGAAAATGGAATCTTGCGGGTCCCGGCAGATGGGTCCTCGGGGTTGTTGACGGCGTCAAACCAATGGACCTCCCCTTCCGCGATGTTGGTCAGAACCAGCCGTAGCGGACGAAGCACCCCCATCCGTCGAACCGCAACCCTGTTGAGCTCACGGCGGACGGCGAATTCAAAAACCGACAAATCCGTCAAACCGTTGTATTTGGTGACACCTATTTCGTGAGCGAAGGCTCGGAGAGCGGACGCCGGCACTCCACGCCGACGCAGTCCGGAGATCGTTGGGAGTCGGGGATCATCCCAACCGGAAACCAACCCTCCCTGCACCAACTGAAGGAGTTTCCGCTTGCTCATCACCGTGTAACCAAGATTGAGCCGCGCAAATTCGAACTGGTGTGGAAGCGAACGTGGAAGTTGGAGGCTCTCCAATATCCAGTCGTACAAGGGACGGTGCACCTCAAATTCAAGGGTGCAAATGGAATGGGTAATCCCTTCAATGTAGTCGCTCAGGCAGTGAGCAAAATCATACATCGGATAGATGCACCACCGATTGCCGGTATGATGATGGTCCGCATGACGGATTCGATAAATCACCGGGTCCCGCATCCAAATATTGGGCGACTCCATGTCGATTCTCGCCCGCAAGGTGCAGGCGGAATCCGGAAACCGACCCTCCTTCATCTTCTCAAACAAGGCCAGGTTCTCCTCAACCGTGCGGTTCCGATACGGGCTGTTTCGACCGGGTCGATCCGGCGAACCTCGATATTGCTCGGTCTCTTCCGGCGTCAGGTCGCAGACGTAGGCGCGCCCCAAGCGAATGAGTTGCCGGGCAAACCCATAGAGTGCATCGAAATAATCGGATGCGTAAAATGGCTCCATCGGCTGCCCCAAATGGGTTGCCGTCGCCGAAAGTCGAAAATCAACCTCGTCGGGCGCGGCCTCGGGTCCCATTCCCTTGGGCTTCAAACCCAAAATGCCATCAGCCCATCCTTCAATCAGCCAACGAACGTCGGCAATGATCGAGTCAACATACTCGACATCCTCCTTGGTCGGGTTCGTGTCATCCATTCGAAGGTGGCACACGCCCTGATTCTCCAAGGCGATACCGAAGTTCAGACAGATCGACTTGGCATGCCCGATATGCAAATAGCCATTGGGCTCGGGAGGAAAGCGGGTGACGACTCGCTGATGTCGACCCGATGCCAGATCGTCCCGGACGATGTCCCGGATGAAGTCGGAGGGGGCGGAAGGCGCAGGAATGGAAACAGGATCAGACATGATCAAACGGGGTCAAGATGCACCGGGATCGAATGGAAGTCGAGACGGGCTTGCTGGACAACCGTTTCCAACCAGGAAACGGGCTGATCACGAGTCCTAAAGGGCAACCATCCGTCCATTGGACCCAACTCGGAACGTGCGCCCACGCCACTTCACCTTTCCCCCGCCAAACGCCAGAAGCCAAATCACCGTGGAAAGGATGTCTTTGAGGGGGGCTATTAACCCGATCAATACCGGGTTGTACCGGTTTTTGTAACTTTTCAGTCGGAACGATTGGATGGTCGCCATGAGGACGCGAAGGCCAAGGATGGCTGCAACCATCAAGGGGGAGCCATCCCCGATGAACAGCCACAGCATTGCCCACCAAGAAACGGCGGTAATGATGCTGAAGAAATAGGGTATCGGCTGGCAAACTCGAATCGTGCGCGCCCACCGAAGTTGATGCCCCCAAACATGACTCCAACTACCCCGGCCCTCCCAACACTCCACCACCAGCGGAGAAATCTCAACCCGCGCGGGCAATTGGAAAATACGACGGCCCAATTGATAATCATCCGCCAGATACTCCACGATGCTGGAAAATCCACCGATGCGCTCAAGCATCTCCCGCCGGACCATCATGGCGGCTCCCAAGGCAAATTTCACCTGCCCCAACTGTCGGGCCTGCATGACTTGGCACCAAAAATCGGAATTCACGACTGTCGCCTCCCAATACATCGCAAAGGTCGAGGGGTTGGCCAGGCAGTACAGATTCGAGACCAAGCCGACGTCAGACTCGCGAAACCACCACGTTGCGGCGGTCAGGTAATCGTACGGCACCTGGACGTCCGCATCACTCACCACCACCAGCGGATATTTTATCAGATGCTCCAGCTGCATCAGGGTGGACACCTTGGCATTGGGTCCCAGCGATTCCGGGCAAACGACGACCTGTGCGTCGACCTCAGGAAATTCAACCTGCAACTCCCGGATGATTTCGACAATCGGATCATCGGCGTCCTTGACACCAAAGAGCAGTTGAATTGGCCCCAAGTACCGAAGCGTAAACCAGCTGCGAAGGCATTGGCGGGACCGCCCTTCACGCCCCTTGAGTGGCTTGAGAATGGTGACCCCCGGAGTGTGGGCGGCGCTGGCTGGACGCTGGTGTACCGGCGTGAAGCAGGCAACGACGAATTGCCAGATATTCACACCGAAGCTGGAAAGTGCCAGTGCACCCCAAAGAGACGAACCAATCACCGCCCTAGTTCATCGGGTAAACTTGACCACGGCAAGCGCTGGATTTCGATTGTTGCGTTACACTCAGGTTGGACCACGCGCTTGGAGGACACCCTATTCAAATCAGACCAACTCGCCTACCATTACCGCCGAATGCAAACCAACAAGGGGATCGTTTACTTGGTCGGAGCCGGTCCTGGCGACGCCGGGCTGTTTACGCTGAGGGGGGCCGAGGTCCTGAGTCATGCCGAAGTGGTTGTCTATGACGCCCTCGTCAACCTGGAACTTCTCCGACTCGCTCCCCGCGATGCGGAATATATTTACGGAGGTAAACGCGCCCGGGACCATGCCATTCCTCAGGAAGACCTCAACCAGCTGCTGGTCGAGCGAGCCCGCCAGGGCAAGGTCGTGGTGCGCCTGAAAGGAGGAGACCCGTATGTGTTCGGTCGTGGCGGAGAGGAAGCCGAGGAACTGGCCGCAGCAGGCGTTCCGTTCGAGGTTGTACCCGGAATTTCCTCCACCATCGCCGCCCCAGCCTATGCTGGAATTCCCGTCACTCACCGCGATTTTTGCTCTTCCTATCAGGTCATCACCGGTCACGAGGACCCCACCAAACCAGAAACTTCGCTGGATTGGGGTGCTGTGGCCAGGACGCCCGGCACGAAAGTGATCCTCATGGGCGTGGAACGTATCGGCCACATAGCCCGCGAACTGGTCCAAAACGGAATGGCTGCAGAGACTCCCGCCGCGATGATTCGATGGGGGACAACCAGCCGCCAGCAAACCGTTGTGGCCACCTTGTCAACCCTCGCCGACGCTGCCGCAACGGCCGGCCTCACGGCTCCTGCCGTCACAGTGATTGGAGGTGTGGTAACCCTGCGAAATCGCCTGAACTGGTTTGAATTCCGCCCACTTTTCCGCCAGCGAATCGTTGTCACGCGAACTAGAGAACAGGCCAGCACCCTCGTCCACCACCTCAAGGAACGCGGAGCCGACGTCCTTGAAATCCCGACCATCAAGATTTCGCCACCCTCCGAAATCCACCCACTCATTGATGCCATCACCGGATTGACCGAGTACAACTGGATTGTCTTTACGAGTCCCAATGGGGTGACCGCCTTTTTTGACTACTTTTTCAAGGCATTTGATGACATCCGTTCACTCGGATTTATCCGCTTTGCCGCTGTAGGCCCGGCCACCGCCGCCAAACTCAAGGAACTCCACATCCGGGTGGATGCCATGCCAACCGAATACGTGGCAGCAAAAGTCTGCAAGGCCATCACCCAGGTCGAAAACATCGAAAATCTTCGCGTCCTTTGCCTCCGCGCCGAGGTAGCCAACCCAGAGTTGGTCCGACAATTGGAGGAGATGGGTGGAATCGTCGATGATGTGGCGTGCTACAAAACGGAACCTGAAACCGAGGACCGCTCCGGAGCCGCCGCCCGCCTGATGGATGAAGGCGCGGATTGGCTTACTTTTTCCAGCGCATCCACCGTCGAGAATTTCCATGCCCGTTTTGACCTTCCGGCTCTACTCCGGAAGTTCCCCGTGACCCGCATCCTGACCATCGGGCCAGAAACATCCAAGGCTCTTGCAGCCCTGGGATTGGAGCCAACTGCTGAAGCCAAGCCGCACACCATCGACGGGATGATGGCCACTCTTGAAAAGGAAGTGCGAAAGGCAGCCAAAGCGGCAAGCGCAACTCCCCGACTTTAAGGTCAGACGAGACTCGCCAGCACCGGAAAATCACGGCAACAATTTCCCGAAGATGACGCTGACAGTGGTAAAATATGGTGAACCGGTCCTGCGACGACGCGGCGCCCGGATCGAACAGCTCTCTCCCGAGATTCATGCCCTCATCGCCGACATGTTCGAGACCATGCAGGCATCGCGCGGCATTGGTCTGGCCGCCCAGCAGGTGGGTTACGCCATCCAACTGGCCATCGTGGACGTTCGAGGAGTACAGGACCGTCCAAGCAGCTTGTGGATTGATGGCCAGGAGGCCGATGTCGAGTCGTTCATGCCGTTGGTTCTGATCAATCCCGTGGTGAAGCCTGTGGGAAAACCGATAACCGGTCCCGAAGGATGCCTGAGTTTCCCGGAGATATTCGGAGAGGTCTCGCGGTCCGGCGAGATCGAGGTTGTCGCATCCAATGAGCGGGGTGAATCATTCCATTTTCGTGCGGGTGGATTGCTGGCACGTGTTGTTCAACACGAGGTCGATCACTTGAACGGCATTCTTTTCATCGACCGAATGGACAGCGAGACCCGGACCAATTTGAAGGAAGAAATCGAGGAGTTGATGGCGGAGACCAAGGCCCGGCTGTCGGGGAAAAAATAGGGGATTCGACACCAAACAGTCGGCTTGAACAGAACAGGAAAAGTTCGGGCGACGGTGATTGAAATCGATATAGGGACTTACAGGAGCGCGTCCCTCCGTTGGATGTCCCTCCTACGGAGGGACTTGCGTCCGGAGCGCTCCTGCAAGTCCCCAATCACTGCAGGGATCATTTCCACTCCCGATCTAAAGGCACCGTTGTAGGGCGGCTCCAGCCCAGCCGTCGGCGGCCCAAATCGCGTCCACCACGCAATTCAGCTCCAGTTCACTACAAAATTCGGTGGGCGCCGGGTCCGGGGCGGGTGACCAGAACACTTAGTTTCAAACCCGTCCGCCGTGCATAGCCGCTCTGAAACAGAGACGTCAGAGCATCGATACGGCCAGGATCAACCAACGCGACACAACTTCCTCCAAAGCCACCCCCGGTCATCCGACAGCCGTAGACACCGCCGGTGATTCCGATTTCATCGGCGACCTGAACCACCGCGTCCAATTCAGGACAACTGACCTCGAAGTCATCACGCAACGAAGCGTGGCTCGCCTTCATCAGGAGCTGACATTGAACCCAGTCGCACCTCTCGAGAGCGGCAACCAGTTTCCGGGTGCGGTCGATCTCTGTGACAACATGTAGCGCCCTTCGTTGGGTGGTTGAATCCAGCCCGACAACAGAGGCGGCAAGCATCTCCAACGAAGCGTGGCGCAGGCTCAACACTCCGAGGGCCCTGGCTGCCCGCTCGCAGTCTTCCCGGCGTCGCGGGTATTCCGACGCTCCCAATTCATGGCGAATGTCCGTGTCGAGGGCCATGACGGCCACTCGCCCGGCGGGAAACTCACGCCAATCGACCGCGATTGATTCACAATCGAACAACAGCAATTTTCCTTCACGACCGAACACCGCCGCCATTTGGTCCATCAAGCCGCAGGGCACACCGGCATAGACATGCTCCGCCGTCTGGCCCATCCGGGCCTTTTCCCACGGGTCCAGTTGCCGTCCGGTCAACGCTTCAAGCAATGTGGCTGTGGCCATCTCCAACGCGGCACTACTGCTGAGTCCCGCTCCCGTCGGAACCTCGGAGTCAATGACGGCATCAAAACCGGGCACCGCTATCCCCGCCGATTGGAATCCTGCCACCATGCCGCGGAGGTACTCCGTCCATTTCGAAGCACCTAATGCCGGTGAACAGCCGCCATCCGCCATTACCCCCGTTTGGCCATGATGGACACTGTGGAGTCGAATCAGTGAGTTTCCGGAGAAATCCCCCACCACAAAGGTATTCCGGTCAATGGCCATCGGCAGAACCAATCCATTGCAATAATCGACATGGTCCCCCATCAGATTAATTCGGCCCGGAGCGGCAGCAGCAAATCGGGCCGGACGACCAAACTCCCTCTCAAACGTCAGGAGGGCACGCTGCAACACCACATTGGGGAATTCGGCCACGGGGACGGACGGCATAGAAATTGATGGGGTTATTTTGGCGACATCCAAGGCGTTTGACGAGCCCGGTTCATTTCCGGCCATCACCATGACCTGTCCCGTGGTGTGAACTGCCCCTCACCTGTCAAGGGTTGCGCCCGTTCGATTGGAAGCCACACTCGTTCTCATGAAAGAGGCATATATTGCCGCCAAGGAGCGATGGGCCCGAAAAATGGCGGGACAAGCTAAACCCACGGTGCGGTCGGAGAATCGGTTGCCTCCCGGTCAGCGGCAGGTGCATAACTTTCCCGTCCTTGATTTGGGGGTGAAACCAGAGATATCGCCAGACCAATGGACCCTCAAAATCGGCGGCCATGTTGAAAACCCGATTTTACTCACCTGGAAGGAATTCATGGCACTGCCCCAGTTCAGTGATGTGAGCGACTTTCACTGTGTCACCACCTGGAGTCAATTTGACATGCCCTTTGAAGGGGTGGCGTTTTTTACCCTCGCCGATCTGGTCCGCCCCAAACCATCCGCCACTCACGTCTTTTTCAAAAGTTACGACGGCTACTCGACCAATAACCCGATTGAGGTCTGTCTCGATGATGACGTGTTGATTGCCCATTCCTGGAACGGGCAACCGTTGCCCAGGGAGCACGGCGGACCGGCCCGGGTCATCGTTCCCAAGCGCTACGCCTGGAAAGGGGCAAAATGGATTCGCGAAATCACCTTCCTCGACCGGGATATCCTTGGATTTTGGGAGGTTCGCGGCTACTCCAACACGGCCGACCCTTGGACGGACGACCGTTTTTCCTGAGTCTTACCAGCCCAATCCCTGATGTACGCCGTTATACCACCCTACATCAGCTTAAGTTTGGGGAGGTCCTGGGAATCAACCATTCCCACGGGTTCCTGACTGGAATTGACGACGATCAGGTCGTCGATGTCGCGTTGATTGAAGATGCGCAGGGCCTCCACCGCCAGGGCGTTTTCGTCGATGGTGGTCGGTCGGAGCGTCATAACCTCCACCAGTGGTCGTGAAAGAACTGCTTCGTCAATCGACATCCGCCGCCGCAGATCGCCATCGGTAAAGACCCCCACAAGCTTTCCATCCGCATCGACCACGCCAACGGAACCCGATTTGGCACGGGTCATGACCATCAACGCGTCTCGGACTGTCAGCGATGCCGAAGCGACGGCATTGCGCTCCCCTCTCCGCATGATATCACGAATCCGGACCCAAAGCGACCGACCTATAGCCCCGGCCGGGTGACGGGCGGCGAAATCGCGCTCAGAAAAGCCCCGGGCATCCATCAAAGCCAGCGCCAGGGCGTCCCCCATGGCGAGCATGGCAGTGGTGCTGGATGTGGGTGCGAGATTGAAACGGCAGGCCTCTTGAGGAACCTGGCAGTTCAGAACAACGGTTGCCTCACGACCCAGGGAGGATTGCGGATTTCCCGTGAGCGCAATCAACACCGACGAGAATCGCTTCAGTGGGGGAAGCAACTGAATTAACTCCTCGGACTCCCCGGAATAGCTCAATGCGAGGACTGCATCCCCTTCACTCACAATGCCAAGGTCACCATGGAGGGCGTCCACCGAGTCCAGAACCACGGCAATTGTCCCGGTGCTGCTCAGGGTGGCTGCAATTTTGCGGCCAATATTTCCCGATTTTCCCACCCCAACCACCACAACCTTGGCTCGCGCCGTCAAGACGGGCAGCAGCAATTCAACGGCCCGGTCAAATTCAGAATCCAGCCGTGCCGCCACCGCAGCCAGAGCCGCCTGTTCAATGGCAAAGACTTCCTGAGCTCGGGCCAGATGATTCATGACCATGGCAGATTACAGTTCGGCCCGGCGAAGCAGGAACAACAAGATGCCGGCCTCCGCCAAATGGCCTCCAAACTCCGAGGCACACCAAAACATCGGCATTCCAACGGTCAGGTCCACCCCCAGCACGGCGACGGAATGAACAACGGAAATCCAGGCCAGAAACCGAATGACCGAAGCGTGATGCGCGGGCCGCAGCGATAGAAACCAAAGCAGGGAACCATAGACCACGTACATACCGGAAGCAGTCCGCGTCAGGTAGTGAACCAACGGCACGGCTTCACCGATTTCATAGCCGTTGAGTCGGGCGGCCCAGGCCAACCACGACCACGGTGCCGCCATGGCGGCAACAGCCAGAATGTCCAGGCCGGCCATGACCCGAAGGGCAACCGACAACTGGCGCACTGGAGACATCTCGAAACCGTACCTGAAGCCTACTCCAGGAAGGCGTGGTGGAGCGCTCGCATTGCCAGATCCCCCTTGTCGGCTGCAATAACGACCGAAACTTTGATTTCGCTGGTGGAGATCATTTCGATGTTCACACCCGCCTGGGCCAGGGTATCGAACATTTTGGCGGCGACTCCGCTGTGACTGCGCATGCCGACGCCGACAATGGACACTTTGCCAATGCTCTCGTCTGCGACGGATTCCTTGAATCCAATCTCCGGCTTAAGCCCATCGATGACCTGTCGGGCCTTCAATAGATCGGGTTTGTCGACGGTAAAACTGATGTCCGTCTGCCGGATTCCGCCCTCATGGCTGACGTTTTGAACGATCATGTCCACGTTGATGTTGGCATCCGCCAGGCCACGAAAAATTCGAGCGGCGCGCCCTGGTTCGTCGCGGACGCCAAAAAGCGTCAGCTTGGCCTGATTCTTGTCGAGCGAGACGCCGCGGACCACGACGTCTTCCATACTGCTGGTTTCCTCTTTCACAATTGTACCGGGGTGATCATTGAGACTGGAACGAACCTCAAAAACGACATCAAATTTTTTGGCGAATTCCACCGACCGAAGCTGCATGACCTTGGCTCCGCTTCCTGCCAACTCCAGCATCTCGTCATAGGAAATCTCCGGCAACTTGCGGGCATTGGGGACCAAACGAGGATCAGCGGTATAGACCCCGTCCACATCGGTGTAAATCTGGCACAGGTCGGCTTTGAGAGCCGCTGCCAGGGCAATGGCCGTCAAATCACTTCCCCCGCGTCCCAAGGTCGTGATTTGGCCGGAAAAGCTTTGTCCCTGGAATCCCGCGACGATTACCACATTTCCTTCGTCCAACAACCGGTGAACCTCAGCGGGCGAAATGTTCTGAATCTTGGCCTTGGTATGGACCCCGTCCGTGACGATGCCAGCCTGGGCACCAGTCAGGGAAACAGCCGGCACATTCAAGGTCTGAAGGGCAATGGCGGTCAGGGCGATGGTTTGTTGCTCCCCAGTGGCCAGCAAGACGTCCATTTCCCGTTCACTCGGCAATGGCGTGATTTCCTTTGCCAGTCGGATGAGACCATCGGTCACACCACTCATGGCGGACACCACCACCACCACCTGGTCGCCGTCGGCCCGATAAGCAGCAACCCGTTTGGCCACATTCCGAATGCGTTCGGTGTTGCCCACTGACGTCCCGCCGTATTTTTGAACAATGAGTGCCATCGCTTTGAACCGCCCTTCCTGCCCCAAATTCAGCGGGGGGACAACGGAAAAAGCGTCTGCGGAGTGCCCGGCGGCCCATATCCCTTGGCAGCGTCGTCCAAAACCAACACCCAATCCAGGAGCTCTCCCGGCGTCGGCGGCACGAACTCCCGCTCTCCGTCCGAGGTAAAATCCCCCAAACGGACAGCCACTCCATCCCTGGGGTTAAACCACCAGACCCGCGCCATCGGTCCGGAAATAAAACCCATCCGGACCCGAAATGACCTCCCCACGGGCACGTAAACGAACGCGTACGTGCCGGCCACGTCGCGGGTGGCCGCAAATCGGCGCGTGCCTGCCCCTGGGACCACGGTGGGAAATTCGGCTGGCACCAAAATGGAGTCGTCGGGAATCCGCGCCAGCACCGGGCGCGATTCCATCAATCGCCTCCCGATTCCCATTTGGAAGGCACCAGGCTCGTCGATGGCCTCCCGCCATCCAAGGATCGGTGAATTGACCGGGGCTCGGCCCGGGGCATGCATGGACCAGACGGAATGATGTCCATAGGTATGCCCAAAGGCTCCATTGAAGAGGTCCCAGTAAAAGGGCCGCCGCACGTCCGCCGCAACCGAGTGTCCAAAGTTCTTCGCATTGAAAGAAACGGGATGCCCCTCGTAGATTGGCTCTGCATCGATCACGGGCTTTATCGGCGTCCGATCATAGTCCAATCGGGTTTTGTCGTAATGACCGGTGAATTCGGGATTGTGCCCGTTTTGCCGCATATTGAAGTCGAGCCACTCCTCGTTGTGAAATGACTCGGCAGACCCCAGCCCACCCGTCGGATGGAAGGAAATGAGGTGCGCTCCCTCGTCGCCTTTTCGCAATCCCTGAGCCATGGCCCGGACAATCTCGCGGTGAATGTCGGACTCCACTGGACGGTCGCCGCCGAGAATCCACACCAGACCGGCGTCCCGGTAGCGGCGTCCGATCCATTCCCCGTAGCGTCGGGCAGTTTCCGGGGTGAAAATCTCCGGTCCCGCGCCCCACTTCTTGTTCCACTTGTCACCCCAGGTGGGAAGAAAGCCAATGTACAGCCCGAGTGCGTTGGCCCGGGCAACAACAGCATCCACATGCTGAAAATAGGCCTCATTCGGGCGCAACGGATCATTTTCGATCAAGGGCAATTGCCCTTCCGCATTGGGTGCCGTCAGCCCATCGAATTCAGCGAGTGCGACCGCTTGAATAACGGTAAAACCCTTGGCCGCCCGGTTCTCCAGGTAAAACGATGATTCATCCACCGACAGTCGGTGAAAAAGTTCCCATGCGGTATCCGCCAGCCAAAAGAACGGCCTGCCCTCCGCCGTCACAAAATAACGGTGATTATCGCTGATGTGAAGCTGGGGCAATCGACCGTCCGCAAGGCACGTCCAGCAGAGACATACCCACAGAAAGACCCGTCGAGCGGGAAGGGATGGAATCATTTTCTTGGTCTACCGGGGAATTCCGACCGGGAACAGCAGGAAAAATCAAATCATGGTCGAACGAACATCCAGCGCCAATCCGCTCACGCGTTGCCGGCCGCGAAAGGCCAAAGTCATTGATGTTGAATAACCGACGATTGCACCTGGAATCGAGCTTTGTCATTATCTCCCAGCATGGTTTTTACGCCGACCCCTACAACAATCTGTCGATGGCTTCTGTTGGCTGCCTGCACCGCCTGGGTGGGGTGCAAAAAGGCCGACACCACAGCCACCGCCCTGCCACCGGCCAAGGTCGACGTCGCTGAAGTCCTGGTGCGCAACGTGCCACTGTTCGACGAATTCATCGGGCAGACGGAAGCCATCGCCACCGTGGAAGTCCGCGCCCGGGTGGAAGGCATCATCGAGAAACTGACCTTCAAGGAGGGAACCGAAGTCAAAGAGGGTGACCTCCTGTTTACGATTGAGAAGGAACCGTTGGAGCAACGGTTGCGTCGAGCTAAAGGAAAGCTGGCCGAACTTCAGGCCGCACGGGCAAAGGCCATCACCGATGTCAATCGCTTGAAGCCCCTCGCCGAACAACGGGCGATTCCACGCCAGGACTACGAAAACGCCCTTGCAGCGCAAAATCAGACCAGCGCCGCAGTCGATGGCGCTGAGGCCGATGTCCGATCCGCCGAGTTGGACCTCGGGTATTGCGAAGTTCACGCCCCCATTTCCGGCCTCATCGGTTCCAAACAGGTCGATATCGGCGCATTGGTGGGCAAGGGTAGTCCCACCCTCCTGGCCACCATCTCCCCTCTCGACCCCATTCGGGTACAGATTACCGTGAGCGAGGTCGAATACCTCCGTGTCCGAAAGGAGGCAGCGACAAACGACGCACGAAAACTCGCCGTCTCCCTCCTCCTTCCGGATGATTCCATTCATCCCCACCCAGGACAATTTGTCTTTGCCGAACGAACCGTGGACCCCACCACCGGCACCCTCAAAATTCGTGTGGCATTTCCGAATCCAGATAAAATTGTCCGCCCCGGGCAATTCGCCCGAATTCGCATCAGCCTGCCCGAACGGGAAAACGCCATCCTGGTTCCTCAGCGGGCGGTTCAGGAAATCCAGGGGCAAAACAACGTCTGGGTGGTCGACGCGTCCGGAAAGGTTTCGTTTCGCCGCACCGTCATGGGAGCCCGAATTGGAAGTCTCTGGCTCGTCGAAAGTGGTTTAAAACCGGGTGAGCGCATCGTTATCGAGGGACTCAGCAAGGTCCGGCCGGATGCCACGGTGGACCCGACGCCCGGAACCATTAGCGACGCCCCGCTCAAGGCCCTCATCAGCCTGACCTCCACCCCCACTCGCTAAACCATGGGCGACTTTTTTATCCGGCGCCCCATCGTGGCGATCGTCATCGCCATCCTGACCGTGATTGTTGGCGGTGTCACACTGCTCCGGCTGCCGATTTCAGAATACCCGAACGTCAGTCCGCCCACCATTCAGGTCAGCGCCACCTATCGAGGTGCCGATGCCGAAGCGGTCGAACAATCGGTGGCCACTCCGATCGAGTCCCAAATCAACGGCGTCCAAAACATGCTTTACCTGAAGTCGCTGAATGGCAGCGATGGGAGCATGTCGCTTCAAACCACTTTTGAAGTGGGCACGGATGTGGACATCGCCCAGGTCAATACCCAGAACCGGACCGCCCTGGCCCAGTCCCAGTTGCCCGGTTCGGTTCAGCAGCAGGGACTGAAGGTGGAACGTTCCAGCCCGGACATTCTGATGGTCATCGGGCTATCGTCACCCAGTAATACCTACGACGGCGTTTTCCTGGGTAATTATGCCAATATCAACCTGGTGGACGCCATCGCCCGTGTAAACGGGGTCGGGAGCGTCAAAAACTTCACCGCGCCGGACTACTCGATGCGCTTGTGGGTGCGGCCCGACAAACTGGCCGCCTTGGGACTGACCGCAGCCGATGTTCTCAATGCTGTTCGTGACCAAAACATCCAGTCCGCCGCCGGACAGATTGGTTCCGAGCCGGCCAAACCGGGCACCGAGTATCAGTTCAACGTCCGGGCAAGTGGGCTTCTCCGCGAACCCGCCGAGTTCGGGGAAATCATCGTTCGTTCGAATCCCGAAGGTGGCGAGGTCAAGGTCAAGGATGTCGCCCGGGTGGAGTTGGGGGCGCAGACCTACAATCTGTTCGCCCGGGTGAATCGTTCCCAGGGTGCGGTCCTCGGCGTCTACCTGGCTCCGGGTGGAAACGCCATCGCCACCGCCGATGCCATTCAAAAATTGCTGGTCGAGAGCGCCCAACGCTTTCCGCCCGACGTCGCCTACAAAGTCATTCTCGATTCCACCCGCCCCATCAAGGCGTCGATGGAGGAAATTGTCCACACCCTGTTCGAGGCCATCGTCCTCGTGATCCTGGTGGTGTTTATTTTCCTTCAGAGCGCCCGCGCCACCTTCATCCCCTTGTTGACGGTTCCCGTCTCCCTCATCGGAACCTTTGCCATTTTCCCTCTGCTGGGCTTTTCGGTCAATACGCTCACCCTCTTCGGCCTGGTGCTTGCCATCGGTATTGTCGTGGACGATGCCATCGTCGTGGTCGAGGCCGTTCAGCATCATCTCGAACATGGACTCGAGCCGAAGGAGGCCACCAGGAAAGCCATGCAGGAGGTGTCCGGTCCGGTGATCGCTATCGCCTTGGTATTGTGCGCAGTATTTGTTCCGGTCGCCTTCATGGGCGGTCTGACAGGCGCCCTCTATAAACAGTTTGCCATCACCATCGCGGTCTCGGTCATTTTCTCGGCGATCAATGCGCTCACCTTGAGCCCCGCGCTGTGCGCAATGCTTCTGCGCAAGCCCGGTGAGAAGCGCGGCCCCTTGGGTTGGTTTTTCACTCAATTCAACAAATATTTCGATCGAGCAACCGGAACCTACGCCGGAATCGTTGGATTCCTGGTGCGCCGGATTGTCCGCTCAATGTTCATCCTGGTGGCCGTGATCGTGGCCGTGCTCCTGCTGGCCAAAGTGGTGCCCGGCGGTTTTATACCCAACGAGGACAAAGGCTACCTTTTCGTGGCAGCCGAATTACCCGATGCCGCCTCCCTGCAACGGACCGACGAGATGGCACGGAAGGTGGAGGAAGTGCTGGGCACGACGGATGGCATTTCCGATTTCGCGACCATCGGCGGACTCAACATTCTGACGGGCGCGGTCACTCCCAATGCCTGCACCTGGTTCGTTGGCCTGAAGGATTGGAAGGAGCGTTCGACTCCTCAGCTGAGGGGTCGCGGTCTTGGCATGGGATTGACGAAGAAATTTTTCCTCATTCCCCAGGCCCGCATCCTCGTTTTTGGCCCACCTGCCCTTCCCGGATTCGGCAATGCAGCGGGATTCACCTTTGAGCTTCAGGACCGCAGCGGCGGCTCGGTGGAACGGCTCGCCGATCAATTGCAGAAATTCATCGCCGAAGCGTCCAAGCGCCCCGAACTGACCCGCCTCTACTCCGGATTCCGCCCCACGATGCCCCAGGTCAAGGTCGACCTCGACCGCCAGAAAGCCCAGATGCTGGGCGTCCGCGTCTCCGATGTCTTCAACACCCTTCAAGCCTATCTCGGCGGTGCCTACATCAATGACTTCGTCCGGTTCGGTCGCGTCTTTCGTGTGTTCCTCCAGGCAGAACCCGAGTTTACCAACAAACCGGAAGACATCGGTCGCTTTTTTGTCCGCAGCACCACCGGCAAGATGATCCCGTTGGATACACTCGTGAAGGTCAGCAAGACCCAGGGACCCGCCGCCACCACCCGCTATAATCTCTATCGGACAGCGGAAATCACCGGAACTCCTGCCGCTGGTTACACCTCCGCTCAGGCCATCGCCGCCATGGAAGAAGTAGCCCGGCAAATCCTTCCGTCAGACATGAGCTACGAATGGAGCGGGCTGACCTTGCAGGAGAAAAAGGCCGAAGGTCAGGCGGGTGTTATTTTCGGGCTGGCCATCCTGTTTGTCTTCCTGCTACTGGCCGCGCAATACGAAAGCTGGTCCCTGCCCTTCGCCGTCTTGTTGGCCACACCGCTGGTGGCCTTGGGCACATTCCTGGGCCTGCTGCTTCGCTCTTTCGACCTGAATGTGTACGGACAGATTGGGTTGATCATGCTGGTCGGACTCGCGGCTAAGAACGCCATTCTGATTGTCGAGTTTGCCCAGATGCGACGGATGGAAGGTGACTCACTTATTGACGCAGCCATTGCCGGAGCCCGCCTCCGACTCCGTCCGATTCTCATGACCAGCTTCGCCTTCATTCTGGGTTGTGTTCCGTTGGCCATCGCCTCCGGTTCGGGCGCTGCAGCCCGACAGGTCATGGGAACCGCGGTGGTTTGCGGAATGACGGTAACCACCATCGGTGGCATCTTCCTGGTGCCGGTCTGTTTTGTATTTACCCAGTGGTGGGTGAAGGTGCCTCCCAAGGCGGTACCGGAAACTCCCCACGCACCGGCACCCGTAACTGGGGGAGGACACTGATGAAGCCTTTCCCCTTCTTTCTCGGTCTCTGCCTCCTGTTCGGCTGCGCCGTCGGTCCCGATTATCATCGGCCGGAAACCGCGGTCCCGAACCAATATCGTGATGCCGCGACCAACAGTCCTGGAACCAACCTGAGCTGGTCGACCCTGCTCACCGATACCAACCTGCAGCAACTACTCGCCCGGGGCCTGACCAACAATTACGATCTCCGGATCGCCTCCGCCCGAGTCTTGCAAGCCCGCGCCTCATTGGGAATCGCTCGCTCCGAGTACTTTCCCAACATTGCGGCTGGCGGAAACCTGACGACTGCCCGGGTTTCCCAACGGGGACCGTCGGCTCCCCCCAATGGGATCAATCCCGAAGTCGAATACGGCGGGGTTGCCTTGGGAATGGCTACCTACGAGGTGGACCTCTGGGGCCGCATCCGCCGCTCGAATGAAGCCGCCCGGGCACGACTCCTCGCTTCCGAGGAAAGCCGGACCGTGGTAACTCAAACCGTTCTGGCTGAAATCGCCGCCACCTACTTCTCCTTGATTGAACTCGATGCCGAACGGGAGATTGCCCGGCAGTCCTACCTCAACCGCACCAATTCCCTGCGGTTGGTGACCGTCCGCGAAACCGGCGGGGTGGCCTCGCTTCAGGACGTTCGTCAATCGGAGGTCCTGGTCCACGCCGCCAAATCGACCCAAATCGACATTGAACGTCGCCGCACACAAACCGAAAATGACCTTCGGTTGCTGTTGGGACTCGACCCCGGAGAAATTCCCCGGGGCCGCCTTTTGGCCGACCAGACCAATCCCGGGGAGATTCCAACCGGTCTGCCATCCGAACTGCTCTTAAACCGACCGGATATCCGCCTGGCGGAGCAACAACTGATTGCGGCCAATGCCGACGTCGGCCAGGCCCGAGCCGCCTATTTCCCGCAAATCACGCTGACCGGCAGTTTTGGGTACCAAAGTTTGTCATTGTCTGACCTCTTCACCAGTCCCGCCCGGGTCTGGCAATTCGGCCCCTCCGTTTCGCTGCCGCTCTTCACTGGCGGTAAGATTCGGGCTCAGAACCGATTGGCTAAGGCCCGATTTGAAGAAGCCCTGGCCACCTATCAAAAGACCGTCGAGAGCGCCTTCCGGGATGTCTCCAATGCGTTGGTCGGCTACCAAAAAGCCCGGGAATTCGAGGTCGACCAATTGGCCCTGACCTTAGCTCGCCGGGATGCCGCACGGCTTGCTGACGTCCGATACATCGGCGGGGTGACAAGCTATCTCGAGTTACTCTACAACGAACAAGAGTCTCTCAGCGCCGAACTGGTCCTGGCTCAGGCCCGCCGCAACATCCTGCAATCCGTTGTCCAACTCTACCGTGCCCTTGGGGGTGGACCGCTGTAACCGATTGATTCAGAGGAGTATCAGCTAGGATCCAGCCACCCCGAGGGAGGGACGCGATCCCGCATATCCACGATCATTGCGTGGATCATCGACTTTTCCTGGCTAAAGAACCCTGGGTAGCGAGGCTCCAACCGAACCCGGGCCGTTCCCAATCGCGTGACGGGCATGGTTCAAACGGCCTGCGGTCTGGATCCGCGTCCTTCGGCCCCATCGCCCCATTCTTCTTTCTCTATGGTCGATCCTCGGGACTGTCAGCAAGAGTCCAAACACAGAGTGCTCGGAGAGCATAGAAAACCACCCTATTTCAGCGGCGTTCGTGTGAGCCGCCTGGGCTGGCGAAAAACGGGTGGGGTCTGCCTGAATTGAAGTGGAGGTCAACCGCAAATTGGTGCCGTTCGTAATTGTCAGTTTAACCATTCACCCTTTATCGTTCAGGAAGGAATGGTAGAGTCTAATACCGACCCAATCCCCTCCCTGTCCCCTTCGGAAGCGAGCCCGCCTCCTCCGCAGCCTCCAATGGGAGCTCCTGACATCGAAACTTCAGACAATGCTCTGAGGGCTGAGACTCTTCTACGGTTATTATACAACGAGTTACGGCAAATGGCAGGGCAAATGATGGCTGGACAGTCCCCTTCCAACACGTTGCAGGCGACGGCGTTGGTGCACGAGGCCTGGATCAAACTGGGAAATGGCGGCAATCAGGTTTGGGCTGGGCAATCGCACTTCCTGGCGTCGGCGACCCAGGCGATGCGCCATATTCTGATTGATCGAGCTCGGCGGAAATTGCGGCAACGGCATGGCAGCGGGCAGCCATCGGTATCTCTCGACGACATCGACGTTGCGGCGACGGACCGTCCGGAAAGTGTGTTACGTATCAACTCTGCCTTGGATCAATTGGCGTTGGTAGGTCCAGACCAAGCGCGACTGGTGGAATTGCGCTATTTCTGTGGATTGAATATCCAGGAAGCGGCCGCCGTTCTCGGCATAAGTCCCGCCACAGCAAAGCGTCAACTGACCTTTGCCCGCGCATGGCTATTCCATCACCTGAAGAGCGACCAGTAATTAATTCATCTTTGGGTGAGCTTTTTTGCCAGAAAACAACGTTTGTAGAAGTAGAACCGAAACTGGCATGAGCGCAATAGACCCCGAACGACTTGTCGAACTCTTCTCGCAGGCGATTGAACTCCCCGTGGAAGAGCGTTTGTCGTTTTGTAACCACGCCTGTGGCGGGGAGGTGGAACTGCGTCGCCGACTTGGCGAACTGCTCAGCGCGCACGCGTTGTCCGGTTCCTTTATGAAGGACGCCCCGACATCTCCGCGGTCCAAGCGAGAGACTATTCGCCTCAGCATTCCGGAAATCCAACCGCTCCGGGAAGGTCCCGGATCGGTCATTGGCCGCTACAAGCTACTGCAACAGATAGGACAAGGCGGATGTGGGACAGTCTTCATGGCAGAGCAGGATCAACCGTTTCGGCGCCGCGTGGCGCTCAAGGTGATCAAGTTGGGAATGGACACCGCATCGGTGATCGGGCGTTTTGAAGCAGAGCGGCAGGCATTGGCGATGATGGATCATCCCAACATCGCGAAAGTGCTGGATGCCGGGGCCACGGAATCGGGACGCCCTTATTTCGTCATGGAACTGGTCCGGGGAATTCCCATTAACCAGTTCTGCGACGAAAATCAGCTGGACACCCGGAAGCGCCTCGAGCTTTTCGTCCAGGTATGCCAGGCCATTCAGCATGCCCACAACAAGGGGATCATCCATCGGGACATTAAGCCATCGAACATCCTGGTCACGCTGACGGACGGTGAGCCGACGCCCAAGGTCATCGATTTCGGCATTGCCAAGGCCACTCAGGGACCACTGACCGAACGGACTGTTTTCACGGCTTTCGATCAATTTATAGGAACTCCAGCGTACATGAGCCCGGAGCAGGCCCAGATGAGCAGCATCGATATCGATTCACAGAGCGATATCTACAGCCTGGGGGTCCTTCTTTACGAGCTATTGACCGGTCGAACGCCTTTTGACGCCAGTGAACTGGCTAAAGTAGGCATTGATGCCATCCGACAGACCATCCGGGAGGTCGAACCGCCCCGTCCCAGCAGTCGCCTCAGCACCCTTCAAGGCGATGCATTGACCACGACAGCCAAGGCACGCCGTACGGAAGGAATGCGCCTCCTGGCCATCATTCGAGGCGATTTGGATTGGATCGTGATGAAGTGTCTGGAAAAGAACCGGACCCGGCGCTACGAGACAGCGAGTGCCTTGGCCAGCGACATTGGAAATCACCTCGCCGATAGAACGGTGGTCGCACGTCCGCCCTCGATCTGGTATCAGATGGGAAAGACTTTCTCCAGGAATCGAGTTGCTTTTATTGCCACCGGAGCAGTGCTTCTAGCGATTGTCGTTGGTTTGATCGTTAGCCTTTCGCTGATGGTGCGCGCCATGGCGTCCGAACGCCAGGCGCGCATGTCCGAGCGTCAGAAGGTACGCCTTTCGGATTTTCTTCGAGACATGCTGGAAGGACCCAATCCCTCCATTGCCCAAGGGCGCGAAGACCCCGTTCTTCACGATATACTTTCTGCCGCTTCCAATCGAGTCTTTGTGTCCCTGGCAGCGGAACCTGAAACAATGGCTGAAGTGAGTCGAACTCTTGGAAGAACATATCGAGCCTTGGGCGAATTTGGGACCGCCGAGAGCTTTCATCGCATGGTGCTTACAACGCTCCGTTCACTCGGAAAAGAAGAGTCCCGAGAGGGGACGTGGGCCAGGTATGACATGGCTTTGGCTCTTGCCGATCAGCGTCGGTGGAAGGAAGCAGAGACCCTTTATCTAGAGGCGATTCAATTGACAAAGAATCTGCACTTGCACACAGAGGGAGCAATCGCCAGGAGAGACCTGTCCTTTGTTTATTTGTGTACCGGGAGGGCGGACAGAGCGGAAGCATTGGCAATGGATGCGATACAATCCTTGAAATCCCTGCTCGGGGAAAATGATTCGGAGACATTGGCCGCCGAAAGCCGACTGGCCGAAATCCAATACGAACTCGGAAAACATCAGGAAGGCTTGAGAACCGCCCGCCGGGTGTTGGATTCGCAACGCCGCGTAGGCGGAATGGACAAGCCACTCACTCTTCGAACGCTTTTCATTCTTGGCGTAATCCTGGAAACACAAGGCTCCTTCCAGGAAGCGGAACGCGCTATGCAAGAATGCGTTGATCGACGAAGTCGGGTGTTGGGAGAATTACATCCAACCACATTATCGACGATGGATAATCTCGCGGTCGTTTTGTCCTACCAAGGAAAATTTGCCAGGGCTGAGAAAATTGAAAGATTCGTGGCGGATCATTTTGCCAGAAACCCAGGGAGTAATCACCCAAACGCCATCGCGGCAAGGTTTAACCTGGCGGAGTATCTTCGCAACCAGAACAAAACCACTGAGGCGGAACAGATGATTTTGGAAGTGCTCAAATCATCTGAGCAATTACCGGCGGCCGAAGACGTTGATTTAATTGAAAAACGCGCCGGTCTGGTGATTCTTTACCAATTCACCAGGCGTCATCCAGAGGCCGAGAAATTGGCCCGCACCATGATTGAGGGGACGACTGCTCTGAGTTCTAATCCGGCGGATTTAGCCCGGGTCATGGGATTGTTATCTGTTTCCTTGCTGGCTGGGGAGAAGTTCTCCGAGGCTGAAATCATGGCGCGAAAGGAGCTTGCGATTCACTTCGAAACAAATCCCGGGTCCTGGAACCGATATTCCGCGGAAGGCCGGCTGGGACTGAGTTTGCTCGGCCTCAAGCAAACAGCCGAAGCCGAGAATCGCCTGGCGACCGCCTATCGCGAACTTGTGGCCCGTGAAGCAACCATCCCTGCCATCGATAAGGTGCGAATCGCCGAGGTACTAAAAGGTTGGATGGATGCCAGAATCGCCCTGAACAAAGCGCTCGACCCCCAATTAGCCGCTGAACTGAAGGCGCGTTGGGCCCGGGCTGCTGTCCATGATCGTATCGATCCTTAGTCACCACCTTTGCTGCGGATATTACAACTAAATATTATCAGGTAACAACACATACTATGAACACTGAATCATCAACAACAGTTAGTCAAAAACCTAAACCCATACCCGCCTTAAGCTGGCTTCTCATCATCTCGTCCGACGACAGCGGGTACGTTTTGCAATCGGTCCCCGAGGTGCCTCAGTTCAGCATGGGACAGGAAGTCTGGATTACTTTTGATAATCGCACCGAAACTGATTTGGTCGCAGGAGTTGTCGCGGTAGGCATGGTGCTTCCTGACGAGGACGAAGAGCCGCCAAGCGCGACCATTACTCCCGAATACATCTGGATTGAAGGGGGAATTGTTTCTCCTGGAATTGATCCCATTTCCACCGGCACTTCGAAGACGCTGCGTTTTCAGGTGAAGGTCATGCAAAAGATCGACGCTAAAGCCATGTTCGCCTACGAGTTTTTCGTTCTCGGACGTAGCGCCCATCATCAGATGGGGGAATTTACCAAATCAAAACACCGGAATCTGGTCCTGACATTACGTCCTGGCACCGCAAATGAATCCAAAGATCCGATCGTCCACATTCCGCAGTGATCTTCAGGGTCTCGTCGCCTCAAGATGACTGAAGAGTCCCTGGGTCGGTTCGTCACGCCGGACCGCCCCTTATCTTTTGAAATACTCCCTACGGCTCACCCACCGACTGCATCAGATAGGCCGAAAAGTACTTCTGGAGGCTGCTGAGCGCGGGCGCTTGGTGATTGGGGAAACCAGGCATGCGGGAGGTCGGCTCGACCTGGCGGGGGTTGCGTACGTATTTCTGGAAAAGGTCGGGCTCGGCCCTGGCCCAGGCCGCCAGAACCAGCCATGGTTTTCCCGATAGTCGGCCCCCGGTACTTCCTGAGAAATGGCAGGCCAGGCATTGTCTCAAGGCGATGGTCTCACCATCCAGGATGGCCCCGGTGGCATTTGCCACTTGAAGTCGACCAAGTGTATCGGCAAACCGGCTAAATCGCAGTGTGATCACCGCGAATGGGATGCGGGCTTCCTCCTCGACTCCCGCCGCAGTGAATTCCGGTGCGGCCTCAAAGTGACCGTAACTGATGTAAAACGGTTCCATCCGGGCACCCGATGGCGCGGAAGGCCAATCCGCATAGTCTTTCCCATCCAGTTTGAGGACGAGCAGGGGTTGATGCCGCTGGCGATAGTCCTTGGGATACACAGCCGCGTACTTATCCCGACAGACTGCTGTCACCACATCGATCCCTGGTGCCAGGGGCAATTGGCGGAAAAGGTCGTCAAGCGGGATGCCGGTATACACCAACCGACGTTGCAATTCGATGTCATGCTGATTGGTCGCGGTGACCATCGGCAGCGCCAGCAATTGCGCCCGGGCAATGAAACCGTTGGTCCGTCCTCCGCTGAATTCGCCGACTACTTCCAGGTCGCCTTCGGTCGAACGTTCGTCGAGCAATTCCAAGGGTCGGGCTGACGCAACCCATCCGACCAGGATACAACAGGCAAGCCACAACGCTTTCATGAGTTGAACAGGTTTTTGGCCATTGTGCCCGTCACCGTGACCTGCGGTTGGTTCACCACCTGACTCAGACGGAGGTCCAATGCCACACTGCACAGAATGTAAGCCAGCTCGGGCGTCAGGCCAAAGCGGTGGACAATGAAATCGATGGCGTCGTTCACGACAGTCCGCACGGCTTCGAGGGTGACCGGCGCGCTGGCAATGAAGGCCCAGGCTCCACGGTCGGGAAGAACCGGTGGACGGGCGGGTGGAAGCTCGGCAAACGGCTCATTCAGAACCATGTCCTTTCGCACCGAGATTCGAAATTCAGCCTGCATCGGGCCTTCAATCCCATTGATGCAAACCTCCCCGTTCCCTTGGGCTGCATGACCATCACCAGCAGAAAACAACGCTCCCGGCTGAAATACCGGCAGATAAAGCGTGGAACCTGGAACCAGATCGCGCACGTCCAGATTGCCACCAAAAGCCCCCGGGGGACGGGTCCGGTGTTCTCCGGGAGTGGGAGGGCACACGCCGGTGATCCCGAGGAACGGAGAGAGAGGGAGGGTGACTCCCGGCAAGGACCGGCTGAGTTCCCGCTCCAACTGCCAGATGAACAAATACGGTTCGGTAAAACGGTCCGGCAAGGTGCCAAGGCCCGCAATCATGCTGGTCCAACCCCATCCCTGGTGCTCCACCCGCCGAATCTCAATTTGCAGGACCGTCCCGGGCTTGGCGTCGCGAACAAAGACCGGTCCCGTGATGGTATGAATCTTACCGCGGTCCATCGCCGCAAAATCGGCGACGGTCGCGGCAGGCGACATCTGAGCACCGCTGGAGTCCAGACAATCCATGACCAGGATGTCCCCCGAATCGATCTCGATCGCAGGCGGAAGCGCCGCATTCCACCGGTCGTGGGTGTGGGTGGAGGCCAGATGATGTGTGCGCATGTTCAATCGGGTTGTTTACGGAACATTCAATTCCACCACCATCTGGACTTCCACCGCAGCGTTGACGGGAAGCCCGGCGACACCTATCGCCGCCCTGACATGCCTCCCTGCGTCTCCCCAGAGGGCGACGAGAAGGTCACTGGCACCGTTGATGACTTTGGGACTGTCGGCAAAGCCCGAAGGACAATTGACGTACCCGTTCACACTGATGACCTGACGTACCGAATCAAGGCTGCCGGTGGCTGCTTGGACACAGGCCAGGAGATTCAGCGCACAGAGCTGGGCAGCCGCATAGCCCTGTTCGAGTGTCAGCTCCACACCCACTTTACCGCTATACAGGACTTCTCCGTCGCGACTGGAAATGACCCCGGGCAAATACAACAACGAACCCACCTGTCGGAAGGGAATGTAATTGCCGCCTGGAGGAGGTGGATTCGGCAAAGTGTGGCCCAACTCCCGGAGTCGCTCCAACAGGGTGCTCATAAGCAAAGAGGAAATAGCCGACGATGGTTCAGCGGGCCGGGGTGAGCTCCGAAGCCTCGGGCGACTTCACAAACAACAGAATCAGGATAATCGAAGTAAACATTCGAAACGCGGCTTCCTGTCCATTCCAAATGTGGGACTGCCACATCACGAACCACTCGCCGCCAATGGTCGTGAAAGCGACGAACCACAAGAGCAGATTGAATACGAGAGCTGCCACCGTCCAGGACTTGGCTTCTGCAAATTCCTTGGGCGAGGCCTTTCGGAAATGCCAAAGCCGAAATGCGGCCGCCCAGGCTCCCAAGGCGCTCAGGCTTTCCCAGGCGATAATCCCGGCATAAAACACGTGATGAATGACCGGCGAGGTCAATGCACGACCTTTAAGCCGGTTATCCGGAAAGGTCGTATCCATCGAAAGCACATGCTTGACGAATTCAAAATTGGAGCCGTAGTCGATGAGGTTGTTGATCGCGATGATCAACAGGATCAACCCGACGGCGGCAACCAACGCAGTTTTGGCGAGGCGTTCAATCATGGTTGAGATGAGGAAATAAAGCTCAGTGACCCGGGTTGCAAAATGCCCCGGTCCAGGTATTGGTCAATTCGAACTTTCCTGAAATGACCCCGACATCCTTGAGGATGGCATACTGGGACTTCCAGCGGGCCTCCAGAAACCCTCCAATGGCTTCCCCCTTGTCGGGATTTCCCTCAATGAAGTGTCCGTCGCGCAGGGCCTTGTAGCTGAAGTCCATCCGTTCCGGTGTCAGTTCGGGATTCAGCTTTCGAACGGCATCATGGGCGGACTTCGGATTGGCCAGATAATCACGCCAGCCGCGAATGCTGGCCTCCACGAAACCTCGAACCACCTCTGGATGCTCACGAATCAGCTTGGGGGTGGTAAAGCTGACACGATATGGATCAAAGCCGGCTTCCGAAAGCAACATGACCTTGGGCTCAACCCCAGCCTGCCGGACAAAGAACGGTTCCGAGGTGATGAAAATTTGCTGGATGAAGGCCGGGTCTTTGATGAAGGCAGCCACCGAATAGGTCAGCGGTATCTCCCGAGCCTTCTTCAACTTATATTTCTTGGCAAGGAACGGGAACCAGGTATTGCCCGGGGTCATGGCGATGCTGCGTCCGTCCAGATCAGGCCAGTCCTTAACCGGATCGGCGGCGTGAAGCATGAGCGCCTGTGGGTCGTGTTGAAACGTGGCACAAATCGCAACCGTCGGAATATGGCGGTCATTGGCCTCCAATACTCCGTCGGTATTGAGCATCCCGATGTCCGCTGCCCCCGTGGCCACCCGCTGAACGGCGAAGGTGGTGGGTCCCCCCGGAATGATCTCCACGTCCAGACCTGCTGCGGAATAGTAGCCATTGACCAGGGCATGGTAGTAGCCACCGTGCTCCGGCTGCGGATACCAGTCGGTGACGAATCGGACTTTAAACGGTCCTGCAAACGCCTGTTGCAAGAAGAGACAACACAGAAGAAGTCCGACAACACGCCGTTTATTCATTGGGTGATGGAATGGGAGCGGTGAATTCGACGAGCCGTTCGGGCGTGTTTTTCAAGCAAGACCGGCAATTCCACCCCGACCAACTGTCCTTCGCTCACGCGGACGTTCCCTTGAATGACGAGGGTGTCGACGTTGCGGGGATGACAGAGCAGGAGCCCGTGAACCGCATCGTGGGCCCCTGAACTAAACAAATCCTCCTTCGGGAAAATGGCCAGGTCACAGGCTTTTCCGACCTCAATGGACCCGAGATCGTGGAGACGTCCCAAATTGCGGGCTCCTTCCAATGTGGCCATCTCCAGCGCCTGTTCGGGTGTGACCGCATCGGCTCCATGCACCGCGCGGGTCAACAGCATCGCCATCCGCGCTTCGTTGAGCATGTGTCCGGAATCATTCGATGCGGACCCATCCACTCCCAAGCTGACCGGGCTGCCTCCTTTTCGCAGGTCCTGGACCCGGCAGACACCCGATCCCAATCGCATATTGGAGACCGGGCAATGTGCCACTCCCATCTGATGCCGATTCAAATGACCCACTTCCTTGTCAGTGAAGTGGATGCCATGGGCAACCCAGATGTCATCCCCTTCCCATTCATGCCTGGCCATGTACGGCAACGGCCTAGATTTCAAGGACCGGACGGCCTCCTGGTTTTCGGCGATGGTTTCCCCGCAATGAGTGTGCAACCGCACCTTGTACGGGCGTGCCAATCGAGCCGTCTCGCGATACAGGTCGCCATCACAACCAAACACTGTGCATGGAGCAAAGGCCACTTGATGCATCGATCCGTGGCTGAGATCATGAAATTTGGCCCGAAGGCGGTCGCAGTCGGCAAGGATGGTATCGGTGTCCTGCGTTGACCACTCGGGCATGATTTCGCTGGGGAGGTTCACGCTTCCACGGCATCCCACATACCGGCAACCCATCTCCTCTGCGGCAGCAAATCCAGCGTCCAACAAATCGGTCGCCCCATCCCGGGGAAAGACGTAGTGGTGATCGCTGCTAAGGGTGCAACCCGTCAGCATGAGTTCAGCCAGGGCCACCTGGGTGGCGATAAAGAGATCGTCGGGGGTAAAGTGACGCCAGAGTGGAATGTGTCCGGCCAGCCACGGCAGGAGCGGTAGGTTCGATATCGGTTTGAAAGCCCTCGCCAAATTCTGAAACATGTGGTGGTGGGTATTAATCATCCCGGGAGTGGCAATCCCCTCGCGCCCATCCACCACTTGCGCATCGGCTAAGCGCGGCAATCGCCCGCTGCCGATCGATTTGATGCGTCCGTCCTCTGCGACAATCCAGGCACCTTCAAGGACTTCCCGTGACGAATTCATGGTCACGAGGTGTCCCAGATTCTTAATGAGCAAACGTTTTGGCATGTGATCGATTCCAGTCGGACAAAGGGACCAAAGCAAGCGGTCCTTCTCAGTTCATTTTGGCCACTGCACATCCGACAGCTTCCAAACGGGCGGAGGCAATTCCGTTGTGGCCCCCACCATTGCAGGCGAAAAATTGGTCGAGTAAACGTCGCTCATCAACGGCAACTTTTTCACGAGTCCCAAATCCACCAAAATCCGGCCGGTTGCTTCCCATCGCTGGTGATCAATGGCTCCCATGGCTTCGCCATGCGCTGGGTCTCCCTCGATCAGTCGGAGCTCCCGCATCTTAACGTAACTGAACTTCATTCCCTCCATTTCCATGGTTGGGGAAATCTTGAGGATGTGTTCGTGGACCGGTTGTGGGTCTCGATAATACTCCTGCCATCCCCGATAGGCCCCGAGGCAGAACTTCGCCACCCAGTCAGGATGTTGAGTCACCAATTTTCGGTTGGCGATGATGACACGATAGGGATCGAATCCCGAATCGCTGATTTGAAGAACCCGTGGCTTCACTCCCTCTTTCAGCGCATAATACGGTTCACTGGTCGGATAGGCCTGGGTGATCCAATCCGGGTCCTTGACAAAATTGGCCACACTCCCGGTCACCGGGCGAACCCGGGTCTTCTTCAATCCGTACTTCTTTTGAAGGTAAAGAAACCAGGTGTTGCCGACCTGCATGGCCAAATCACGATCTTCGAGATCGGCAAAAGAATGAACCGGTCCGTCCTCCCGAACCATGATACCCTGAGGATCATGCTGAAAATAGCTGCTGACGGCGACAATCGGCAAGCCTCTGTCCACGGCAATGATCGCTGCGTCGCCCCGCAAGATACCCAATCCCTCGGTATCGAGTGCGACTTTCTTTTCGATCTCCGAATTGGGGCCCCCTGGTATCACCTCCACGTCGAGACCAAGGTCGGACCAGATTCCTTTGATCTTTGCCGCAAAATAGCCCCCGTGTTCCGGTTCGGGAAACCAATCATGAGTGAACCGGAGCACCACTCGTTGGTTGGTTCCGACGACCGGCGAAGGAGGCGCAGTGGTCGAATCCGACCGTTGCCCGCATCCATTGTTCAGAAGGCAAAGGAGGATGCAGAGGACACCAAAAACAAATCCGGTCCGGGTTCTCGTATTGACCAAATGGAATAGGGGCATGCAGAACGAATTCGTTAGATGTCCAGGCGTTGTGGCAAGAGACCAAACCAGTATTTGTCGTTTGTTCGACTTATAATCCACCGAGAAAAAAGGCCCCTCGCAGCCATGGCAGCGAGGGGCGTGAACACACACACTAGAGAAACAGCAACAAAATTTAGAAGCGATACTTGATCAGGCCGGTGATATGGAACGGCAACTGGGGAAAGATAACGTCATTTCCGGCGAAATCCGGATCAATGGCGGTCCAGTTCTTTTGGTCCGTGATGTTATCGAAATTAATGCGAGCCTCCCATTTTTGCTTCTTGTAGAAGATCGACGCATTGATCACGTATTGCGCGGGAATCTTCAGGTTAAACCCGTCGCGGGAGTAGTTGGCATTCTGGGAGCCCTGAATTTGTGGTCCTGCGCTGATCCCGAACCCATTGTCGAACTGATAGCTGGCGTACGCATTGATCAGCACGTGGGGAGTGGCAGCTTGGTGGACCTTGGTGTAGGTGGGGGGATTGGCACCGTTGTAATTGGGAGATCCCTGCCCCGTGCCACTGCGCCCATCTTGAATGAACCCAACCGGATAACCATCCAGATAGGTGGTCGTCTGCTGGTAGAAACTATTTCCATTCAGAATCTTGTAGGCGTCCTGAAGGGTGGCGTTCGCATTGATGTGGAAGTTGCGATTAGGCTGGTACACCGTTTCGAACTCGATGCCCTTGAGGTCAATCTTGTTGGGAGGGCCCACCAAGGCGGGACTCGCCTTGGTTTGCTGGAAAATGGACGCCGCCACGTAGACCTGGTTTCCAAAGAAACTCGCCTTATGGCCCGCTTCGATCAGCTCACTTTCGGCGGTCAGTGAGGTCCTCAATCCGGCATTTCCTCCCGATCCATCCACTCCACCGAAGTTGGCGCTTCCAGTAACGGAGTTAACCAAATTGTAGGTGACGTAGGAGGTCTGAGTCGGTGTCCACTTATAAAGTCCGGAAATGAAGACAGAGGTGTCAATCAAGCTCTTCTTGGCGGCATACTGCCCGCCCCTGGGAACCACCTTCCCAGCGTAGTCAATGGCCTCGGCATTGGCTGTGTTGGCATCCAGCAGGTCCGCTCGACCGCCGGCCACAATATTGAACTTGTCGATGACATTGACATCCCACTGGGTGAACAGTGCCGTATCGTAAAGGTAGGTGTCCTGGTCGCCGGCTCCCGGGAATGGCAGGGCTCCGTATCCAGGTTTTCCGGGAACGTTCCAACCGCCGCCCACCGAATTTCCTGCCTTGATTCCCGGAATGCGCCACAATTGGTTCTGTTTGGTCGTATCGGTGATCGACAGATCGTACAGATAGAAGGGCTCGGTCGAGAAATCCTGGTAGGACTTGAGACGGGTATACCGGAAGTCGATGCCGGAGATGGTCTTGATCGGGAAATCCTTTTTCCCGGCATTGATGTCGAAGTCGTAGTGCAGCTCCGTCCGATTATTCATCGCCCAGTTTTCCGGCACGTACTCCGTATATCCGTAATACTCGAGCTTGCTGCTGTTCAGGTATTCAAAATAGCTCAGGTTGACCACCTTGGCCTGATCGTTGATGTGATACGTGGTGATCAACTGACTGTTGAATTTCTCTCCCAGGGCATTGTCTCCAGGTGCCGTCAGTGCCTGATTACCATACATCTTCACCTTCGTGGTCTTGTTGGTATCCAGTATCCAGTTATACCCGAAATTCAAATTGGCCGGCCCCGCATTGTAAATGTGGTGGTCAATCAATTCCTGGGTCACCCGGTTGATGCCGGTCACTTCATTGAACCGGGCATCGATATACTGAGCCGTCAGGTCCAATTCCCATTTTTCATTGGGATGCCAGCTCAGCGCCGCAAAAATGTCGTGGGTCCGGTCCTTGACGTTCTGGTAATAACTATCGCCCTGCCGTTCCAGGTAGCTGACTCGATAGGCGAGGTCCTTGGTGATGGGTCCGCCAAAATCCAAAGTGGCCTCGGGATTGAAATACGAAGCGCTACCCGGAACATAGGTCCCAAGACGGGTCGATACTTCACCGTGGAATTTGTCGAAGTAAGGCTGCTTCGTGACAAAGTTCACATAGCCGCCGGGGCCTTGACCTTGAGGACCGAACACCGCTGATCCCGGACCTTTGACCACGTCAATGGCCTCGACCTGATTGAAGCTGGGAAGGATGGAATCGCGACTGAACAACATCCGCTGGCCGTTCTGGTAAATCTCCGCCAGGTCACCGCGAATCAGAGGAACCCCGGGCAAGCCATAGCGCTCAGGCGTATAGGCTCCCGGCACCAATTGTCCCAAATCGGTCATCCGGGCAATACCCCGTTCTTCCACTTGGGCTTTCGTGATCAAACTGACCGAACGCGGCGTATCGATGATGCTCCGGTCGTCGCCCAAGACCGAATTGATGGGACGGGCCGTGGGCAGAATAGTTTCGTTGAGGGCCAGGCCCTCCACCACCGTCTTTTCCATGGTGGAAGGCGGGGTGTTTGTTCCAGACAACGGGGCGTCCGTGGGCGTCTGTGCCGAAACTGCCAAAGCTGCCAGGACCGATGAACAGGCCACGCCGCTCATGCGACTGCAGAAAACGGGAACGGGAGATAGAATTCTCGACATGTAGTGGGAGAGTTTGGGTTAGGCGGACAGCCGCTAACACCGGTAACCAGCCAGCGTGCCAAGTCGATCAAGAACCGTATCCTCGTTTGAAATAAGGCCCATTCAATATCGCCCAACAAAACTCAACTGTATCGCCAAGGCTGTTCTCCATCAATAGGTTAGACTGGTGCTGTCAGGCAAGAACTACCGTTGAGTTCATCAAAAAAATTCATTGGAATCGATTTTCCAATGCCTGATTTTCATTCATGACCGTAGGAATTGTCGTCAAGAGTGGCACCCGGATAGTGGTCGAAAAACGACAGTTTGTTGAATAACTGACCCGGACCTCCCAGCCAGCGTGGGTAACCAAAACCTCGATCCTCTTGACGCTCCAATGCCTATTTCAACACTGTCAATCCAAGGGCGATCACAAATGCGCCCCATACGATTCCGGCCAGAGCCGCCAGCTTGAGACGCATCTCCACCCGGGTGGCCCAGCCAATCCAATCCCGAAGCCGCCACGGAGCCATCGTCAGCCAAAAACCCACGATGATCCATCCATAAGCCCAAAGCGCGAGGGCATCGTGCCACATCGAATCGTGCCATCGGCCAACCTCCAAAACATATCCCGCCAGCAGCAAGAGGAAGACAGCCAATCCCCGGGCGGCCAGAAAATCCCGAAGGAAAAAGCAACTACCAATTCCGACCGCTGGAAATGCAATGAGGAGGATCGGCTTGACCCATCGGATATCGCTCAGGTTTTCGTTGAGCAGATACCACTCGAACCACGCCGTGGAGATCAAAATCAACACAACCCCCAGTCCATGGTTCCGTGGAACACGACGAAGCCAGGCCGAAGCCGCCTGAACCTGAAACAGGACCCAGGCATGCGACGCAATCATTGCCGTCCCCAGCACGAGACAGAGTTGAGCTAATTTCATGAAATAGACATCGGTAACGGCCAAGCTTCCGTCGTGGCTGCGGGAGCCGGGATATCGTCCAAGCCGACGATGGCAGCATCCCCATAGAGGGTAAAGGACCCGACCCGTTCAATTCGAAGGCTCAAGACCTCTCCCCGGTGTCGCTCGGAACCGTCAAACACCACAATCTTGTTCGACCGGGTCCGCCCTTCATATCGGGCAGGATTGCGTCGACTGGGGCCCTCCACCAAAACCTCCTGGGTGTTACCGATCAATTCCGCGTACTTGCGGAGAGCCAGCTCGTTAATCACGGCAAGGAGGCGCTGATGCCGGTCTTCGATAACCTCTTCAGGCACCGGATGGTCCATGGTCGCGGCCGGAGTTCCCTTTCGGACCGAGTATTTAAAAAGGTACGCCTGGTCAAATTCAACCAACCGGCAGAGTTCAACCGTCTCCTCGAAGTCCGAATCTGTCTCTCCCGGGAACCCAACGATGATATCCGTCGTCACCCCCATCCCGGAATGAACCGAACGCAATTCCCCCACCAAATCGAGGAAACGCTCCCGGGTATAGCCCCGATGCATGAGCTTCAGAATTCGGTTGGAGCCGCTCTGAACCGGAACATGGGCGTGCTCGACCAATTTGGGTAGCCGCCCATACGCGTCGACCAAATCGCGTCCGTAGCCCTTGGGATGGGGCGAGGTGAAGCGAAGCCGTTGCAATCCGGGAATGGCATGGACCGCCTCCAATAACTGCACAAAGCCAGAGCGTCCTTCCAGCGGCGGATACTCCCGACGTCCAAAACTGGTGACAATTTGTCCCAATAGGGTGATCTCTCGCACCCCCTGGGCCACCAGCTCCTCGCATTCAGCGACAATCTCCGGAATGGAACGGCTCCGTTCCGGTCCGCGCGTATCCGGAACGATGCAGAACGTGCAATGCTGATTGCAGCCCTGCATGATGCTGACGAAAGCAGAGACCGCCTTGCGTCCTTCCGCTGCGGCAAGGTGTTCGCGGATGGTTCCCTGGCTTCCCGCTTCTTCTTCAATGTCGACGATCTTTCGGGAACGTCCCGCCAGGAGCTCATCGAGATAGTCCGCCGTGCGATGAAATTTCTGCGTACCCAAAACCAGATCAACCTCTGGAAGCGAGTCGATCAGTTCCCGCCCCCGGCTTTGCGCCATGCAGCCGAGGAATCCGAGAATCGGAGACCGCCCCTGCTTTCGGGCAAGCCCGGCCAGATTCCCCATTTTGCCCAGAGCCTTTTGTTCCGCCTGGTCTCGAACGGAACAGGTGTTGAGCAGGACCACATCCGCCACCAATTCATTGGGAGCGAGAGAATAACCCTTGGCGACAAGCTGGGCGGCGACCGCTTCACTGTCGCGCTCATTCATCTGGCAACCATACGTTTTGATGAAAACACTGGGCATGATCCGTTGGAGAGGGAGGTTAGGGAGCGACGGACGGCGCGCCAGTGCGATTTTTCCCGGAGAGAGGCGATGTCGACCTCAGCTGGGTTCCTATCGAGCGTCTACCAGGCGTCCATTTCCCCCGTTTTCGCCTCCCAATGACCGTCCCTACGGAACTAAACCCCTCCGCAGGAGGGACATCCAACGGAGGGATGCGCTCCTGCAAGTCCCAAATCATTGCAGGGATCATCACCTCTGCCGTTCTAAAGGCACCTCGGCGAGGCCCCATGAACCAACCACAGAGCCGTAGCGCCGACATTCTTGTCTGCTGTTACCGCCGACAGTCCTGTCGGCAGGGCTGGCCCCCGTCCCAAGGCCCTGAATCGACCCGGCGGTACAGCAGCACCCCACCTGTTGTGCTCGGGATCAGGCAGGGTATAACTTGAGCCGAAATGCGTGGTGGGCATGATTTGGACCGCCTACGGCTGGGGAGGAGCCGCGCTACAAAGGTGCCTTTAGATTGGGAGTCGTGATGATCCGTGCAGAAATTGGGGACTTGCAGGAGCGCGTCCCTCCGTTGGATGTCCCTCCTTCGGAGTGACTTGTGTCCGGAGCGCTCCTGCAAGTCCCCATATCGCTTTCGACCACCATCGCCAGCGCACCACCTCGCGCGTTTGTCCGGAGGTACAGAAACAGTGTTATTTGGAAAGCTGGAAAGCCTGCGCTACGTCGAGTAGCCGCCGGTTTGCCCGCTCGGTTCATTGTGCCGTTCCACCATTTCCAATGGTCGGGGGTCTCCTCCCGAGCTGCGGCGGTCCCCAAATCACCGTTCATCCGCGGACGCGAAGCGAATAGGCCGAACGCAGGTCCGCAGGTCCTAGGCACGTTTCCCCTTGAGTCCATCCGGCAAGGGAACCAACCTAAAGGCAACTCCCAATCAGGGGAGAAAGGTTGGGCGAGTGGTGAAATGGCAGACACGCGGGACTTAGGATCCCGTGGCGCAAGCCTTGCAGGTTCAAGTCCTGTCTCGCCCACCAGTTTTGCGTCCTGTATACGCCAACCTGGTTGAGATCGTCATCCCGTCTCCAAGTTCTTCCGGGAAGGTGACCAGTTGATGCCCCTTGACACCAAACGCCGGGCAAGAAGGAGGCACATCCGTCGAACTTCCATTTATTTCCTGAAGTCAGATTCTAATGTTTCCTAGGGCAAATGGGGTTGCATCTGTCCAACGACCTGGATTCCTGACCTCGGCAATGCTCTGTTTTTAAAATCGGTTCGTACCGCTTCCTTTTCCTTTGACATCCTGATTGATCGTGAAAAATTTTGTAGAGCGACGAATAAAGTTCACCATCTTTAAATTCCAATCACTAATGAATATTTTCCCACGTTTTCATTCACTCATCGGACTGACTTTCGCCTGCGCAGCCACGATTACACACTGCTTCGGCGGAAACATTTCAATTGTAAATCCTGGTTTCGAGGCCGTCACCGGGAGCGACCCCACCTTCTTTGATTCTTCTGGGAAACTGATTGGAGGCTTTTACACCATTGATCCGTCTCAAGGTTCCACTCCGAATGCTTACCTAACAACCTCCCCCATTCCCGCTTGGATAACTTACGGAACGGCTGGCACAGCAAATTATACCGGAACCGGTCTTCTTACTGTATCGTCGACCGAGGGACAAAATGTTGCTTATGCAAACGGATTTATGGGTGCACATGGCTCGCTGAGCCAAACGTTGGCGACGACCTTTCAGGTTGGCCTTACCTATACACTTAAAGTCGATGTCAGCTCGTTCGTTTTTCTTGAGCATACGGATTACTCCATTAGTCTCTAGGCAGGAAATTCCATCGTGGTGGGTGGGATCAACCCTTCGCAGCTGACTCCCGGGATATTTACGACGGGAAGCATTTCCGCCACGATCAATGCTAGTTCTCCGTTTATCGGCCAACCGATATCCATCGTCCTCGCAAACACTGGATTTCCGTCGAGCGGGACCCAAGTGCAATTTGACAACGTTCGCCTGACATCTCAGCCAACAGCCGTCCCTGAGCCCTCAACTTGGGCGATTGCTTCCGCATATCTTGTTGGAATGGTGGCTTTTGGTCGCCTCAAGCGCCGTGGCGCTCGGGGTCAGACACGGTCTGCACTTGCGAAGCAGGCGCAGTTCGGACCGCCGTGCGGACGAGACGTCCGCGTTCCCAGGGTAGGCGTTTGGACCGCTTCCGGTTCGGCAACCTCCATTGCCGACAGGTCGTAGCACGCCGTTCGTCAGACGGCGCTGATCGATCGGGAGTGGGCATCCCGGGAAAAGTTTGGCGGCGTTTCGCTGGTCGGTGTCGCCGCGTGATCGGGCCGCAGTCCCGCCGATCCATCCAACAACGGATTCCGGTCGAGTAGAGTTTGCGTCGACTGACGCTCGGCGTCTACAAACCGAGTCGGTACCGAAGGTTGTTCGGACCGCCGCGGCTCAGCAGGAGCTTCGCACTACCGATGTTTTTCTGGTTCAACAGTTTACATTTGAGTTGCAAGAACGGCAAGAAAAGCGGTCGTTTGGCAGGTAGGAAACCTGAACAACGTCACAGGGTCGCCGGAATGCCGTCCGGTTCATGGCCTCAATTCACATCCGATTTTGCAGAAGCAACCTACGCAGGCTGACCTTCCCCAATAAATTCACAACCTGCTCCTTGAATACCTCTGGCACGTTCCTAGAGTCGCAGCGGTTGACCAATCTGAAATGAGCGAATTCCCTCCGTCCGCGCCGCCCGTCCCCGAAGCCGAGTGGACCATTGCCGCCGCCCGCACCCTCTACAACATCGACCGGTGGGGTGCCGGTTATTTCGATATCCAACCCCAGGGGAACGTGGTGGCACGACCGCTGCAAAATGGAGTCGAAGTCAATATCAGCGACGTGGTCGAAGAGGCCAAGGCGCGGGGCCTCAAGCTACCCCTGCTGATCCGGTTTCAGGATATTCTCCGGCATCGAATCGTAGCGGTAAACGAGGCTTTTCGTGCCAGCATCGCCGAATTCGGCTACAAGGGCAGCTACCGCGGGGTTTTTCCCATCAAGGTGAACCAGCTCCGCGAGGTGGTGGAGGAACTTCTCGATGCCGGAAAGCCGTACAATTTCGGAATCGAGGTCGGTTCCAAGCCCGAGCTTTACGCCGGTATGGCCCTCCAGGACCAACCCGGGTCTCTCACCATCTGCAACGGCTACAAAGACCCGTCGTTCATCAAGCTCGCCCTTCAGGGCATCCGGCTCGGCAAAAAGGTGATCATGGTGGTCGAGAAAATTGAGGAAATCCGCCAGATCATCACCGTCTCCCGGCAGGTCGGCGTGGAACCCTTGATTGGCATGCGGGCCCGGTTGCAAAGCAAAGGAGCGGGAAAATGGGCCGAGAGCGGCGGTGAAAACGCCAAGTTTGGGTTGAGCACCACCGAACTACTGGCAGGGACCGAACTCCTTCAGCGCGAGGGTCTTGGACACTGCTTCCGCCTGCTCCATTTTCACATTGGTTCGCAAGTACCCGACATTCTGACGGTCAAAAAGGCGGTTCAGGAGGCCGGACGTCTCTACGCCAAACTCCACAAATTGGGTTTCCCGGTCGAATACGTGGACGTTGGAGGCGGCCTGGGCGTTGATTATGACGGTTCCCGGAGTGCCTTCGAGAGCTCGACCAATTATTCCCTCCAGGAATACACCAATGACGTCGTCTACTACCTTGAAGACGTCTGCAATCAGGAGAAGGTTCCCCACCCGGACATCGTCAGTGAGAGTGGACGGGCACTGGTCGCGCACCACAGCGTCCTGATTGTCGAGGTCTTCGGTGCCATCGACAAAACGCCTCCGGACCTCAATTTCAACTACACCGACAACGAACATCGGATCGTCAAGGAGCTACTGTACATTCGCGACAACCTCCAACGGCTCAACAAACTGGAGGCCTACCACGACGCCCTTGAGCGCAAAGAGGATGCCTACCAGATGTTCACCCTGGGAGTCCTGGATTTACGGGACAAGGCCAAGATCGAGACGTTGTTTTGGGAAATTTCCGAAGAGGTGGTCTCTTCGTTCAAAGGGCAGGCGTATATTCCCAAGGAAATTCGTCACCTCGAAGACAGCCTGGGGCAGCAATATCTCTGTAATTTTTCCGTCTTTCAGTCGTTGCTCGACCATTGGGCCCTGGGGCAACTATTCCCCATCATGCCCATTCACCGGCTGGCCGAACGGCCCACCCGTGAAGGCACCCTGGTGGACATCACCTGCGACTCGGACGGACAGATCAACAAGTTTGTCGACCTCCGGGACGTTCGGGACACCCTGCCCCTCCATGAACTTCGTCCGAGTGGTCAGGGCTTCGAGCCCTATCACCTCGGGTTGTTTCTGATGGGAGCCTATCAGGACATCATGGGCGACCTGCACAATCTTTTCGGCCGAGTCAATGAGGTCCACGTCTTTCTGGAGCCCGACGAACCGTCGGGCTACTACATCGAGGAAGTGATCGAGGGAAACACCATCATCCAGACCCTCACCGCCGTCCAATATGACGAGAATGAACTGAAACGGCAGATGAAGGGTCAGGTCGATGCCGCCATCCGGTCTGACCGATTGAAGCCGAGCGAGGCTTACCGGCTGTTAGACGACTACGAACGAGGACTCAAGGATTATACCTACCTCAACTTCAGCTGACTCCGATGCTCCCACCGGCGGTGGTACCCACAACAACGGGTTTCGGAACCATCCAGCCATCCCCGCCATGAGTTCCCACTTGGTCCTGCCCGGTCTGGCCCGCTTGGTCCGTGGTTTGTCTGCCATATTTTGGAGCCTGCCCATGGTGCTGCTGCTCGATGCCAAGATGGCCACGGACCCAACCTGGCATTCGTTCGGTATCCTTCCTTCCGTCGTCAGCAGCGGACTCCTGGTCTACGGACTCCGTCAGTTGCGATTTTATCAGTCACAGGAGCGTATCTGGATCAACTCCATCGAACGCGCTGAAATCTTCGCCTGGCTGGTCTTGGGGTTGTCTCCGTTTCCACTCTGGTGGAATCGTTCTCCCGACCTTGAATTTTTTTCCCGAACGGTGGTGGTATT
>CAITXU010000073.1 GCA_903896505.1 uncultured Verrucomicrobiota bacterium | reverse complement strand
TTCACTGATCGCACCGACACTGAACTGAAGACCCCATTGCATCTCAAGGAAGGTCTGGATATTCCGAGTGCTCATGCGAAAGTGGCCACTCAAAAGTGCAATCCAGGCGATAAGCCCCGGTCCCATCTGACCGGAAGGGGTCGCCTTCGGAAGCTTGGCGACAACGGATCGGTTGCAACACGGACAGGTTCCGCCAAAGCGCTGGTGTTCTGTGACGGTATAGGTAATCTGGGGAAGGTCGAAAACCTGATGTCGATCCTTGGGGTCCACATCGATAACGATCTCACCGCCACAGGAACAACGGGTATCCGGGAAGTGACGCTCAATCTGATCGACCTCGGATTCAGGGACGACCTTCCGCGTATTTCGGATATGCCCCGGTTGGGCGCCGCGTTTCTTTTCTGAGGGTTTGCGGTGATGTTCTTTCTTGGCCTTTCCTGAAAGGCGGTCCTGGCTGGGTGGTATTGAGGAGTTGGTGGAATTGGCCTGAAGGCGCTCAATAGCTTCGCGGAGTTCCTGCACCAGAGCCCATAGGCTGCTGATGATTTTGAATGCTGCCTTCAGCGTTTTAGGGGGCTGAGGACATTCGAGGAATTGCTGTTTTTTGGCCATGCGTCATTGTAAGCCCTCTTTTTTTAAGCGTTTTTTTGCTCCTGAGAAGGATTTAGAGCACGAAAAGATTTGGGGCGCAGCCCGCCTGCGCGAGCCTCGAAGACATGGACGACAGGGCGCGGCAAGAGCTATCGACCTGACACGTGAGGCGAGTAGTCGCCCACGCTAAAAATGGGCGTTTCGAGCCCAAAATCGTGTCAAGTCTTTTTTTAGGGATGGGGGAATTATTTTTTGCCCCGAATTTTCTTGAGTGCTCGCGCATTGGAGCCAGCGTTCTGGGTGGCCTCTAGCTGTCGCGCCTGCTCAGTCAACGTGGTAATCGTTTCCTGCAGAAGGCGGATGGCTTCAGAGGCTTCTCCAAGGGATCTGGGCATACGAGGCTTAGAGGTAAGCGCGGGATTGAATGAAGGCTTTTTCATAATGTAGATGATGCCCATCATGGCCTCAGCTAGCAAGGCCGTGAACAGTTAGTGCGACTGCATAAGTCATTGAAAGATAGCTGATGAAAGTTCAGTACAGAGAAGAAATAGCGAATCACTCTGGCCCCGAGTCATGCGGGACGGTCCGTGAGGACCGTGTCGAAGCGTTGACAGGGGAAACCGGCAGGCCAGCCATTGAGCCGCGAAATCAACCCACTGGGGCGCCGACGTTGTTAACTGAAGCGGAAGGCAATATGGAGCACGACGCTACCCGCAAGTCGTGCTCTGGTCCCACGCGGTCGGAGACCCTGTGCACGCCGGGAAGTTTTTCAAATGAAAGCAGTGAGATCTCATCGGTGTCCACCCCGCAAGGATGGGTGGACGGGGCTGGAAAGGGCAATCCCCGTAACCCAGCCATCTACGCCGGTGAGAAGTCTGATATCCCCATACGACCTGAGAAATGCCCGAACAATGGCGATAAGCCGGCGGAGGGCATGGAGGAAAGGGGGGTAGTCAGTGGGAACTCCGAGGAGGCCACCGCAGCGCGAGCGCAGAATCGCGATAAACCTGCGTCGAAGGGTCTCCAAGGGGTACGTGAGGCCGCAAGGCGTGATCGCCAATGCCGCTTCACTTCTCTCCTTCACCATGTCACCCCAGAACTCCTGAAGGACAGCTACTACAGGCTGAGCCGGAAGGCAGCGACGGGTGTCGATGGAGTCAGCTGGAGAGATTATGAGCCACTCGCGCAAGCAGGTCGGCTGCTCGAACTTCATGCCGAGGTGCACTCGGGGCGATATCGGGCACAACCCTCCCGCCGGGTCTATATTCCCAAGGCCGACGGTAAACTCCGTCCACTTGGGATCGCGGCACTCGAAGACAAAATTGTCCAACAGGCCGTAGTGACCGTGCTGAACGAAATCTACGAAGTGGACTTCATGGGGTTTTCCTATGGATTCCGCCCGGGACGGAGTCAGCACGATGCGTTGGATGCGCTGGCCGTGGCCATTGAGAACCGCAAGGTGAACTGGATTCTGGATGCCGACATCGTCGCTTTCTTTGATGAGATCGACCATGATTGGATGATCCGGTTTCTGGAACACCGCATCGGTGATCAGCGCATCATCAGGCTCATAACGAAGTGGCTGAAAGCCGGAACCATAGAGGAAGGACGCCGAGTGGCGACAGTGAAGGGTACCCCTCAGGGCGCTGTGATCAGCCCTCTGATGGCTAATGTCTACCTTCACTACGTTCACGATCTATGGGCGCATCAGTGGCGCAAGCGCTATGCGACCGGCAGCGTCTCTGTTGTCCGCTATGCGGACGACAGCGTGACGGGGTTCCAGCACGAACGGGAAGCCAAGGCGTATCTTGCAGCCTTGCAAGAGCGATTGTCCAAGTTCGGGCTAAAACTCCATCCTGACAAGACCCGGCTCATAGAGTTCGGGCGCTACGCCATTGAAAGCCGCAGAAAGCAGGGGCTGGGAAGACCGGAGACTTTCGACTTCCTGGGTCTGACGCATATCTGTGGCCACAGAAGAGGCACTCAAGTCTTCAAACTGGTCCGGCTAACGGTCAAGAAAAGAATGAGGGCCTCCCTGATGGCAATCAGGGAAACGCTCATGAGACGTCGACACGAACCCATCCCCGATATCGGGAGATGGCTGGGTCGTGTTGTTGAGGGGCACATGAACTATTACTCGGTACCGGGCAACCGCGAGCGTATTGGGGCATTTGCGAGGGAAGCTGTTCGAGCATGGCGATTCTCGCTTTGCCGAAGGAGCCAACGAAACCGAATGCCCTGGAGCCGCTTTGCTCAGATCGCGAAACGTTACATGCCTCAACTACGAGTGGTTCATCCATACCCAGCCAAGCGATTTCGCGTCAGGACTGCTGACAGGAGCCGAGTGCGGTAGTGCCGCTCGCTCGGATCTGACCGGGGGGCGCCAGGTAACTGGTGCCCCTACCGGAAACCTCATGCATACCGTCCACCCAGGGAATGTCGCAGAGACTAAAACCTTACAGTCGATGCTGACCCAGGTGTTGGCTCGATTCCCTGTAGAGCGCGTCATTCTGGTCGCTGATCGAGGCTTACTGAGTCTTGGGAATGTCGCCGAACTCACCAAGCTCGCTGAAGAATCGTCCCGAAAGCTCCAGTTCATCCTGGCGGTTCCCGCCAGGCGCTATCAAGACTTGAATGAGGTCTTCGAAACCCTGACCTTCGAAGAGGGTCTTGCCGAAGGCACCTTCGCTGACCATCGCTTGGTCGTTGCCCATGATCATGAGCGAGCTCAAGAGCAATCCGCTCGTCGGCGGAAGCGTATTCAGGAACAAGTCGACTTTGCAGAAACACTGGTCAACAAGCTCAATGCACAAGATGAAGGCGTCACTGAGAAGGGGCGCAGGGCCTCTGATCGGGGCGCCTACAGCCGCTTTCAGCGATCCGTTGCAGAAGCGGAGCTCACCCGTTTCATCAAGGCAGACTTTCAGGCCGACATGTTTAGTTATGAAGTCGATGAGGCGGCCGTCGCTAAGGCTGAGCGCTTTGATGGCAAGCTAGCCCTCCTGACCAATGTCAGGGACTTCAAGGCTGAAGAGATCGTCTACCGTTATAAGAGTCTGGCTGACATCGAGCGGGGCTTCCGCATCTTGAAGTCAGACCTTGAGATTGCCCCGGTCTATCATCGATTGCATGAACGTATTCGCGCTCATGCACTGATCTGCTTCATGGCGCTAGTGCTCTATCGGGTCATGTGTATGCGACTAAAGGCCAATGGCAGCAAGGCCAGCCCCAGCACTGCTCTTGAGATTCTAAGAAGGATTCAACAGCATCGCGCCACGGTCGGCACCAAAGCCTTCACCGGGGTCAGCAAAACCACCCCAGAACAGCTCGATTTATTCACCGCACTCGAAATAAAGACGCCAAAATAACCACTGTAGTCACATCTTTCGACAGGTCAGCCTTGTTGAATCATGGGCTTACGTAACGAACTGCGGAACCTGGGAGGCCAGCCTCATTGAATCATAGGCTTACGTAACGAGCTGCAGAACCCCGGGAGCCCGCCCCAATCCACCCAAGTTAAGGATTTAGCTCCCGCTTAGCATGGCTTTATGGCCA
>CAITXU010000072.1 GCA_903896505.1 uncultured Verrucomicrobiota bacterium | reverse complement strand
TCGTCGAATCCTCTCCTTGGGGCAAGTTTTGTCCCGGATGAACCGGGACCGAGCCTTGCGGCTCGCGGTCATCCTTGTATTGGCGCACGGCGTTGCTCCAGCTCTGACCCGTGCCTGGATTTTTGAGTTCGATGGTCACCACTGGCAGCCCATTCACTGCCAGCATCATGTCGAGCGTTCGATTGTCGCCGGGTTGACACGGAACTTGGCGCGTGACCGTAAGCCGGTTTTTCCCAAACTGCTCCAGCACTTCCTAATTCGCGCCGTGGGCAGGCTTGAAATAGGCGAGCCGGAAAGTCTTACCAAGAAACCTGAAACCATGACGCAGCACATGGAGCGAACCATTTGTGTCCAGTTCCTTCACCAGCGTGGTCAGCAGCAACGGCTCCAGACCGGTGGCATAGAGGGCCTTCATTTCCTCCCACAATTTCGACTGGGTGTTCTGGATGAAGGCGAACATCTGCGCCGGGAACAAAGTCCGCTCCTTGTCCCACTGCGCGTTGCTGCCGGACTTCCAGCCACCGCGTGTCAGGAGAATTTCCTCAACGTAGGTTTCGAAAGCTCGCTCTGTGATTTGTCCCGGCATGGGTCTCCTAGGCAGCGGTCATCTTCTTCAACTCGCCTTTGATTTGATTAACGAAGATGTCCTCGTTCGACGGTTCGAGTGGCGTGAGGCGAAAGTGTGGATGCGGACGGCGCTGTGGCTGGAAGTAGTCGAGAAGCTGCGGGTGAACTGAGTTTGAGCACAAACCACTGAGCCGGACGTTTGATCCCATGTCGTCGATCAACCCCACGAATGCACGACCGAGACCCTTCTGGAGATTGCCCGCGTAAAACTTGCACTCCCAGCCGCCGACGAGACAGGCCGCGTGCGGGTCATCCAAGGATTGCGGATTCCGGCAAACCCGAGCGTCGGGCGCACGCATGATGCAAACGTCCAGTTCATGGGTCATGCTGCTCGTTCCCCGGAACTCAACACCCGCATGAACCTCGAACTCCTGCCTATTCAGAGTGAATTCCGCGTAACCGTAATTTCGGCCGCGTGAATGAATCTGGCCCGGTGCACCACGAAAGACGAACGGAGTCGGCGCACCCGTGATGCCGCGCAGGACGGGTGTGACACCGAGTTCACGCGCGGCCCGCAGGCAAAGACCGAAGACATAGGCTTCATACGCCTTTTCCTCGGCGCGGCGGACCAACTGAAATTGTCCGATGCCGAGCGGATGGTCTAGCAGCGCATCAATTGCGTTTTCGAGGTCTGGTAGCGTGGCCATCTTTATCCCTTCTAGAAGTTAGTGAGTTTGCGGAGCTCGGCGACATGATGACGCTGCGCATCAATCAGCTCCTTCGACATGCGCTTGAGTGGGATCGTCTCTTCGCCGGTTCTGGAAAGCTGTGTCTCCGTCTGCATCTCAATCACAACTGCCTTTTCCTCGTTTTCTCTTTCGAGCGACACCGGCTCTGGCTCGCTTGCGGATGCGGCAGGACTATACGCCCAATTTGGAAGATTGTGTTTCGGCACGCCGATGGCCGATTTTGCGAGGTTGTCTGCCGCCGAGCCTACGAACAGGGGTTGTTCGACGAAGTAGGCTTGCAGGGCATCGAGCGCGATTTGCAACGCCTCTTCGTGGGTAAACGGGACGGTCTTCCGGTAAACGCGCGCCTTCTTTCGCCGGTCAATCGCGGGCTCAGTTTCCGACACGTCCTTGCCAGCGTCGATTGCGGCTTGCACTTGGGCTGCAAGGGTCTCTTCCCGCGCTGAGAGCTTCTTCATCAGAAGGTCGAGGGCTTGTTGTGGCGTGTATTGATGCTCAGGCATGGGCAATAAGACTGTCTTTATTTAATTGGTTTTTGGCTTCCCGTTCGAAGTCCAAATACGCGCCGGGCAGCATTTGAACCCTCAGCGTTGAGGTCTTTGATAGCGTCCAAGGAATTACCAAGCCGTCTTTGTCCTTTCGCTGGAGCGGGTGGACAACCACCCATCAGGAGATCTGACGCCGAGCGAAGATGATTGCAAAAATACCACCCGACTCAAAGAAGCTGCCGCGCTGTTGGGGATCAAGTTTCATGACCACCTCATCGTCACGGATAGCGGATTCCATTCATTCGCCGAAGACGGCGGACTTTGATTCCTGGCAGTGGCCCGGTATGCCGGGCCACCGGTGACCCGTTCACTGTGTCCCACACGCCAAATCGTCCCTCGTCGAACTCTCTCCTCGGGGCAAGTTTTGTCCCGGACAAGCCGGGACCGAGCCCTGCGACTCGCGGCGCAAGCGCCGTTACTTTGTTCGAACCCAAATGGGACATTTTACCAGATGTCGGTAGTTATCAATCAGTGACGACATTTGAACCGAGCTTCTCACGCTCATCCCTCGACTCGCGACACCCCCCCTGCCCCTTCAATTTCCAACCGCCGCTGCCGTCTGCCCACGATTTCATGCTGCACCAATTTGAAGACTGAATTCATTCAAGGGAAACCGTCTTTCCCGGCAATTCTCAACTTCCGCAACCGTCTACAAGTCCGCATCACACATGATGCACCTTCGGTGCCCAAAGAATTCCAACACCAACGAATGCGCCTCTCTCGCAGTTACTTAGGTGCGTTCACGCCGTGTGAACGCGACCGTTTATTTTCCCGACGATCCGCTTAGGGACTTAGAAGCCCTTGTTCGACCATCGTCGGCCCCAATTCGATCACCAATTGCTGGAGCGAAACGATCTGTGCCCGTTCATCGGGACGACTTTTCCAGCCTGCGGAGAATCGCAACCTTGGTCTGTCTTTGTCCCGTCCATTCGCCACCACATGGATCAGACGCTGGAGTCCGGCATCAGTCCTACCGAAGGCCCCGGACTGCATAAGGGCTGAGTAGGAGATGGGCTGGCGTTCAAAAGAGTTCTGGTCACCGACCTGAAGGTATCCGGGGGTGGTCAGTGGAGCGAGTTGTGTCAAGATATTGGGGTCCTTTAGCCTGGCACGAAGGCCGACGTTTCTTGCTTCATCGTTCGCCTGATCAACTGCAACTCTCACTTTGGCGGCCTCCACCTGTAGTTTCGCCTTCTGGAGGTCGAGCTCCTGCTGCCTTTTAACCGCTTCAGCATTTGCCGCCGCACGTATTTGTTCGGCTTGAAGTTTGGCTTCATTGACAATCCGGTCGGATTCGGCAGAAGCCGTGGTATATGTGGCTTTGGTCATAGCCTCGGCGGTCTGGTTGACAATCGCTCTTTGCTGGGTCCCCGCCTCCTGTATGGCCATGTCCGTCATAGCTTGGTCGAGGGTTTGGGTGCCCCCGGTACTGCCCACCGGCGGAACCTTAATTCTCGCCTCGCTGATCAGGCTAGTAAGTAGGACCCGGGCGCGATCAAGTTTGGCATCCTCGCGCGTGACCCACTTGGCATCCGCCTGGGACGTTTGAAATACAGTGGCATCAGGTGCGCCGTCCGTGCTCGTCATACTTGCGATCTGGCTCTCGATGCGGCGTTCACCCTCCAATCTCGAAATGACCACTGACTCGTCGGCTAATTCCTTCAGATCGTGCTCGTAGAGTCGCCGCGCCGAACTGACCAAATCCGGAAACTGCGCAACCTGCATGCCGACGGAGCTGGTTCTGAGCGACCTCGCATCCTGAGTTAGCGAGCGAAGTTTCGTGAGGAGCTCTTCGTACCCGACCCGTGCTACTTGGACCATCGCTAAAGCGATTTTCTGCTGAAACTGCGCGGTTGCCACTTTCGTCTCCTCCGCCGACTTCTCCCGCACGATTTCAGCCGTCTGCTTCTCGGCCTCCCACGTCGCCTTTTCATCCTCCATTCGGGCGCGCTCATCGTTGGCGTGATGAATCACAAACCAAAGAAATGAAGCCGAGATTCCCGCGAGGGCCGCAAGCGCGACCACGGCTGTCCATAGCGGAATGCCACGTCGCTTCTTTCGGGTGATAACGTCTATGGGAGTGACGTCGATGATGGTCTCCTTCATCGAACTGACTGGGGTCCTGTCGTTGGGTTTTTGGCTATTGCTCATGGGATCCGGGCGGCCGTTTCGGTTTACGAATCGGCAACTTTGGCTTTTTCAGTTTCTTGCCACAGAAATGCGTCTCCCGGTCCTTGCTCCACGGCTCCAAGGTCTGTCCGGCGGGATCGGTTCGTGGAACGACCGCGGGCACCGCGTCGTTTTGGGATGGCTTTATCCGCCAGCTATCCACGTGATCATACCATCGGCGGGCGATCACGGTCGTGTCCAAATGAGGAAAGTCGCTGACCCCGATGAGGGGCCTTCCCGGCCCGGTGATCGGCAGGTTCATGAAGAACGATGCCAAAAACAGTGAACGTTCGGCCGTGTTGTATTGTGCCGACGCTGATTTGCCCGAAATCCCGAACGATTCCGAGTACGTCGTTTCGGTCACCCGGTAGCGACCAAAGAACCTTTCAGCCCACTCTGCTGTCTCAGGACCTCCCACCCGAAGGAATGTCTTGCAGGACAATTGCTCCAAAATGTCTTCTGCTCCTTCTTTGCCGTACAGGAGGCGAATTCGGTCAACGCCCTGCAAGCCGATGGTCACAGAGGCTCCCTTGGATCGCCCCAGGTTGACAAGGTCCCGGATCGAATCGACGCGCTCCATCGCACTGAATTCGTCTAAAACGAACCAATGGCGGGGCGTTTGCGTTTCGTTACCCCGCAGGATGTGCTTCGATAACGACTGGAGAAGTAGCGCATTAATTGGCCACAGGCTTTGGCGAAGTACTGGATCGTTCCCCAAAATGAGGATGCCCGGCTTGGTCAGAAATTCTTCGACAGAAAAATGGGTTTGCCGAGGCGCGGTATGATTTAGTGCTGCCAAAGTAGTGTACTTCCCCAACTTGGCGGCGAGTGATCCAATAACGGCATCCCGGTGGAGGTCGTCTTGTAGAATCGGCGCCGCCATCTCTCGGGCTCCGGGATGGCGATCGGTGATCGCGGTGATTCGCTCCTTGGTATTTAGGGCGCAAAGCAGGTCGCGCAGTTCCCACCGTTTTCCAGCAACCTGGTTCAACGCAAGGATGACCGCGTTGGTCAAACGTCTTGAAGCAGACCAATAAAACGGTGCGCTACTGTTCGGCTCTTCGGGCACCAGCAACGCTGCTAAATGCTCCGCCATCAGCGGCTCCTGAACTGCCTCGGCGACATTCCAAATAGCCGAACGACAGTCGTAAGGATTGATGATGTTAACGTTGTGCTCCTTGGCATCCGGGAGATAGCCCAAAGCCGCCAATTTGGGAATCGCATCCCCCTTGGCGTCAAACAGAATAAGTTGCTCCGGAACCCGACGGTATCGGTGAAAGCGAGGCGCTATCGACTGAACAAAAAGGTCGATGTTGGTTGTCTTGCCTGATCCTACGGCCCCGCAAATAAGAAAGTGTTTTACCGCTTCAGCGAGTGGAATATTCCGCATCCCCCAAAAGACACTCTGTTCGTCGAAGGCCACTGCGCTAGGTCTCTTTCGAATCGATTCGATGACTGGCTCAGAAGGACCCTCCGAGTCCGAGAAAAACTCCCAGAACTTCGACGACTTCTTTCCGTCATCGGGTATCTCACCGAAAAGATCCCAGAACGAAGACATAAGATTTCAGTCGACCTCCACCTTGCGACCTTGAGAATCGCGAGGCTCAAACCCTGTAGGAGAGCTTGTGAAAATCCATGCTAAGTACATCGAGCCGGGCCACAGGTATGACCAGAAGAGCCAAGCCCCGAACCAGCTCATACTAAAGAAGCCGGCCAACATCAGTGACCGGGTCCACCAGGTGCCAAAGAACATCTGCATCAGGCCAAGGGCGGTCAGGTAGTTGAACACCATGCCGAACTTAACGAGCCGCGAGGTTCGACCTCCGATCGTAAAAAGGGTTTCTCTGGGGACCAACCAATAGATCAGAAGGATAATCACGCCGAGGTACAGGACCGAAAGCAACGCGTGCCAGCCCCAGTTTTCCTCGAAGTGCTTCTCCAGCACTCCAAGCGTGATCCAGAGTGCGGCCGCTGAAATGGCCAGGTATCCCCATTGGAATCGTCGCATATTGGCTGGCGTGCGGGTTGTCATCCGCCGCAGCCGCTCACCGTGTCGACCCAAGGTTTCCTCCCACACGAGACCCAGGGTGAGCTTCGCTCCGCATTGACAGGTGGTCGCAAACGCCGGGATCAGCCCGTGACACGTCGGGCAATCAATCGCCAGCCGGTTTTGCACCCAGGAGAAAAACCGTCCTGAAACGTAGCGGGTTACACCCCCTACGCTCATCCTCAAGGTGCACTTCCGGCAGGCTGCCTCAGACCAGCCCACACCGGCGCAGTCCTGCCGATGGCAAACAAACTTCATCTCTCGTCAGTGGGTTTGCGTCGCAAACCAGGGTCTTTCGTGAATCCAATGCGTCCCATAGAGTTCAGCATTGGGCCATTGAAGTAGGCTCGGATCCAAAGTTTGAACTCGACCGGGACAGCGTCACTTGGGGACAAGCGATTCACGGCGCGGTTGCACGAGCCTGGACGGTGAAAAAGCCTACCGGTGGAGTGGTTTGAACCAGCCAGGTTGCGGAATTGATGTCCCCGGAATTGTAGGCGGCAGTTAGCCAACTGGCACTGCCGTACTTCGGGTTCAGACGAATCGTGACCACCCCATTCGTGGGGAGATGCTGGGTCTCCAGCAGAATTGCCACCGCCCCATTGTTCTGGATTGGTACATCCGCAGAACCGGCCACGGCAGCGGCGGGATCGGCTGGTGCCGCATGTCCATCAACGCTCAGTACTCGGACGGTGGGTGCATTGTCGGAGGGCCAAATAATTGGTGTTTGGCCAGGCGGCACAGCAGATGCGTTCGGAAAGATGTTGAGTGTCGGCGCCAACGAATTGCATTCAATTCGGGTCCTGCCGGTGGCTCCACCGTAGACGGCGGACGTGTCGAGATACCCGGTGCCCGACACGGTGTTGGCAACAACCCGAATGCACCCTGAACTTCCACCATTCGGCCCGAATTCAACCCCTGGACCACCTTGCGCGCTCATCCTTCCGTTAATTACTACATTCCCAGCGGCCACGATGAGAATCGCTCCGCCTCCGGCCGATCCCGAAACAGGTGCCCCAGTGTGGTCAGCACTGGTAGCGCCTCCACCGCCTCCGCCAATGAGCGGTACAATTTGGGGATTCCCAAAGTCCGCCGACGCACTAAAGCCTGGACCATATCCTGTCCCTCGGCCAAGTGGACTGCCTGCTCCACCACGGAACCCACCCGGCCCGGGCTCTGTGGGCAGATAGACGTCGGGCACGGAACTCGAGGCCCAAGCCGGGTGGCTTGCCGTTCCGTCCGAGTCTTCGATTCCGACTCTTGGCGGTCGGTACCCTGCGCGCTCTCCCGGAGAAACGTGTGGAAGGCCTTCTCATTTAGCAACGCACGCGCCTGTTGCGGTCCCCAACCCAGGGATTCCGCCTTCTT
>CAITXU010000071.1 GCA_903896505.1 uncultured Verrucomicrobiota bacterium | reverse complement strand
GGTCTTCCCAAGAAGATGGCATTGGTCTTGTTTGAACCGTTTATCATCCGGAAGCTGAAGGAACGTGGCTTTGTCCACACGGTTCGTTCGGCCAAGAAGATGATCGAACGTCAGTCTCCGGAGGTCTGGGACATTCTCGAAGAAGTGACCAAGGGGCATCCGGTCATGTTGAACCGGGCTCCAACACTGCACCGTCTTTCCATCCAGGCGTTTGAGCCGGTCCTGATCGAAGGTGAAGCCATCCGGATTCATCCGCTGGTCTGTACAGCGTACAACGCGGATTTCGACGGCGATCAGATGGCGGTCCACGTGCCACTTTCGATTGAGGCCCAGATGGAGGCACGCCTCTTGATGATGGCCCCGCTGAACATTTTCAGCCCCTCGAGCGGTCGTCCGATCATGACGCCCACCCAGGACATCACCCTGGGCTGCTACTACCTGACGGTCGAGCCCCGCGAACCCCGCAAGCCGGGTCAGCGGTTGATGATGTTTGGCAGCAAGGTGGAGGCACTATTTGCTCACGCCGATGGTTCTTTGGGAACTCATGACCGGATTAGCTTGGCCAATCCGGACCGTGGTCGTAAGAGCACTTACGGCGATTCGGAAAAAGCCGTCATTGAGACCACGGTTGGACGGGTCATCTTCTCGGAAATCTGGCCGACCGAAATGGGCTTCCCCAATTTCGCTGTTGGCAAGAGCAAGCTGGGTGACTTGATCCTGCAGTGTTATAAGACGTGCGGACACGAACGCACCGTTGTCACCCTCGACAAGCTCAAGGAAATTGGGTTTGCCGAAGCTACCAAGTCCGGCTGTTCGATCGGTATTGATGACATGATCATCCCGCCTGAGAAGGAACGGGAAATTCAGGCCGCCCTCAAGCAGATCGGCGAAGTCGAGAAGCAGTACAAGAAGGGTGTCATCACCAACCAGGAACGCTACAACAAGGTCATCGACATCTGGACCCATTGTACGGACCAGATTGCGAACGTCATGTTGAAGACGTTCGACCGTAACCAGGATAAAAAGGAGTACAATCCTGTCAGTTTGATGGTGGACTCCGGTGCCCGGGGTAACAAAGCCCAGGTCCGGCAGTTGGCTGGATTGCGGGGATTGATGGCGAAGCCCGACGGTTCGATCATCGAAAAGCCGATTCTTTCCAACTTCCGGGAAGGTCTGACCGTTCTCGAGTACTTCATCTCCACTCACGGCGCTCGAAAGGGATTGGCCGATACCGCTCTCAAGACGGCGGACTCCGGTTACATGACCCGTAAGCTGGTTGATGCCGCTCAGGACGTCATTGTCCGCGATCTCGATTGCGGAACGACCCACGGCATTTACGTGGCTGCCATCTACGAAGGCGAAGAAGAGGTGGTCAAGATCAGCGAGCGTATTCTCGGTCGCTATTCCTCGGAGGATATCTACGCCCCCACCGACCTGCGTGAAAAACTCGTCGGATCAGGAGAAGAATTCGATGAAATCAAGGCCAAGAAGATTGCCGCTTCCGGCGTCGAACGGGTCAAGATTCGGTCGGTTCTGACCTGCGAAACCAAGTCGGGCGTTTGTGCCATGTGCTACGGACGTAATCTGGCGACAGGTCGTCTGGTGAAACATGGCGAGGCCATCGGCATCATCGCAGCCCAGTCGATTGGTGAGCCGGGCACGCAGTTGACGATGCGTACGTTCCACATCGGTGGTGCGGCGGCGCAGACCTACAAGCAGCCTCAAATCAAGGCCAAGCACGACGGTATCGTGAGGTATCACGACCTGCGCTCGGTCACCTTGGATGACGGCAACAACATCGTCCTCAACAAGAACGGTTCTCTGACGGTTCATTCGCCCGATGGCAAGGAATTGGAAAACCACAGCATCGTCGTGGGATCGATCATCACGGTTCCCGATGGTGGCCAGGTCACCAAGAACGACGTCTTCGTGGAATGGGATGCCTACAACATCCCCATCATTTCGGAGAAAGCCGGACACGTCCGCTTCACCGACATCATCGAAGGGGTGACGATGAAGCAGGAGACCGATGAAACCACCGGGACCGAGGAAATGGTCATCATCGAACACAAAGAGGACCTGCACCCGCAGGTCATCGTTGAGGACGATAACGGTGAACCCGTCGCCCAGTACCCCATTCCCGCCGGCGCTCACTTGGTGGTGACCGAAGGCGACGATATCGGAGCGGGTTCATTGTTGGCGAAGACGCCCCGAAAGGCTTCCAAGACCAAGGACATCACCGGCGGTCTTCCGCGTGTTGCCGAATTGTTTGAAGCCCGTCGACCCAAGGATGCTGCGGAAATCGCACGAATTGATGGTGTGGTGGACTTCGGACCGTCGGTCCGGGGCAAGCGCTGCATCATTGTCCGCGATCCGCAGACCGCCTCGGAAGAGGAACATCTCATTCCGATGAGCAAGCACGTCATTGTTTACAAGGGTGACTTTGTAAAGAAGGGACAGCAGTTGACCGACGGACCGGTGGTTCCGCATGAAATTCTGGACGTTTGCGGTCCTCATGAATTGCAGGAGCACCTGGTTAACGAAATTCAGGAGGTCTATCGACTCCAGGGTGTGACCATCAATGACAAGCACATCGAAATCATCATTCGACAGATGCTGCGCAAGGTTCGGATCACCGAGCCCGGCGACACCATCTTCCTGTGGGGCGAGCAGATCGACCGCGGAGCCTTCGAGGAGGAGAATTCTCGAGTCGAGAAGGTCGGCGGCAAGCCGTCCGAGGCGGCACCGGTGCTGTTGGGCATCACGAAGGCCTCCTTGGAAACCGAATCCTTCCTCAGCGCGGCGTCCTTCCAGGACACCACCCGTGTGCTGACGGATGCGGCGACGATGGGCAAGATCGATCCTCTGCGTGGCTTCAAGGAAAACGTCATCATGGGCCACATCATCCCTGCCGGAACCGGCTTTGATCAGCATCGGAGCGTCAAGCTCAAGATTCTGGTGGAAGTGCCTGCGGACGAACCCGTACCGCTGATCGCGGAAACGGCCGAGGTGAATCCTCTGCTGGCCTAATCATCCGGGAAGGGTGGCAGTCGTCGCCTTTCCTGGTGAGTAGGTAGCGAATCGAGTCACGGTTTTTCGCGGTGGTGCGTGATGGTGACTCTTTGCCCTGCAAACAGGGCACTTGGTGCACGTTCATCAGATTTGCGATTTTGGTCGTTTTGGAACGAAAACGCAGGATCACGCAAATTTTTTGTCCCGTTGTGTCCCGTTACGGATTCCCGACAGGCGGCGGGCTAAAATCCCGCCGCCTGTCTCGGTTGGAACCGATTTCCACCGCCCCGAACGATTGAAACCCACCGGGGGGGCGGGGGGTGTCCTTTCGGGCGGGAGGACCGCGGAGTCACTCATTCGTCAGGGGGGAGTTTTTAAACAAATGGTTGAAAGTCGTACAGTGGTCGTCTGCTTGGGTCGTCGGGGTTCTATTCCGCTAGCGGCAAGTCCTCCTCTACGGGGAGCTCGACTCCTTCCCACAAAGCGCCCAGAAGCCGAAAAACTCCATCGCCAAATACTTCGCCCTCTCAGGACCCCAAATCTCCTCAACGTCCACGAACAAGCCAACACTGCGCCAAAGCCCCGCGAGATTGCACTGACCCTGCACGATGTTGCCACGAAGAATGACACCACTTACCACATCAGCCAATCTACCAACAGACCGCCGGGCTTGTCACGGAAGACGCGGTTCACTCGGGCGATGCAGGTTGCGGTGGGATTCAGTCATGGTCCTGAGCTTTCTTTGCTTCGGCTTGGAGCGAATCCAGCGCTCGGATGAGCATCTGTTTGACTTCCTCCACCCACGCCTGCGCATCGCGGTCGCTGATCGACTGTGGAATCGGAATTTGATGCACGAACAATTCATGAACGCGTTGTTTGCGTAGGAAGGTGCTTCCTGTTCCGGATGGCTCATAGGCACCCTGCCACCGTGTTTGCGGTTGCTCCCAAAGCCGCCGCTTGCTCAGATCAGTCAGTTCTTCATTCACCAACTGCTTTAGGCGGTCAACGATGGCTGCTTTTTGCTCCTCCGTGATTTTCTTCTGCTCTGGCAGCCACTTCAATGGAGATTCCAGAAAGCGGGTCAGCACATTACGGGTCAGACTGATGAGGGTATCAATGGGGCGCAGCCAGTAGCCGTCGAACCATCCTTCCGCGTGCCGACGCGACATTGCCTTGATGCTTTGCCATGCCGCAGGGCTTATGCCTTCGACCCGTTTATAGCCCAGCCGGGCCTCCCACACCTCTTGGAAGGAGACACTCGCTTCGCGAACGGCCAAGCCAAGACTTTCAAAGCTGTATTGGGGCACGCTCGGCCGCAGTTGCTGCGGATTCGCCCTCTCAACAAGGTGTTCAGTCATTGACCACAAATCCCCCCCCAACGATTCATCGAACGCCGCTTTGTCTTCGGCATCCCAGCTCTCCGGATACTTCTTGGGATCGAGATAACCGAGATAGAACGTGCTACGCTCAAGATGCCCGGCCAACTGCTTGGCCGCATCCCGGCTAACGTTCCGGCTCACTTCGTTTTCGACCAAGCTGCGTAGTCCGCTGAAAGCTTTTCCTTTCCTGTCCTCCGCCGAAGGAATGTCGTCGCCGACTACCAGATCCATGTGAGTCAGAGCAACTGTCAGATTTGCTGTGTAGCCCGACCCAGCAATCGCCTCCATCACCTTCCTTGCCGATTGGCTTTTGAGGGAGTCTTTGCCGGATTCCACGAAGAGAATGTTTTGCACCGTTGCGAACATGGACGTGGTCTCGCTGGACAATTCAGTTGTGGGCTTCTCGTGGTCCAGTCCTTGAGTATCGACGAAAACATGCTCGTAGCTCTGCCCGACTGGCACCCAATCAGGCCGAAATGGACCACTTACGCGGATACCAGTGACCAGCGGGGTTAGCAGGCGCCCCCATTCCTCCTTGGTGTTCGAACAAAACCACCGCACCGCCTTCAAGAAGTTCTCTCGCTCCCCGCCTGGCGTGGTAAACGACCATGCCTCCGGCCATCCGGTTGAAGATTTGCGGAACTTTCCTCCCGGCAGTTCTTCAAAGCGTGCTTCGATCTCTTCCATGATGTCATTGACGAGATCCTGAAAAGCCTCGGATGCCTCAACCACATGTCCCGCACGATCACGATCTTGAAGGGGTCCTTGGCGTCCTTGAAGCGGTTCGCCAGCTTCCGGCAAAACTTACACCCTTAACTGCCGCCTACGCTGAAGCCTCCACTATCTGGATTTCGTCAATTGTAAGATCGTAAAGGCGATAGACGAGGCGGTCTATTTTCTCCTCCATGTCGCTCGTATCGGCCTTAGGATTTGCCATCTTCGCAGTGATTATCTTGTCTGCGAGCGTCACAAAAGGCGTCTGCTCTGACCCAGAAATACGCCGAATCGGGAGCGCCTTGACAACACTAGGTTTGATCTCAGCAAACACTTTGCCTTTCTGTGGATTTCCACAGCGGTAAACAAATCCGAGGAGTTTTGAATTCAGCAGGGCAAGAAGGTATTTTAGATTCAGCGTTTCAGTGTGAATAATGAATACAGAGTTTTGACAATAGACGCCGCTTTCGTCATAGCCGCACCGTAGAATGTCGCTTGTTTGCCGCAAAAGCAATTTAGGGCCACTCATGAGACGCTCGTTCGACGAATACATGAGCCCCTTGCCATACTTAATGAATCGGTCACCTGGAAATCGAACCACATATCGATTTACGTCGCCTCCGACTACCAGGGGCTTCCACTCCTTGCTCAGCTGACTATCAGAATGGTAGATTCGCTTGTCGACCATCTCTCGCGTCTGAGGTGGCGTCCCATACCCAACTTGATAAGGCTTTATCCCCCAAATTATCACGCAGCTCTTCATAAAAGGCTCGCTGACTACCCTTAACCTTTTCAGCAAATCCGCGTCCTTCGCCTGCACATCCACGGTGATCCGCGCATATTCATCGTCCAACCAGATGGATTTATCTGGGTGATGATCAATTACTGTCTCGCCTTTCCGCACTCTTCTCACATGGCAGGTGCGGTTGGCACTAGTTTGCTTTAAGGCGACGATGGTGGCGCTTTCCACTGTCGCGTTTTCGAAGATGCCGTCGCCATAATCGACTATTTCTTTGGCATCGAAGGAAAGGATATGCCTGCGAAAATCCTTCGCCGAATTGATCAGGAGCCAAGTGTTCGGCACGATTAGCGCCAGCACGCCGCGTTTTGCGAGTATTTCGAAGCCACGTGAAATGAAATAGAAGTAGCTGTCTTTAGTTTTTGAATGAACCTCGGAAAATCGTGCTGCCAATGCTCGTGCTTCTTGCTCGGTCAAGTCTGCGCCCCAGGGAGGATTTCCGGTGACTACATCAAAACCGCCCCTTGCGTGGAACACCTCCGAGAAGTAAATCTCGAAATCAAAAGTAGCACGTCCGTTGGTCAGCTCTCGGATTAACAAATCGATTTGCCGTTTGTATTCCGCCTTTTTGCCACGGCTGGACTCGTCAAAAAACTTTGGCTTAAGCTCTTCCAACTTCTTGAACTGCTCGTTATTGAAAAGGTTCTTTTCGACAGCTCCCAAGGAGTTCCCGACGACGACCTTGTAGTCGAGGTTTGGGAGCGGCTTGATTTGTAGAAGATCTTCTTCATCGACCACCAGCGAAAGCCATAGCCGCAGCTTGGCTATTTCGACGGCACCAGCATCAATATCTGCGCCATAGAGACACGACTGAATAGCGTGGCGTTTGAAGTGATAGGGTGTGCGGTCAGTAGTGCCGTTGAAATAAGGATTGAGAGCGAGACGAGCTCGAACAATTTCCGTCATCATTCCCACTGGGAATGCACCGGAACCGATGGCTGGGTCGCAGACAGTGATGTCGCGCAAGAGGGTGTCAATCTCGGGGGCAAACTTGCGAATGGATTCGGGCGGCTTCGGATAGTGGTCGCCCTTTGTCCCGGCAGCGATGGCCGCAGCATAATGGGCAAACTGATCGCTCTGGCGAATCCAATCTTCCACGTCTTTCCTTGGAACCACGATGGCCTCTCCGGCACGAGGTTTGTCAGGATGGTTCAGCCCCTTGTCCAGATAGTTTATGAGGCTTTCCTGGCACAAGTTGTGGACGATCTCACGCGGCGTGTAAAATGCACCAAGTCCTTTGCGGCGATTCTCCTCGATCAGATTCTCAAAGACCTTGCCGAGCATCTCAGGGTCGATGGCTACTTCCTGTTCCAACGGCTCGGCTTCGTTGACAGTGAAGTTATAGCGGTCGAAGACATCGAGGATTCCGCTGCCAGTGTCTCCCGCAGGAGTTCGGTCCTGATTGGAAAAGAGAGAATTGGTAAAACTGATGTTGGTCTTCTCCCAATCGTATCCGGAGAGCGGCTCGAAAAGGCCGCCGTTGAGGAACGGGATGCGGCATGAGAAGGTCTTGCACCAAGCGTCGTGACCACGGTCAGTGGCCAGCGTGTCGTAGAACAGCGGTTCGAGGACATCGTTGAATAGACACTTCTTTTCGCGGATGGCACGATCCGCGAGCTGGCGCAGAAAGTTGCGCGGGCCATCACCCCAGCTCCCTCCTTTGGCGACACCGAGCCAGCCCTTCTTTTGAATGAAGTAGAGGAAGACAATCTGGCCGAGTAGCTTCTTGGCGAAATCCACGGTGGAGACCTTCTTGGCTGCGAAATCAGCACGAAGAACCGCGTCTTTTTTTACAATGGCGGCCAGTGCTTCCTGTGTGGAGTTGAAGAGGGCGGCGTATTGCGCGAAAAACTCCTTGGTGACGGATTCGACGCTGAAGGCCTCTTCGATCTGCGAGAGAGTGGGCTTAGTGGTCGTGTCCTGAAGCAACCCGGGCGTCTCGCCCGG
>CAITXU010000070.1 GCA_903896505.1 uncultured Verrucomicrobiota bacterium | reverse complement strand
CGACGAACAACGAAGCCCTGGGGCATTTTAGGCGCAACCCGCAGGGCCGCAGTTCTTTTCGGCTCCCGCTTCGTTGCTCGCTCCTCACAGACCACTGCGGGTATGCTCGTCGCCTTGCGGGAGCCGAAAATCCCTCGCGGCAAACTGTAAGCTATTGGGGATACACGACACTAGGTCGTTGAAAGAACACCCGCCCGCCGACGAAATCGATTAAAGCTCCTTCTCGAACCAATAAATCCATTCCCAGGATGCCCAGTATGGGAGTCTGGTGGGCTGCGGTCCTGGGTCGATTGAGTGCTTTTAAAGAGGTGACGCCCACGTCTGTCTTCCCAATGCGATGGGAGCCCAACTGAAGGTTGGGTACAGTCGCAATCGAAAGGTCGGCGGATAACCCTTTAAATCCGGAAACCCGCGAACGTATGGAGTTGACCGTTAGTCCATGGCCAGCCACCTCACTCTCATCCAGGAGCGTGAACGAGGCACCCGTATCCACCAACAAACTTGAGGACTTATCTCCCCAGGAAACAGGAACAAGTCCCCAGGTTCGGTGCGGCGGAACGAGGTCGACCTCGTCAAACCCGCTTGATTTGAGCGTCGCGGCCATTTGATTGGCCCTGTCGGTGCCCATGGGTGATCCGATAAAGTGAAGGGTATGGCGTCCGCAATCGAGCCACGAAAAATTGCGCACGAGAAAGTCCCAGCCAAGAACCAGTTGCGGACGATCTCTGTCGCTGGTCCGGCGCTGAATCATCGATCCGATGGCAGCCTCATCCTCATACCCCTCCATCGCAAACCGTGTAACCACATCCGCAGGTTGAGCCATAAATAGGCAGCGCCCCAGCTGTATTGGCTCAAGTTTCACCGCTTCCAGCACAGCGGTCCGTCCGCCGGTCAAGTCGATGTTGGTTTGGTTGACACGAACACGCTCCACGGGATTTCCGACATGCCGAGATTCGATCGTTGAAAAGCTGCACCCGGTATCCACGAACATGACCAGGGAACGACCTCCCAACTTGCCATGGACAATGAATCGGGTCTCCAAACCATGGTTGCCTTCATTCAAGTGGGCATTTCCTGCCGTTAAGACCAGCGGGACCGGTTCGAAACCGTAGGATCGAAAGAACGCGGGAACTCCGCCGGATCGGCCTTCCGCTCGCACCGGCGACCTGTCCAAGACCATCAACCACAGCATCCCGACGAGAACTCGTCCGCGCATGATCTGGCGAAGTATCATTTTCACGGGAAAAATTTCTTGAGGTCCTTTGGCCTGAATACTCTCTTGCGTTGCTTCGGTAGAGGCCAAAGTGAAGTCCAAAGTGGGCTCCATGGGAGCCCAAAGTGGAAGCGCCATCCTGGCGCTTTTCTTCCCTGATCATCGTTTCTTTTTCTCCGATCTTCGGAAGAAAACTCGCCCACCGGAGATATCCAACAAAGCCTGCTCGCCAGCGAGAAAGTCGATTCCCAGGATGCCTGTCATCGGCGGTTGCCCCGGCTCCTCCATGCCAGTCTTCAACGTTGTTAAAGGGAGCAAAGTCACATCGTAAGTTCGTGGATGGTGGGACCCCAATTGCCAGTTTTTGACATTGGCGAACGACGCGAGTTTTTCTTTGCCTCCGATTCCGGAAAGCCACTGCCCCTCAGGGGCTAGGTCCTGACGACAACCGTCCGAATTCTTCGGAGTCGAGTAACGTGAATGGCGCCCCACTGTCGATCAGGAAGCGGACCGGTTTTTTATTCACCGACCCCAAGACCGCCGCCCAGGGCTTGTTGGTATTGGCCAAGGGCACTTCGTCAAAACCGTTTTCCTTGAGGATGTTGCCGAGAGACGAGGCTTGGTCGTGCGAGCGGGGGTTCTCGTTCGGGAAATACAAGTGACACGGATGTCCCACGTCCAGCCATGCGCCCCACCGCACCAAGGAATCCCATCCGACGAACATGTTGACCCGCACAGGTCCTTCCCGAGTGGGAGACCGGCTCCGCTTCAGCGGACCGTTCCCCCGTTCCAGATCGAACGCTTGGAGGTTGGTGACCACCATGGCGGGACAGCCCGATAGCGTAACGCTCCCCAATGTTAACGAGGGAAGCCGAACCCGTTTTTGAACTCCGGGGGATATCCCCATGAAATCAACCAACAAGCCGGGACGTGAGTCGAGGACCGCCAAATCCGTGGCCAACGCAGGGGAAATCAAGGTCCTGACGGCACCGGTATCGATTAATGCAACAAACGGATTGGTGCCCGATTGTCCGCGTACCCATAAGTGATTGGCGTCGGTTAACTGGAGGGGTACGGATGCGAAGCCGGATGTTTTGAAAAACTCCGCCAGCTCCATTGGTTTATCATGAGCCAGAAGGGAGCCCAGCATCCTGAACGCCAGGACCCAAATAGACCATCGGGTTTGCACGAAGCTGCGGAAGCCCAATCCGAACGGGAGATTTTTCCTATGGCGCTGGGACTTTGGGAAATCCGGGAGACAATCGATGTGCGGGCACTGTCCGATGACGCAAATTTCTGGGCGAAGGCGAGACATAATCGGATTTAAGAATTGAATCGGGCGAATCCACCGCCCTTTGGTTGGTTTTGTGCCTTAAATCGTCGACATCTACAATCAAGTAAATCAGCACCCGCTCAGAACATTGGGAATGATAGACTTTCCTGGGCCGTTGACCCAAGCTGGGTTGGATGCGGGCCGCTGGCCCTCGACATGGATTCGGAATCGAAATTCGCGTCAGATTTTGGCCAACGCTGTCGGGGTCGCACCGCAGGATGAATCTGTCCGCTGTCAGGGAACTCAGAAGGGCCAATGAACCCCTGCCATGACCTGAAGTCCCTGGCTCATGTCGACGCGGGCTTCCCGTCCATTCGCTCCAAAGTCTTGATGGCCGAGGGACATGAACTGGGCACCAAGATAAATGTCTGCGTCCTTCTGCACGAAAAAATGCAGCGTCGCGCCGGCGTACCCTCCAAACACTACGTCGGACGATCCGTGGCTCCCTGATGAACTGGACTGGCTTCCATCGACGAACGTCAACCGTTCGTTGTAGTCGTATTTCCCATCCAGGTATCCAACAGCCGGTCCGGCTCCAACGCCCAGGCCCACCCTGGGAAACAGCGTAAAATTCAGCTTGGGGCCGATGCGAAACAGGTAGAGAGAGCCCTCGACTTTCCGGGTTCCCGTGACCTTTCCCAATCGTCCCATTTCGGTTGGAAGCGCCGTGGCCACATCCCCAATCACCGGGCCGAGCCCCGATGTCGGCCCACTGTAGGGGGCCTGAGGAACGACAATACCTCCCGTGGAGAATTGGTGAACGGTTCTCTGAGCCACCGCCGTCAGCGGATGATCGTCGGTAAACCCGAGATTCTGCCACTGAAAGCCCATCTCCCAGCTGAGGCTCAGTCTCTGCCATTGAACGAGCTTTCCGCCGTAAGCCATGTCAAAACCCGGATTCAACGTTCCATCCACCTTCGTCTCTCCAGTAGTGCTGTAGGAGCTGGTGGAATGGTAGGTCAGGGTTTGATTGGCAGAATTGTACTGACTCGCACTGTTGTAGCCCCACAGGGAGGTAACTCCACCAGTGTTTCCGGTGCCATCGACCCGCACGAATCCATCATCATAGAGGTGATTTGCCCCAGACGATCCGGTGGGTCCCGGCGAGCCGCTGGAGGTGGCGAAGTTTCCGTGGGTTGAAAATCGCGCGGTCAAGTTCAGGCTGGTCATGGCACCAATCCTGAATTCTTTGGCCCATCCCCCGTCGTCTTCGGAATCGACATCGGCGATACAAGGCAGTGGCAGGATGAGCCCGGCCACCACCCAAGGTTTCAACAGCGAGTGAATGGTACTCGGAAGTGTCTTCATGGGACGTAGCCGTTAGGGAAGCTGAATCACCTTATAGAAGCGATGTTCGTTGTTCGCCGGGTGGGAAAGGGTCCGGGGAGGTCCGGTGTCGATCCATTGGGGCCGCGAGGTGTTCGGAATGATATAAGGCCGGGAAACCGTGGCATCGGAAAAAGCCACATTGCTGGCATAGACCACGGCATAGACCCCTCCGATAGTGGCGGGAAATTCCAGGAGGAACGCATTCGCCTTCAACCAGGCACCTGTGCTGGGTGTCACCTCCGTTCCGGACGGAATGGGTGCCAGACTGCTGCCTTCGGCAGTCGCGAGGTAGACCAAGGAACTCACGGGTTGGCGCCCCGCCGCAAAAAAGCTCAGGAGTAAATCCACCGATTCCCCGGGACCCAACGTTCCGGGATAGACGGCATAAGGAAGGGAGTAGTTGGTGCCCACCGCTTCCAGTAGCACGTTGGTGACTCCAGAAGCGGCAATTCTGAACCCGGAGATGGTCGAAAGCCCCGGATTGATGACCCGAACGTGTTGTTCCATGGCACCGGTCTGGGGATTGAACCGCTGTGCAGAGATGGGATTGACCGCCAGCAAATTGGTGGAGGGGGGATCGATGGTCACCGACAAGATGGAGGTATTGTTGGTGGACACTGGGTCGAAATTATTCGTTGCCGACAATGAGGCATTCAAAAAAAACTTGCCTGCCGAGGTGGCCTGCAAATTGAGAACGAATCCTTGCTGTGCTCCAGAGCTCAAATTGGTGAGCGTCGCAGTGACCGTTTGGTTGGTCAGCCGGTAAGAGATATTGGTCGGTGAAAGGCTTCCGAAGGTCAACCCGCTGGGGATGGTGATGGCAACCGACGGTTGGAGGGCCGGGTTGGGTCCTGAATTGGTGACGCCGATGGCATAAGCGAGCTGGTCCCCGGGGAGAATATATTGGGTCGGGCCCTTCAAAGTGATGCCGACATCCGAGATGCCGATCACCGGGGTTACCGTGTTGGTCGACAAGGCGGCGACCGTTGCCGGATTCGTGACACTTGTTGCCCAGATGGAAAATTGATTGGTCAAAGCAACGGTGCTGGTGGCAAGGAAGTTGATGGAGATAGATGCCGATTGCCCGGAGGCCAATGCTCCGATATTCACCAAGACCCTTCCTGCTGTCTTGGTATCGATCGTTCCTTTTGTCGTTGAGGCTGTCTGAAGACCTGACGAATCCGGGAGAGTGTTGGTGACTACCATTCCCGCGAGATCAGTCGTTGAAGTGTTTGTAATAATGATCGAATAAACAACTGTCTGATTTAGGATGGCCGGAGTCGGTACCACCCTCCAAAGCGCAAGAAAATCGGCCGAATGGACCGACGGAAGAGCCGAAAGAAGGATGATGACCAAAAGCTGCCAAGCTGACACATGAGGTTTCCGGATGGCGAATGGGCATGCTTTGGAGAAGGGCCATTCCCTATTCAATCCTGCGGTTCGGGTTCCAATCTGGGTTGAGTCGTCGGAATTTGGCGACGGAGTTTTTGGTGCTGGGACGGCTCCGACTGGCAAGGTGGGCATAAATCCGAAGGGCAAGTTTTGATACAAGGTGGGCCGAAGAACGTTTGAAAATTAAATGCTGTTTACTCGTTCGTGTCAACTTGGTGGTTCGCCCCATGGAAATTGGCGTGAATGAATGGCACTTCTCCATCAAAAAGGCCGCCGGTCGAAACCGGCGGCCTGACTTATGACCTTGTCAGATGGCTGCGGTTACTTCTTTTTCTTGGCTGCCTTGGCCTCGGAAATGGCTGCCTGAGCCGCCGCCAGTCGGGCCACGGGCACCCGGTAGGGGGAGCAACTAACGTAGTTCAGGCCCAGCTTGTGGCAGAACTTCACTGAATCCGGTTCGCCACCGTGTTCGCCGCAGATGCCGAGCTTGATATCGGGTCGGGTCTGGCGGCCCTTGGTGATGGCGATCTCCATCAATTGGCCGACGCCGGTCTGGTCGATGGTCGCAAAGGGATTCTTTTTGACGATATCGGACTCCTGGTAGGCACCGAGGAATGAACCCGAGTCATCGCGGCTCATGCCCAGGGTGGTCTGGGTCAGGTCGTTGGTGCCGAAGCTGAAGAACTCGGCGGTCTGCGCGATCTCGTCGGCAGT
>CAITXU010000069.1 GCA_903896505.1 uncultured Verrucomicrobiota bacterium | reverse complement strand
TGCCTCTGGCATAGTTGTTTTGGTAGCAGAAAATCACTTAAAATAGAATCAATTCAGACCCCAAACCATAACTTAATTTCGTCCGTTTTTGGTCTGACACTTGGGGACCACTTCATGCTTTCCCGGGCTATGTCTCGGGCCACAGCACCTTCAGCCGTTCGGCAGCGGAAGTGCTCACGGCCTTGACCGGGGCGCCCTACTTCCCGGGTGGACTGGGGGTGTATACGGTCACCAATCTGGTCACCGAAAAGGGCCCGTCCCGACCGGTGACGATGCAATATGCCACCTACTATGATGCCGCTGATGCCGCTGGAATTTCGCGCATCTACGGCGGCATTCATCCTCCCATTGATAATATTGTGGGACGAAGGGTTGGGGCGGTGACCGGCAAGGGGGTTTGGGAGAGGGCACGTCGATATTTCGACGGTTCCATCACCAATCAACCGGTGAACATCGCCATTCAAAAGCTTCCCTCAAACAAGGCGCAGGTTCGGTACGAAACCCTGCGCGGTCAGTACTACAAGTTGCAGACCAGCACGGGCATTGGGCAGCCGTTCCAGGACGTTCCTGGAAGCGCCGTCCTGGCGCTCGATTCCTCGGTGACCATCACCAATTCCATTACCGGGACCAACGTCTTCTACCGCGCTGTCCGGGGTTTGACGCCCAATCTTCAGTAGATGCCCGGAGCCGGGCCGTCCATCCGAGGTCGCAGAATGGCCTCATTTCCGTGTGAGATGGACCCCGGCTCGACTGCTTGAAAGGGCATGAATTTAGATAAGTAATAGTGTCAAATTCAAATTGACTTTTTGGAAGGATGCCCCAATTAAGATTGCTTTGTGCTCTTCCGACAATCTGGCCTATCTGGCCTATCTGGCCTATCTGGCCTCCAGCGGGTTGCAGCCCTGGCTTGGTTAGGCTGTTGCCTTCTCTGTAGCGCGACTGAAGCCTCTGAGGTGATTGCGCCTGCAAAATCTGTTTCGGAACTCAAGCAACGCATCACCAAAATCCTTGAGGAACACAACGTTCCCGCAGCTGGACTGGCCATCGTCTATGCCGACGGCGTGGTCTGGGCTGACGGGATTGGCAAAGCCGATGTTGAAACAGGCCGGGAAGTGACATCGGATACGTTGTTTCGGATTGGGTCCATTTCCAAGACCTTCGCAGCGCTGGCCGCCCTGAAGTTGGTCGAGGAGGGACGACTTCGGCTGGAAACGCCTGTTCGCGATTTGGTGCCCGAGGTCCAGTTCTTCAATCCGTGGGAATCCAACAATCCCATTCGTGTCGTTCAGCTGTTGGAACACACCACGGGGTGGGGCGACTGGCACATGAAGGAATATGCGAGCAGCGATCCAAAGCCGTTAACGCTGGCTGAAGGGTTGGCTGTTTGTCCTGAATCCAGAACCTCCCGGTGGCCACCGGGCACTCGCATGTCCTACTGCAATTCCGGTCCGGCCGTTGTTGCTGCCATCGTCGAAAAGATCACCCGGCAGCGGTTCGAGGATTATGTCACAACCAATTTCTTCCGGCCCATCGGCATGCCCACGGCTGATTATCTGCTCTCGATGCAAACTGCGGCATCACTCGCCCGGCAGTACCATGATGACGGTCGTACACCCTATCCGTACTGGCATATTGTCCTGCGTCCGGCCGGATCAGTGAATGCCAGTGCCCGGGAGATGGGACAATATCTCAAGTTCTTCATTCGGCGTGGACAAGGCTTGAAGGGGCGAATTATTTCAGAGCGGTCCCTTGTCCGAATGGAAACCCCGGCATCTTACTGGGGTGCCCAAGGCGGCTTGAAGACGGGATACGGCCTGTGCAACTACACGATTCTGGACGACCTCGGATTTGTCTGGCATGGCCATAATGGTGGGGTGGATGGCGGTCTTTCGGAAATGGCGTATCTGACGGAATCACGCACCGGATACTTTTATTCGATCAACTCAGGGGATGGCGAAGCGGCGGCCCAAATCGGTTCGGAACTTAAAGCGTTTGTGACTCGGGACCTGCCCAAACCTGCTCTTCCTGCGGCTGTTCCGATTTCGCCGATCCTCGCCAAAGACTATCACGGCTGGTATCGAAGTGACAGCCCTCGCAGTCAAAGCACCGCTTGGCTCGAGTCTCTTTTCTCCTGTTCCATGCCTCATTTGAGCAGGACAAACTTTTCCTGAGATTCTTGTCGTACACCGAAACTTACCTTTGCGTTGGGGATCAGCGGTTCCGACAGAATACCAAGGGAGCGGCCCATCTCGTTCTAATGGAAACGGAGGTGGATAGGATCATTCAAACCGCCGATGGAACCCTGAGAAAGATCAGTGCGTTCAGGGCTTTGGGTGGACTGTTTCTTAGTTTGTTGACGCTCCTTGCTGCACTGAGTGTTCCGTTATTCGCCTGCGTCTGGGGATTCCGCTATCTCATCGGGGGAATGAAGGGGGTGCGACACCTGCGCGTCCGCGTCTTTCCCCTGCTGGCGGTGCTTTCCGCTGTGACCTTTATCGGCATCCTTTTCGCCGGAGGAAACGACCTCATCACTCGTCTAGGTCGTCCAACGGTGTGGTCGATAGCCCTATGCCTTTCCACCTGGGCTTTTGCCCTGTTTAGCGGGCTGGGCCTGCTGGCTGTGGTGCGCGTTCCTCGTTCAGAAGTACATCCGTTGGTTTACCTTCACTCCCTTTTAGCTTCCGTTCTGTTCAGTGTGGCCACCGTGTACCTGGCCTGTTTCGGGATGATCGGGCTTCGCACCTGGGTTTGAAGACAATTCCCGATCCATTGAACGGGGCTCTCCCTCAACCAACCCACGCCGTAGCGCAGACTTTCCTGTCTTTTCCCCCTCTCTCCCGCCCCATCGCCACAACAAATCGAGGGAACGGCAGGTTTGGAAGCCTGCGATACGGCGAATGGGTGCCTACACTCCCATCCGATTTTGTGGGTTAATCTTTCCCATGAACCGGGCTCCAACCGCAAGCCACCCATAAGATTCTAGCAACTGGTCGGCACTTCCTGGAGAACCTCCAGGCAGTGGGGAACGGCGCCCGCGACAAATCCAAGGCATTCCACCGCACCACTTGGTTTTCCGGGCAGACAAATGACCAGGCCACGGTCCACCACGGCGGCCAGGCTTCGGGAAAGGATGGCATTGCGGGTGATTTTCATGGATTCCATCCGCATCACCTCACCAAAGCCGGGCAGCTCGCGGGTGGCGATCTCCCGAACCGCCTCCGGGGTCACATCCCTGATGGCGACGCCCGTTCCGCCGGTGGTCAAAACCAGATGGCACCCACGGGCCAGATGCTCGCGGATCGCCCGTTGAATGGCCCGGATTTCGTCGGGCACCAACCCTTCCGCAATCACCGTCCAACCATGCGCCGTCGCCGCCTCCCGGACCGCCGGACCTCCCAAATCATCGTAAAGCCCCTTCGAGGCCCGATCCGAAATCGTAATCACACCCACGTTGACCTTCATGTGGGTAGTTTGCCTCGGGTATCCGCCGGGTGCCAGTCCCGGTCTCAACCCTTTCCATTTCCCGCCGTCCGGATAGGCTCCCCTTCATGGCGGTCAACCCCAACCGAATCTCGGGCCAGCTCGAGAGGATGCAGGCTCAGGTGAAGACAATCATTGACGACGATGCCGTCGCCTCCGAGGAGCCACGTCTGAACGGCTGGCAACGATTCGTCCATTTTTGGTTGCTGGTCTTCCAAAATTTCGTCCGGAACCGCTGTCCGGTTCGCGCCTCGTCCCTCGCCTACACCACCCTTCTGGCCGTGGTGCCCTTGCTGGCCGTCTCCATCAGCGTCGCCGCCCTGTTCCTGCCGAGGGATGAGGCCCGCCAAAAGCGCGAGTTGGAAGACCTGATCGATGCGGCGGTCGTTCGCGTGGCACCCGCCATCGGAGTGAGTACGGAAGACACGGCCGACCCCACGTCGCCCGTTTTTTCCGCCGATGATTATTCCGGCTTGAGGTCGCTGACCGAACGAATCACCCAGGCGACCAACCCGGTTTGCAAGTTCTTGTGGGAAAGTCTGACACCCGAAGCGCGGGAATTGACGGTGAGTTGGGATGGCACCGACGCGGGCCGATTGGCGGTCGAGATCGCCTTGAGCAAGATGTTCAACGGCGTGATCGCCAAAACCAACTTTTACTCCACCGAACGATTTGCTGGCGTCAGCTTGTCTCCTGCCATTCGAGCTCTGACCACGTCGACCAATCCACCGCCGGACCTGAGGCGGGTGAATCGGTTGCTGCTCCAGGAGGTGTTTCCCAAGGAAATCGTGCCCATGGCCGACCCGTCCGACCCAACCAACCAGACGCGGACCAAGCGCAGTGAAGTGGCGGCCAAGATCGTGGAATTTGTTGGTAACATTCGCTTCGGTACTGTCGGTGCCTCAGCCATGGCCGGCCTGCTCTTTGTCGCCATTTCCCTGCTGCGCACGGTGGAGTCCGCCTTCAACGACATCTGGGGCGTTCCCAAGGGCCGCACCTGGTTCATGAGCATTGTCCTCTATTGGGCGGTTATTACCCTGGGACCCATTGCGGTGGTCATTGGCAAAGGAGTCAACTACCTCGCCCTCCTCCACCATGCGGGAGGCGGCGAGACCTTTGCCGTGCTGGCTCAGGTTATTGCCTCCCTGTCCTGGCTGCTCACCTTGGGAATCATGAGCCTGGCATTTGCCGGACTCTACCTTTGGATGCCAAACACTCGTGTCCAGTGGCAGGCGGCGCTGGTCGGTGGTGTGGTCGCGGCCGTGCTCTGGACCCTCAACGGGCGACTCTCTGCCCTCTACAACACCCGCGTGGTTACGTACAACGCCATTTATGGCAGTCTCGGATTGGTCCCACTCTTTCTTCTGGGCATGTATCTGTCGTGGTTGATCCTCCTGTTCGGTGCACAGACGGCGTATGTCTTTCAATTCCGTCACGCCTATCTCCAGGAACGGTGGGTGGGAAGGGTGCATCATCAGGCCCGCGAATTCATTGCGCTGCGGTTGATGACCTTGATCGGCGAGCGATTTGCCAACGGCGACCCGCCGTACACCGCCGGCCAGTTGGCCGAGCGGATGGCTGTTCCTCCCAAACTGGCCAAGGACGTTCTTCAAACCCTCTTCGCGACCCACCTGCTGTGCGAGGCGGCAGGCTCCGAGGTTGGCTATCTTCCAGCGCGACCGCTCGATCAAATCAATGTCTGGCAAATCCTTCACTCCATCCGGGCCGGCCAGGGCCATGACGTCCAGACGGCAGCCGACGACGCTCGCCCGTTGGTTCGGGCGGAATTCGACGCCATTGCCGAAGTGGAAGCCGGCCGCGCCCGGTCCACCACGCTGAGACAACTGGTGGAACGCACCCAAGGTGCGCCCTGCTGATTTCGGCAGGGCCGGCAGTGCCGGCAGTCCCCGTTCAGCGGGAGCCCGTGAAATGCCCTGCAAACAACGACGAAAGGTCGCCCTTGCCGCTCCGGGCGATATCCTCCGCCGAAAAGACATCGATCCGGCTGACCGGCGTGGGGAACGGCGCGCGCCGGACTTTGGTGGCGGCAACGGTGTGAACCGGTGCCTTGGGCGAGGCGACCGGTTGAACGTGTCCCTGACCAAACGGCGAACGGGTCTCAACCGACGGAGCGGCAACGGCGCAGACGGCGGGCAGCAGTACAACGGCCACCCAGAGAGGACGAAAGAGACGCATAAGATGTGGGCTTAAAGTTTGACCGACCTTCATTGGCCTACGCCCGTTTTTCCGTTCAGGCAAGCACCAATCGGGCTCGGTTATGGATGACCTGTCCCCTAGTTTTTCCTTCGAGATAGATGGTTGTTTTACCGTCATCGGTCGAGGCGACCGCCTGAAGATTTCCGCTGATGCCTTGAAAATGGAGATTCATTGATCTAAAAAAGCTGCTTCATTGGGAAATGAATCACATCACTGATTCAACCACCTTTGGAGCTGTTGCCCACTCTGCCTCGAAAGCGTGCCGCCAGTTTTCGAGGGTTTCATAAAACTCACCCGCCGGCAGCCAAATTGTGCTCAACGTAGTAGGATCATGGTGGTAGCTATCCATGCAACATTTGAAAGCAACTAACCTGACCTGATTGCCTACATCAAAATGTAAAATGAAACTTCCGTCGTCAAAGGCCTCATCGCCGTCCGGGGCCCATATGAGGTGATTCGAGAAAACAATCCCTTGGAAGATTGCGTGTGGCATTCCAAAGAATTGTTTGTGTTCCTGATTGGGAGCAAAAACTGCGTCTCGAATGGCATCGGCTACTTCGCCAGCGCTTGGTTCATCTGCAAAAGGGGCAGTGTGTTTTCCGCGTCTTCGAATGCGGTCTTTGACCTCATCCAGGGAGCATGCCAGCATCGTGGCATTCGGGGAGTAAACTCCATAACTGTGCCCGCGAATATGGATTAGAAAGTGGCCCAGTGCGCGAAGACTCAGTTGCTCGTAGGCACGTGTGATTGTCGACTCGATGGCAAAAATAGATGGGGAACCTACGGTCATCAGCGACTGTCCTTAAGTTAATACGGTTGCGAAATGGTTCCTTGAAACTGGGATCAAGGGCGCGGGCAAGCCGTCACGGTTGCACTTGGACGCGGAAGAAGTAGGGGATTCGTGGATCCAGGGCGGAGACGCTGGCGCTGAGCGATGTTCCGGTGGCGATGGTTTTGTCGCTGACGGTCGTCCAGTTCTTCAAATCGTCGCTCGTTTCCAGCCAGTACTGCCGCCCCGCCACCGTCGGCCAGGTGAAGCGGACCGGTCGCCCCGACTGCACCAACGGCACCTCCAATCGAAGCACGCTCTTCGGATCAAGGGGGTTCGTGCCCGCCTCCCATTCGGCAAAATCGCTCATGCCGTCGCCGTCCGAGTCCTCGCGACCGGTGCTGCCCGGAGCGATGGTCCCGAGGTGGTGCGATTCCCACAGGTCGCTGATGCCATTGTGATTCACATCGGGGAAGGTGTAGACGCCGTGAATCAACAGGGGCGAATTATTGGTGCCGAGAATCTTGGTCTGCGGCGATGGTGTCTGGTAATAGGGAACCGGACTCCACGAAATCTGATAGGTGCCGGGTGGCAGATTGGTCTGAACGAAGAATCCCTCACCGGTGGCGATTCGATTGGTCGGGCCGACGATGGTGACGGCGGCTTCGGACAGATTGTTCGTGACCTGAAGGACGGTTTGAGCCACCTGGTTCATCGTGATTTGGAAATCATCCAGCATCCACCCGAGGCGCGTATTGCTGTTGAACGAGAACAATTGGTAGTCGAATCGGATGCGGATGATGTTGCCAATATACGGGGTGAGATCGAGCTGGACCGATTCCCAACCCGCCGAGGCACCATCGCTTATTGAAGTGAGGTCGATCCAGTTGGCTCCGTAATCGATGGAAATCGACACGGTTCCGGTCTCGATGGAATAATCACCAAAGCCGTCGTCGCCACCGCTCGAAGTGGAGCTGAAATCGTAGCTTTGCCAGAATTCTAGAGTGGCTTGATTGCCACCGTAAAGCCCAATAGCAGGGCTGATGAGGTCCGAAAGCGAAAAGTCCACCACATTTCCTCCCAGGTTGGTAGCCCAGACATTGGTACCGCTGTGAGCCATAATACCCGCGGAATCTTGTGGTGCACCAAAGCTCCAATTGGAGCCCGGGCCGGAGATATCCCCGAACAGGCTGCTGAACGGGTCTCCACCGCTATTGTCGATCATGAGCCAGCCGTCACTGCCTGATTCGAGGTCGTCCGTCCACGGTACTCCCAACGGCTTGAGGGTCCGAAATGTAAAATAGGAGCCACCGTGGTTATCCAGTGCCTCATTCCCCGCAGCATCGCGGGACACAACGGCGAAGTAATAAATCCGGTCAGGGATCAACCCGCTGATCAGGACGGAATGGTTGGTTGTTGACTCGTCCCGATAGCTACTGCGATTCAAGAAACTATCGTCACCGCCCGACTCGCCAAAACGGACAGTCGCATCCGTCGGCTTATCCGTCGACCACGTGATAGTCGCCTCGCTGTAGAAAGGATCGGCTGCCACGCTCGATAGGGTTGGTGGTCGGGTGTCTATCACTGCCCGGGTACCGACGCGTTGCCCATTCAGGTCCGTGTAACTGACGGTCACTGTGTTGCCATCGACTACCCACCAACTCTGTGAATCGTTGGTACTTGGGGTTCCTGTGAGAGTCAATCGGGCTTGGAAAACACCCGGACGAACGGTGGCGGGCAGGGAAAATGTGTTGGTCCGATGGGGCGTCGCCACAGTAACAGAGACCGACGAGTTGGTTTGGGACCCATCAGTAACTTCAATCAAGGCTCCTTGCGGAAGGGTGTAGGCCGACCGATCGAGAGCGACGGTCGCTCCGGAAGAGATCGTTGGGACCAGAAACCGGATGGCGTTTTGTAAAATGGATGCGCGATTGTTGGGCGCATCACCCGCATCAGGAATAGCTTCGAAAGCGCAGGCCAGAAATACCACCCGACCATCATGCGTGACCTCCCCGGTTCGGGGATAGTGAATGCCGACAATGAGGTTGTCTTCCTGGTAAAAGGCTGGCGCAGTATTTGTTCCGGGAACCAGGGCATCGGCCCCGTCGGGCCAGACGAACCCAAGAATGTCAATGATTAGCCCGCTCGGAAAAGCGTCATAGTCTAATGTGACATTGGAGCCATCGCCGACCGGGTCACCAAGGGCCGACACCAGTTGGTTCGCGCCCTGCTCTGCCTGAAAGTCACCCACATGAAGGACCTGTTGCCAGAAGTTGGTGGCCTGAGTTTCCTGCAAGCGGGTGAGGATGTCGAATGAGGCGACGAATAGGGAACCACCTTGGCGGACATAGCCCTTAACGGAGGTGAGGACTCCCGGAAGAGGCGTGGCCAATTCCTCGGGTCGCCAGAGGACCAGTTGATATTGGCGCAACTCGTCGACAGTGGGAGCACGCCCCTGGACGCTTGTGTCCCACACTTCATACGGTAATTGCAGGGCGTCGAGGGGGCCTGTCCAATTCTCCACACTTGGATAGGGAGTATCCTGCAGGGCTCCGCCCGCGGTAAAAAGGCTCTCCGGCGTATAGAGCAAAAGCGCTGCGGCGGGTTTAGGTGCGATAAACCGAAAATAGACGCCGCGGTTGTTATTGGTCGACTGGTTTCCTGCCCGGTCGGTGGCGACGATTTCGTAAAAGATGGTCCTCCCAGGCGTCAGCGGCGGCAGGTCCACCGAGGCGTCGGTGATAAAGCCGGGGACCACAACCGTATTGGTCACTGCATTGGTGGTTCCATAATGCAGGACGGAGGTGGACGGTTTGTCGATTTGCCATCCGAGGCTGGCCTGACCGAATTGGAGAGTGGTGGTGACATTGCCGATTACCGGTGGAATGGTATCGATGGTGGCCACCGAGTTGATGATGTTCGTTGTGTCTGGCGGTGTGTAACTGGCCACCATTTGGTCCAGATTGGCCGCGTGCAGGCGTCCGTCTCCAGGGACCATCGGACCACTCGCGAGAGCCACCGTTCCGGCGAAGGAACCCGGAACACCCGATGGCTTCAATGTCACCACCAGTCCGTTGGTATCGGTGCTCGAAGAAACACGGACAGCCAGCGACGGCGTGTTCTTGAGTTTCTGGTCGGTGTAGCGAACCGTCGCCGTTGAGGGCAGACGGTACTCGGTTCTGTCCCAGGCGATGACCCCTTCACCGGCTTGCGGAAGCTGGCCGGAGATGACGAGGGCGAAGTCCTGGCGCGGGCTGCCATTCGTGCGATGATGAACGTCCACAGGCACATGATGGGCGGCGACCCGCACTGTCCACTGGCCGGCCGACGGAGCACTGATCAGGATTCCTTCAACATTGTTGATTCGGTCTCCTTCGGGCGTGCCCGCCACGCTTTCGCCGTCCGCGATGGCGTTTCCGCGAAACAGCGTGCCGTCGGGGGCCACGACCTCGAGATCGAGATCATTCACCAGGGCAGGAATCGCCGCTGGAAGTCCGGGAACATCGGTATAGGCCATCAATATGCGAAGAGGAGCACCGCCACCGATGATCAACTGCTTTTCAAATGTTTCCCTGGTCGCCAGTTCAACTCCCTGGTCCTGAAATATCCAACGCACGGGTGAGAGGATGAGATTGGCGAGGTTCAATCGTCCCCATCCTTGGTCGTTATTGGGGATGGGAGTGTTTTCGGTGCCCACCAGAATGGTCCCGCTGCCATCGCTGGATGGGTCGGCCGCCGCCGTCGGGTCGGGCACGAGCGCCGTGCCCAACGAGTCGGTGGAATTCATGAGCATGGCCTTGACCAGGGCTGGAGACGGTGTGGCCCCGGCATGGGTGGCCCGATACCACTGCACCGCGACGGCACAAGCCCCACTGGCGTGCGGTCCCGCCTGGGAAGTCCCGCCCTCGTAGAGGTACCAGTCATCGATCGGTGCCCACGAATTGTTGTCGTTGGCATACACGGACCGGAGGGATGCGATCCAGGTCCCCGGGGCCACAAGGTCGGGTTTGATACGTCCGTCCTCCGCCGGTCCACGGCTGGAGAAATCAGCGATCACTTCCTGACCACTGTCGTAAATTCCAAATCCGAACCGGTTGTTTTCACTGGCACCCGTCGCAAGGACATTCTTGCCCACAGCCGGACTGTCGAGCGTTTGAACTCCCGGACCGGCATTTCCGGCGCTGAATTCCAACACATAGGCCTGTTCGCCAGGAACCTGCGGGTCGGCATCGCGGACCAGGCCATCGAATTCAGCGGCATTCAAATTGTATTCGCCTGCCGTGTCATCGCCCCAGGAATTGGAGCCGACATAAGCCCCGGCCCGGACGGCATCCTGGGTCAGCCGGGCATTGCTGGGCGGTGGATGATAGCCACCGGCACCGTCGAAGATGCGCTGGGCAACGAGATGCGCTCCCGGGGCCACTCCCAGTCCCCACCAATGGCCATTGCCATCCACCTCACCGGTGGCGGCATTTCCGGCGACGATCCCGGCCACATGGGTGCCATGCCCGTGTTCATCGGCGGCATCGGTCAGGGTGTCATAAAAGAAAAGTGCGTCGACCCGTCCGGCAAGGTCCGGGTGCAGGACGGTGAGGTCTCCGGAATCCAACCCGGAATCGGCCACGGCCACGGTGACATCGCGCCCGTCAAACCCCGCCGCCTGCACCAGCGACGGCGTGGCCCCCTTGCCATCGTCGCCCCCGATGATTTTGACAGCGATCTCGTCGCTCAGATGAGGGCGGGGAGCCGGCTCGATCCAGATGACGTCGGGCGAAGCCGCCAATCGACGGAGTTGGGAGGCTGTCACCGATGCATGAAAGAGGGTTCCGAGGGACGTGCTCACCCCGGCCCGGCCACCAACGGAGCGATTCAGCATCAGCTTTTCGACCTCAGTCAGGCTTGGTCGACCCAGGAAATGGATGTCGAATCGTCCCGTGACCTGTTGCCGAACCTGGGTGGTCAGGCGGGGATGAACCTTCCATCGGGCCTCGAACGGTCCGGCCCAATGGACATACGACAATTGACTCACGGTTGCGGCATTGACCCCATTGAACCGGGCGACAAAGGCATCATCCGGCACATAATGCAGAAGCTCCACCCCCCGCTGGCGTAGTTCCTCCTGCCATGCGGGTTCGATGTGGTTGGTGAATTGAAGCAGCCAGAGGCCCGAAATCGGTGCCGTTGGTGTTGTCAGTGCTGCCGACTGCGGCCCGGAACCTTTGGCTGGCGTTACCAGGTTTTCCGCCCGCAGGTGAATGGTCCGGGAGACACCCGCCGCATGGGTCATACCCAGGCACAGGAGGCTGAGGACCACCGAAAGGAATGCTTTCACCCCTGGCAGACTAGCCAGTTGCGTGCCGGTTACAAGTGGCGGAAGCACATCCCCTGTAGTCAACGTCAGTCGGCGCTGATCGATCGAGAGGCAGCATATCGGACGGAAATGACCGCCGTTTGGCTGGTGAGTGTCGTCGGTCCCTGGAGCACCCCGGGTGGGATGCTTCCAAATGACAGCGTTTCTCCACCCTCGTTCGAAAGGGCGAGGTGGCTCGCAGGCGATGGTGGTTGAAATCGATATGGGGACTTGCAGGAGCGCGTCCCTCCGGACGCAAGTCCCTCCAAAGGAGGGATATCCAACGGAGAGACGCGCTCCTGCAAGTCCCCATTTACTGCTGGGATCATTTCGGCTTTGGGATGGCGATCGGAATCGCCTTCGGTTTCCGGGTGTGGATTTGGTATCCATTTTCGTCCGGGCTTCAAGCCACCGGAATCCTGGCCTCTTGCTCCATCCTGGGCGGATTGGCCGCTGGTTTGAACTCCCATTTCGATCGGGACGCGTGATGGAGCGGCAAGAGTCGTCCAGATGGATGACGGATTTGTGTTTCCGCAGTCAGCCCCAACACCCTCGACACCGGAGTGGTGTGGGTGTACTTCATTTCAAGAAGTCCTGCCCTCATGGAAATCACCGAGTTCGCTTTTGTCTGCTATCCTGTGACAAATCTCGCCGCCGCGCGCGCCTTTTACGAAGGGAAGCTCGGGCTGAAGCCCTCCAACGTTTGGGGTGACGAAAACCAAGCTTTTATCGAGTACGAAATTGGTCCCCATTGCCTGGCGATTACCAATTTTTCGCCGGGTTCGAACCCTGACTCCGTGGGACCTGCGGTGGCTTTGGAAGTGAAGGATTTTGATGCCACCATCGCCGGTCTGAAAGCAGCCAACGTGCGCTTCCACATGGAGCCGACCGATTGCCAACCGTGCTCCTTTGCCGTCATTTGCGACCCCGACGGCAACAAGCTCTTTATCCATCGCCGTAAAGGCTGATGTGGTTCAGGGGACCCACCTCATCCGATGAAACGGAACGACATTCGAAGCGGTTTTACGCTCGTTGAACTCCTGGTGGTGATCGCCATCATCGCCATCTTGGCAGCGTTGCTCCTACCAAGCCTTTCTCAGGCCAAATCCAAAGCGCAGGCCACCCAATGCCTGTCCAATCTCCGGCAACTGGACCTGGCATTATTGACCTATTCCCAGGAACACGCCGACAACGATCCCCCGCGTCATGGGATACCCTACTGGACTCTTCCATTGTACCCATACTATGTGACCGAGGCGGTCCTGAAGTGTCCGTCGGACCGTCGAACACCCACCAAACAATCGTGGCCACCGAACTTTGACGCTCCTTCATCGGGGCTCCCCACCTTCGACGCCGATGGATCACATCGCAGCTACCTGATGAATGGGTGGAACGATTACTTCAAGTCAACCCTCCCTCCGGATGCCATGGCCCGGTTCCAAGTAATATTGAACACCACTCCGCCCCGGTTTTCCTGGGAATATTCGGTCAAGCTCGGCACGATTCCGGAACCATCGGAAACCATCACTTTTGGCGAAAAGAAGTCACGTTCACCCCAGGCCTACATGGACTTCCTCCAGGGGCAGGGTGGCGGGGACGACATCAATGAAGTCGAGCATGGTCGACATGGCGGCGGCGCACGATCAGGCCGGTCCAATTTTGCCTTCGTCGATGGCAGTGTCCGGCCATTGATCTTTGGCCGGTCCGTCACCCCGGTCAACCTGTGGAGTTCAACCGCCGCCTTTCGCAATCTTCCTCCCGTGCCCCTTTCGGGAATCCAATAGCAGCTTCTGGCTATTTCTTTTCCGCCAGCGCCTTGAGACCGGCGAGGCCCTTTTCGAAGTCCGGTCCAATCATCTTGTCCATGGCGAGCGCCATCCAATGGAGAAACGGATTTCCACCCAGGCCTCCCTCGTCGCTCCAAATGACCGTCGTCCCTTCACCTGAAGGTTGGAAGGTCATGGTCCCAACTGATTTGTATTGGCCGTGATTAAACTCGAGATCGTAGGTGAACTCTTGTGGTGAAGTCACTTTCGTCAATTTCATCTCTCCCTGACCTGCCTTCTTGCCCTCCCAAGACATGGTCGAACCGACTGCGGAATCGGTTTCGGAAATGGTCCTTTGAAGCGTGGGGTCCATTTGCAGATTCCATGCGGTCCAGCTTTCCCAGGTTTTAAAGCTTGAGGCGATGGCGAAGACCTTGTCCGGCGGCGCATTCACGGTGATGGACCGCTCGACATGGTACTGCGCGGGCAAAAAGAAGCCGACCAAGGCCAGTCCGGCAGCCAGGACTACCAAGAACAGGGTGATGCGGCGGAGGGCCTTCATAGTGTGGGCAGCGGGTTGTTTGTCAAGGTAGTCCACCGGGCGCAATAGCATCACTAGAATTGCTGTTGGTCAATCCTCTCCTGATTCCTTCTTGTGCACCCAATTCCTATCATTGAAGTATTCTGTCCCCATCCAAAAAGATAAATTTCGGAGCTCCGGTAACGACGTGCTTTGCGTCATTCATTAGGGACGCTTGGTTGCAAATGCAGATAGGCCCGATTTCTCGACAAGACTCCCTAAGGTCCGCGGAGTGAAGACCTTCCCTCGAGTGGCCTCAATAAGTTTCCTCATGTCCTCCTTGCGAACGCCGAATCCCCGGCCCGCAATACATGCAATTACCTGAAATCGTGGTGGATCGCCGCGAGGAACATTTCGTCGGCTGATAGTCTCAAGATGCTGAACCCGGGTCACTTTGTCTCTGGCCGTTCCGTCATCTTCAGTGACCTTGGCCTCAATGACTATCTTGGGATTGAACTCGCTGGGTACGATGAAATCAGGGGCTTGATCAAACTCGGTGAAACGCTCCGCACGCCGCGTCCTGCGGAAACTGATGCCTGCAAGGAAAAGTTGCTCTTCAATAGCATTCTCGAGACCGTCTCCAACTAATTCACTGACCGAATCCCTATGTCCCGCGAACGGGCGACCTAGAAAACGCTCGTACAGCATCATAGCATAGGGAACACCGAAGTTGGATAGATTTCTAAGGCCGGGCAGCCCATCTGCCGTATCTGCCTTATTCAAACGGTGCAGTTGATCATCTCGCACCCGTGGGCAAGCCATGTTCAAATGATCGCAAGCAACCTCGATCATAGCGATAATTCGTCGACGCTGAAGTGGATTGTTCTTCAGAGGTGCTAATGGATCAAGGCGAATCTTTCGGTCAAGGGATCGCGCAAATCCCTGACTCAATTCGGGGCCAACCTTTTGTGCCGCTAAGTATGCCCATTCAGGAGGGGTGAAGCCGAGTATCGACCTCAAAACAATCAGGCAAATGGGTCTTTCCAGGACGACTGGAAGCACCTTGGTTGGCACAAACGAATGAAATCCAGCAGTTGCCATTTTTAGCGCCTCATAGCCCGCCTCAAATGTTGGATACTCGACAAATCCTTCACCCTTTGGCATGGCCATGAACTCCGAAGCCAAGCTTGAGAAAACAGCCTCGATAAACGAATCGGGTTTTTTGACGATTTCGTCGAATTCCGCGTCAAAAGGATATTTCATCTTCAAGCTCGTAGGTTTCGTTGATCACTTCAATCCTTCGCCAATCTTGGGAACGGTTTGCATGGGAGTATTCTGCGTCCAAAGCCTTAAGAACAGATTCAAGGCCGCCGAAAGATGAAAACCACTTTCGAATCGCATCCATTCGCGTTGGAACCGTCGCTCGTTGGTCCCAAATTGATCGGAGATTCCAGACTGCAAGACGAGCTAAATGCCCGCAAGCGAGGCATCGAATGTCGCCTTGGGTCGCCTTTAACCCGGCGACTGCTAGCAGCTCAATATCGCGTTGAACAATTGCAGCAACCTCATTTGGATTGGTCGCAAGCCAGCGGCGAGGAAATTTTCCGGCGCTGCGGCATACAAAAACCGTATCAACGACTGATGAACCGGTCCCATTGATGTGAATAGATGCTCCCATCTCGGCGGGGCAGGGCAATGTCGCCGAACAGACAAGGCCCGCATCAAGAATCGCCATGGTGAGCGGCAAATAGGCCTCCAGTTGATTATGATGATAGGTGAACGCAAGGGGACCACCGGGCTTAAGACGATTGGCGGACCGTTTGATGGTGTTTGAAATGCCCGCAGCAAAGTGCTCTAGCCCTCGACCCATGCTAATATTGCCGGTTAATTCATTAACATGCCGCGTGGTTGGCCTTTGAAACTCAGGTACTGAGGAGCCTAGAAGTGTTCGCAACCAGACATAGCAAAAATCCATCAACTCCGCATATTGAACGTTTCCGAAATAGGGTGGATCGGTTAAAATCGCATCAAACATCTTGCCACCAATCTTTGCGGAAGCTGAGTCGGCACACAGCAGCAATACCTCGCGTTGGGGAGAATCTTTCGTATTTGTTCGAGAAATCCCTATCCACTCATCCGTCATTGGCACTTCTACCTTTTTAGAGCCGTCGTGACGAATCTCAAACGGAGCCCCACAGTAGCGTTTCGCTTTTGCAAATTTCTCGACTATATTTAACCACCCTCCACTCCCGACCGGTGCACCTTTTCGTCCTGAAATTCCAAGAAAATTGGATTCACATTGGATTAAGCCGACTGGGAAACCATGGACCGAGAAGATATCCAACGACTTTAGCGCCATTGTATCGTAACGGCACAGCATGTTTTGATAACGCGTCAGATCGGAGAGATTCGTAGCAAGTGCTTCACGGATGGCATTATTCTTGACACCTGCGATCCATCGACAGCTCAACTCCAAACCGAGAAGCTGTCGAACGTTGAAAAGATCCCGATATGCGCCATATCCCCATCGATGTAAGCGATTCGTCTCATCCCCTTCTGGGATTTGGTCTCCAGGAATAAATCGTGGGGCGACGCTTTTCAAACGAACGGAGGCTTGTTCGTACCGCTTGAGATCTTGCTGGTCTGGCTTCTTGAACAATCGTCCCTTTCCGCTTCCAGCAACGGATTGCGATCCACAGGACTCACAATGGTACTCTATAGCAAACATTCGGTGTTCCGGCACCGATTTGCTAGGATAATCTACAGGTCCGTTGCAATGTTTGCACACAGACTTATTCCGGCGGGCGATGTTGTTGTATGGAAGCACATTTCCACAGCTCGGGCAGGGACCTGGGTGTCGCCGGTTGGAAGCCTCAAACAGTTCACCACAGCATCCGCAGACAAAGACATTCGTCGGATGTCGAACGCCCTCAGATATGAGAAAATCTGGGAATAAGTCGGTACGTTCGTTGCATTTTGCACAGTAGGCCGTCTTGACCCAAAGGAAATATTTGGCCCTCGCTTCATTGCTTTTACATCGGAGGCACCGAGTCCGATAAAACAAGCCAACTTCGGCTTCGAGATAGGAACGTAACCTTTCCGCTTCTTCCTGGTACCCGCATACATCGAGTTCACCCAATTCCTGTCGGACGATCCACCAGGCCATTGGATTTACGTCTGTTCCGGCAACGGCGCATCCCACTCGATTTGCCTCCATCATCGTAGTACCGCCTCCCATGAAGGGATCAAATATGCGGATATGGGACATCTGTTGACTTTGATAGAAGGTCTGTCGAATGGAATTCTCAGTAAACTCGGAAAGAATGAGTGATCGGAAAAGGGTTCCAGGCCTTCGCGCAAACCATTTATGTACTGCAATGAGGGGCCGATAGCTCTGTTGGATTTGCTTCTCCCTGAGAGCCAAGCGAGCTACAAACGGAACCTCAAAATGTCTTTCTATCATGATGTTACATCTTTGTGAACGAAAATATCTATCTACGGTGTCTTACCGCCCCGGGCTTCCTCCACCGTCAGCCAGGTCCGACTCTCGGGCGCGATGTGGACGCGCACGGTCATCCGTCCGTCGCGTTCGATGGCGACCCGCTGGGCCGGGCCGTCTTCGATTTTTACCAGGCCGACATTCGACAACCCGGAATAATACAACGGCAGGGTCAGGTCTCGCTCCACGGTGGTCTTCAAGGGATTGTGGATCATGACATAGGCCCGGGTATCGAGATGAGGATTGACGTGGAGGATGTAATCCACGTCCTGTCCATCGGGTCGGCGTCCGTGGATGATGTCGGACTCGAGGATGTCCCGATGCTTTTTGAAGAAGGAGACCCATTTCTCCACGAGGACCTTGGTGGCCTCGGAATCATAGAGACGCGGACCCCGCCAACAGGCTTGAACGCCGGCCCCCAGCGTGTTGGCCAAGTGCCCTTCGTAGGCGGGAAGATGTTCTGCCAGTGGCTCAATGGTCGCCGCCGCTCCGCCGCCCTGATATTCGGTCAAGGGCACGAACATCCACCCGGCCGTCTGGGGTTTTGTCCAGGTGCCATCGTGGATGTTTTGGCGAATGTGAATGAGCTGTCGCTCGCGGGGCAGGGAAAAATTATCTTCCCGATAACCCATGCCCGTCTTGTTGCCGCCCGCGAGAAAATAGTAGTCGGGTTGATTCACGTAGACACCGTGTTCACGGCACCAGCGGTAGAGCCCGGCGTTCATTTCCCAATTGGCCCACTGGCTGTCGGCCACTCCCCGATGGCCGGGATGATTGGTCGAGGCACAAACATCCCCCGGATATGGACCGTCGTGTTCCAGCAGATCGAGTCCGGTCTGGGAGATGAAGTTGGTCAGCTTGCGGTAATAATTCTGACCCCAGGTGCTGGCGAAGCAGGGGGCGTTGCCAAAAATGGCACCGCCCGGTTTGCCGGTGGACGGGTTGAGCACGTCATTGGCAGGATCGATGCTGCGGCTGCTGAAGAGCGAATAGGCTCCAACTTCCAATCCGCGGGCGTGGGCGTAGTCGACATCGGACTTCACCCGGGCCATGTAGGCGGGGTCGTCCTTCTCCATCTCCAGTCCGCTTCCAAAGGTGTAGATAATCATCTCGAAGCCCACCTCCACGCATTGATCGACCGCCTGACGGAAGGCCTTCGACTCGGCACTGCGGACATGCATCATGATCGGATTTTCAGTCGTCCACGGTGCCAGGGCCCGCGTGGCATGCCGGAGCGTCAGTCCCTGGCGCTCGCGTTCGGTGGAGTCGTGAACGATCAGGTAACTTCGGAATGTGGTGAACGATTCGCCCGGTGCCAGATGACGACCGGGTCCGACGGGCGGCTGCACCCGGAGGATGCACGGGGTGTGCAGCGCATAGCTTACCTGGCTGGTGAAGGCCGGGTCAGGCTGCCAGGTGGCCGTCTGATTGCCTGTGACCACGTCCATGCCCTTGAACATGTAGTCACTTAGGACATCGATCGCCGGGGTGCGCCAGGCAATGTTGGGACGCTCATCGACCGCCGATTCGGCCTCAACCACGGCCAACCGCTCCGAGGTGAACCGATCGAGGACGATCTCCCGGGGACCCCCATTGCTGACAGTCAACCACTTTCCGAAAACGGGGAGACCGTCGTACAACTCATGATGGACGGTGACAAAGAGGTCGCGATGGGGACCCTCGGATCCTCGAAAACGAAGGTCTAAAGACATGCCGGGAGGCGGCCACGGAATGTCCGCATGATGACGCTTGCTCTTCCAAGGGACCGGGGCTTCCGGGTTGCCGGTGGACATTCCCACAAAGCCCAGGGCGGCGGGATCATTGGTCAATGCCGCCGTCCATTCCGGAAGCAGGTAGGCGCGGTCCGGCTGTCCTTTGAGTCCTCCGACGGCTAATTCCTTCCCGTCGACGGTCAGCAATGCCTCAGGTTCGACGGCACGAATGAAACTGGCCCCGGTCACCAGATGGTCCAATCCGACAGTCGCTGCATTGGGACTGATGCGAATCGTCCGCCGCACCAGACCGTTCTGGAGGACCACCGCCGTTTTCGATGAAGTCACTGTGGCCGTGTAGCTTGAGGCATCGAGCAACCAGTCCGGCGGTGCCGCATGAAGGGCGGTGGAAATGGCCGGGATGAGCCACGGTCCAAGACCGGCCAGAAGGACACTGCGGATAAAAGGCATGCGCATGGTCTTTACCCGACCACAGCGCCCCCGGACTATTCACGAAAAATCGGCATCACTTTCCCGCTCGACATTTCGCCGGTTCGGTGTCATCGACCCATTTTGTTCGGAGTTTCATCCGTCGGGATAGGTCCTTTCCGGTCCAGCGCGTGAGTTCCGGTTCCTGCCATGCATGACCTTCCGCCTCCCCCCGTGAGCGCCCCGGCTTCCCCCGGTTCGGTCCCGACTCCGAACTCTTCCGTGGTTCCAGCCGGTACGGTTCAATGGACGGTTCTGTGCCATTTGTCCGGGTTGCTTGCCTTTAACATGGCCTTTGGCAATTTGATCGGACCTCTGGTCATTTGGCTGACGCAACGGGGCGAGTTCCCCGAGGTGGACCGGCATGGAAAGGAAGTGATCAACTTTCATCTGTCCTGGCTCGCTTATTATTTCATCAGCATACCCCTGTGCTTGTTTTTGATTGGAGTTCCCCTCGTCCTCGCTTTGTACGTATCGGGAATTGCACTGAGCTGCATCGGGGCCTACAAGGCAAGTGAAGGAGAGTTGTTCCGCTATCCGCTGACCATCCGGTTTCTGAAATAGGCAGCTTCGAGCAATACAGCGCCAAAGTGGAAGCGGCGTCCCGCCGCTCTCCCGCGGAGCCTCCGGCCGTTCGAACAGCGCCTCTTCTGCATAGGCGAAGCCAATAGGCCGTCCGCAGGACCGAGGCTCCAGCC
>CAITXU010000068.1 GCA_903896505.1 uncultured Verrucomicrobiota bacterium | reverse complement strand
GCCGCCACCCGGGCCAGGGAATCCCGTGAACCCTCCACCAGCACGCTCTTGAAGCGTTCCTCCCACAAAGTGCCCTTGCGCCGATGCCAGCGGTTGAACCACTGGGTGAACCGTTGCTTGAGCAACTTGATGTAGGCACTCACATCCCACATCTGCGCGTACAACCCTGTACGCCATTGCTGCCGTTGTTCCTCCGGCCAGATCGTCATCAGCTTCCGCTGACTTTCCGCTGCATCCTCCCCATGAACCAGGGCATAGAGTCGTAACAGCTCCTCATCCCCGGGGAGAACCTCCGGACGCTGTGACACCTCCACCAGGATATGGAAGTGATTGGACATGATGCAGTAGGTGAGCACCCGCACCCCGCAGAACCCGGCGTACGCCTGCATCCAATGGACAAACTGCTCCTTCTCATTGGGCCCAAAGGCCATCCGCCGCTCCACCACCCGCGAAATGCAATGGTAGTACGCCGCTCCTACACAGGAATCCAACTTCAAGCGAGCCTGTCGCATGCGAGAGAAAGTACGCGCGAAGTGAGGAAATGTCAAACAAATGACCTGTCCCTTTGTATGAATCGGATCGGGAACTGATGACTACTGGGACTTGACCGGACCGAACGTTTGGGGGCCAATAGATTACTCAATGGATCCTCGTCTTCGAATCACAGTGCCGGGCAATGGCGAGCCGGGCCGTCAAACGGCGGGAGCTTCGAAATCATCGGCATCCCGGCACCATGTTTAAGCTCACGGGCAGAGGTTCCATCACCACCTGCGACGGCATCAGCCGCCGGGACTTTTTGGAAGTCGGGGCTCTCGGCACGCTGGGGTTGTCGTTGGCGAAGATGGCAGCGTTGCAGGCTGCGGGAGCCGCACCGCCCGGGAACGACGATCGATCCGTGATCATGATCTTCAATCTGGGCGCACCCAGTCAATTGGACACCTTCGATATGAAGCCGGAGGCGGCGTCTGAAATCCGGGGTCCATTCAAGTCGATCCGGACAAAGAATCCGGATTTGCAGATTTCCGAAATCCTGCCGCTGCATGCCAAGCTTGCGGACAAGTTTTCCCTGGTCCGCAGCTGCTACCATACGGCACCCGCTGTCCACGACACCGGCCATCAAATGATGCAGACCGGGCGGCTCTTCAGTGGTGGTGTCAATACCCCCCACGCAGGCTGTGCCCTCGAGTTTCTTCGTGGACGCCGCAACGAGTTGCCGGCGCATATCATTTTGCCAGAACCGATGGGCCCGACCGGAGGCAATATGCCGCACGGACAGGATGCCGGGTTCCTGGGCAAGGCCTATGACCCGTTTGCGCTGATGGCCGACCCCAGTCGGAAGGACTTCAAAGTACCCGACCTTTTACCGCCGACCGAGATTGGGGAGGTTCGACTGGCCCGACGCCGGGAGCTTCGGTCCATCGTCGATTCGACCGTCAAGAATTTTGAAGCCAGCCCAAGCGCGGCGTTGATGGATACCAACTTTGCCTCCGCCTACCGGTTGATGACCAGCTCCAAGGCCCGTGAAGCCTTCGATCTAAATCAGGAGCCTGTAAAGGTCCGGGAGCGATACGGCATGACTCGGTTTGGTCAGTGTTGCCTGCTGTCGCGGCGGCTGATTGAGGCAGGGGTGCGATTTGTCACCATCAACACCTTCATCACCGTCTTTGATGAAATCACCTGGGATATCCACGGGTCCAAACCGTTTACCTCGATTGCCGGGATGAAGGACATCGTGGCCCCGATGTACGACCAGGGTTACAGCGCGTTGCTGGAGGACCTGTTCGGCCGCGGGCTCCTGGATAAAACGCTCGTTTGCAACCTGTCGGAATTCGGACGGACTCCCAAGATCAACCCGGCAGGGGGACGTGACCATTGGCCTAACTGCTGGACCACCTATTTTGCCGGGGGCGGGGTCAAGGGAGGGCGAATCGTTGGCAAGAGCGACGAAATCGGGGCCTACCCGGTGGAGCGTCCGGTGAAGCCGGCAGAAGTGGCGGCCACCATCTACCATTCGCTGGGCATTGACCTGGAGACCAAGCTTCCCGGACCGCAATCGCGTCCTTATCCGCTGGTGGATTACGGGACCCAGCCGATCACCGAACTGTTCTAAGTCGAAGCCCCAATGAACAGCCGCATCCTTGTCGCCTGCCTGGGCCTCGGCCTTTCACTTGTCTCCGCCGGTGCGGAATCAACCAACCGACAGCTCTCGATTCTTCCGAATAAAATCACCCTGACCGGGATCGCCGCCCGTCAACAGCTTTTGGCCGAGGAGTGGGTGGGAGCGGATGCGGTCGGCCCGGCAGCCGGTCCCGTGAACTTCATGGTGGTTCCTCCAGAGATTGCCCGGGTCGATAACGGGGTGGTGATTCCCCTGACCAACGGGGTTGCCATGCTCGTGGCGTCAACAGACCAGAGGACCAATTCGATTGTGATCACCGTCGAGGGAATGGACCGGCCTTTCCAGTGGAGCTTTCGCAATCATGTCCAACCGGTTCTGGCCAGGACCGGTTGCAGCGCCGGGGCATGCCACGGTGCCGCAGCGGGTCAGAATGGATTTCGACTGTCGCTTCGCGGGTATGACGATGACGGCGATTTTGCCGCGCTGACCCGCAACGCGCTGGGACGTCGGGTTAATCCGTCGGACCCGGGCCGGAGCCTGATGCTCTTGAAACCGACCGGTGCACTACCCCACAAGGGTGGCAAGCGTTTCGAGGTGGGCTCTCCCGAGTATCGGGTGCTCTCGGAATGGATTGCTGCCGGAACTCCCAAATCGAGCGAGAGCGACGCCCGCATCGAACGCATCACCATTCTGCCGTCATCGGTACGACTTCAGGCGGGAAATACCCAGCCGCTGCTGGTCACCGCCTGGTTCAGCGATGGGCACTCGGAAGATGTCACCCGCTGGGCCAAATACACCGCTGCCAATGCCTCCGTCGCCCAGATCGACGAGCAGGGGCGGGTCACCGTGACGGGTCAGGGAGAGGGCGCGATCACCGCCTGGTACCTCAGTCGGATTGCGGTGGCGACCGTCACCGTCCCCTTCACCGATCCTCCCCGCCCCGAGGCTTTTTCGTCCCTTACCGGGGGCAATTTTATCGACGAACTGGTTTTGGAGAAGCTCCGCAGCCTCAATCTGCCGCCTTCCGGTGACTGCGGGGATATCGCCTTCATCCGGCGCCTGTTCATTGATGCGATGGGAGTCCTGCCCACGGCTGCGGAGGTCAAGGCGTTTGCGTCGGACACCTCTCCGACCAAGCGCGACGCGCTGATCGAGAAGGTTCTGGCCCGTCCGGAGTTCGTTGATTACTGGACCTATAAATGGTCCGACCTCTTCCTGGTCAGCAGCAAGCGGCTGTCGACTCCAGCGATGTGGGCTTATTATCAATGGATTCGAAGCAATGTTTCGGCCAATACGCCTTGGGATCAGTTTGCCCGGCAGGTGATCACGGCCCGGGGGAGTTCGCTGGAACACGGTGCCGGCAATTTCTATGTCCTCCATGACGATCCGCTGGCCCTGACCGAGACGACTTCGCTGGCGTTTCTTGGCATGTCGGTCAATTGCGCCCGCTGTCACAACCATCCGATGGAGAAATGGACCAATGACCAATATTTCGGCATGGCCAACCTCTTTTCCCGGGTCCGGCTCAAGGCCGGCACACACGATGGTGAGGTGACCGTTTTTGCCGACTCGGAAGGAGAGCTGATCCAACCTTTGACCGGCAAACCGCAGCCTCCCCGACCGCTGGACGGAAATCCCCTGCCACCGAATTTTTCCGGAGACCGACGGGAGGCTCTCGCGGATTGGCTGGTGTCCCGGGACAATCCCTATTTTGCCAAGGCCATCGTCAATCGCATCTGGGCCAACTATCTGGGAGCCGGACTGGTGGAGAACGTTGACGACCTTCGGGCCACGAATCCGGCGAGCAACGAGAAGCTGTTCGCTGCCGTTGCCAGTTACCTCGCGGACCATCACTATGATTTGAAGGAATTGATGCGGGCCATCCTCCGGTCGAAGACCTATCAACGCACCAGCGAAGCCTTGCGGGAAAATGCCTCCGACACCCGGTTCTACTCTCATTACTATCCCCGGCGGATTGCCGCCGAAGTGCTGCTGGACGCGATTGCGCAGGCGACCGACTCGCCGACGGTCTTTCCGAATTACCCGGCGGGCTATCGGGCTTCGCAACTCCCTGACGCAAACGTTGAATCTTACTTTTTGAAGACATTCGGGCGTCCGGAACGAAATGCGACCTGCTCCTGCGAACGGACCGTGGAACCTAGCATTACCCAGGTTTTGCATCTGGCGAACGGCAACACGATCAATGCCCGGCTGTCCGATCCTAAGAATCGCATTTCAAAACTCCTCGAACAAAACGCCGTCCCGTCTGTCCTCATTGAGGAAGCCTATTACGCAACGGTCTCCCGTCCGCCTTCTTCGACCGAGTCCGCCAAATTGGGAGCCATCCTGGCAGACGCCTCGGAGGCCGAAAAGCGCACCGCCCTGGAGGACGTCTATTGGGCGCTGCTTAGCAGCAAGGAATTCCTGTTCAACCATTGATCCAATCCATGAGGTTGAATTCATTCCATTTCCTGCTGTGGTCCCTCGCGGCGTTATTGGTTATTCGCGCGGACGGTCCTGCCCCTGCCCGTTCCAATCTCTATGCTGGCGTGGATGCGGTGTTCGCACGGCATTGCCTCGATTGCCATGCCGCCGTGGACCCCGAAGCCCACTTGGTGCTGGAGGACCACGCCGCCACCTTGAAGGGTGGTGAGAATGGTCCAATTCTGAAACCCCTTCACAGTGCCGATAGCCTGTTGATTCAGGCCGTTGTGGGGAATACCGAGCGCGAGGGGCGAAAGTGGATCATGCCCCCGGGCAAGCGCCCCAAGTTGACCGCGGACGAAATTGAAACCTTGAAGCTTTGGATCGATGCCGGAGCTCCCGCGCCGGAACCAGGGAGTCTGACCGCCCGGAGCCTGACGGTGCCGAAAATCACCCCCACCGCTCCTCCGCGCAGGCCCATCAACGCCGTGGACGTCTCAGCCGGTTCCAAGCTGACGGCCCTCGCGCGTTATGGCGAAGTGGACCTGGTCGCGACCGACGATCAGGTCGGCATCCGTACTTTGAAGGGCCTGACGGGCCAGGTGAACGCCGTTGCCTTTTCCAGCTCGGGACAAAGCCTGTTTGCTGCCGCAGGGGAAAATGCGCTCTGGGGTGAAATCCGCGAATACAAGGTGTCGGATGGGACCATTCTGCGAACGCTCCACGGCCATCACGATGCCATTCTTTCCATCGCTCTTTCTCCCGATGGACGCCTGCTTGCCACCGGAAGCTATGACCAGACCATCCGCATCTGGGATTTGGAAACGGGAACGGAACGTCGCACGCTCACCGGCCACAATGGTGGAGTGTTTGGGTTGTCTTTCCGTCCCGACGGCAAGGTGTTGGCCAGCGCCAGCAGTGACCGCACGGTCAAACTCTGGGACGTGGCGACCGGTCAACGCCTGGACACCCTTTCACAATCCTTGAAGGAGCTGAACGCGGTCGCCTTCAGCCCCGACGGCAAGCGGCTCGCGGCTGCCGGTGCCGACAACCGCATCCGAGTGTGGGATATCTCCGCCTCGGCCCGGGAGACACCGCCCCCGGTGGTTTCAAGGTTTGCCCACGAAGGGTCCATCCTGCGCCTACAGTTTTCCTCCGACGGTCGCTGGCTGTTGAGCGCGGCCTCAGACCTTACCGTCAAGCTGTGGGATGCGTCCGAGGTCGATGAGAAGGTTTCCCTGGAAAAGCAACCCGACTGGCCCTCGGCGATCGCTTTTGGTCCGGACAACAAGAGTCTCCTCGTGGGGCGAATGGACGGCACGCTGGGCTTCTATGATCGTGAAACCGGTCACCGCATCCATCCGCCGCCGCCTGTCCTGAGTGGATTGGAACCCCGGGGGATTCAACGGGGCTTCAAGGCGCAGGTTCGATTGACTGGCCAGCATTTGAATGACTTAACCAGCGTCCGAACGTCACATACGAACCTGCTGGCCCGCGTCCAGCCCGCTCCTTCAGGGGCCACGGGCAGTTGGATTGAAGTCGAGGCGGCACCCACCCTCCCGCGGGGAGCGTACACGGTTTGGGTCTTGTCGAGCCATGGCGAGAGCGCCGGGCAGGTGCTGTGGATTGACAACATCCCTCAGGTTGCTTTTGGAGAACATGAATCCGTCCAGTTGGAATCACTTCCCGCCGCGTGCTGGGGAACCCTGTCGACACCGGGTGCCGTTCGGACCATCGAGTTTCAAGCCAAGGCCGGGGATTCGATCGTCTTTGACGCAGATACGGAGACCATCAGTTCGAAGGCGCGCTTGAATCTGGTTCTGGAAGATACGCACGGCGGCTTTTTGGACCATGCTGACGGTTTCGTGGGCAATGGGGGTCCTCTGCTTCACCACCTCTTCGCTGAATCCGGCACCTACCGGCTTTCGGTTCGCGAGGCCTTGTTACGCGGTTCCACCGAACATTTTTTCCGAATCTCCATCGGCGCGATTCGATGCGTTACCGGTTTCTTTCCTCCAGGCGTCTCGGTTGGCCAGACCAATCGATTGCAGCTCATCGGCTTGAATCTGCCGACCAATGCCACCGTGGCGGTTCATCCCACCGAAGTGGGCGAGCTGAGCCTGCCGCTCGATCCGGATGTCTATCATCAACGCAATCTGACGAAGGTCCTCGTCACGGCTGGTGCCGAGGTCAACGAGGCCGAACCGAACGATCAGCCGGCCGATGCCAATTCGATCCCGGTTCCCGCAACCGCCAATGGACAATTCTGGGCGGGCGACGGCGGTGTGGATAGGGACCACTACCGCTTTCACGCCCGATCTGGACAGCAACTCTGGATTGAAACCGTGACCACCCAGCGAGGTTCCCCGGCCGACACCCGTATAGAGGTCCTCGATGTGACGGGACAACCGGTGCCCCGCCTCCTCCTGCAAGCCCTGCGTGATTCGCGGATCAATTTTCGCGGCATCGATTCCAACAGCTCCGATGTGCGTGTGGATAATTATCTGGAGATGGAGTTGAACCAGTATCTCTACATGGAAGGCGAGGTCGTGCGCCTTTTCCGGATGCCGCAGGGACCTGATTCCGGCTTTACTTTTTATACGTTGAACGACAAGCGGCGGACTTACTTTGATACCAGCGCCACCGCCCATGCCTTCGATTCCGTCTGTTATATCGTCGAGCCGCGACCGCTCCATGCGCGTCCGCTCGCCAATGGTCTTCCCACCTTCCCCCTGAACTACGCGAATGATGACAATGAAGAGCGCCGGAGGGACATCGACTCACGCATCCTGTTTCAAGCCCCAGCCGATGGCGATTACCTCGTCCGTGTGAGCGAAACCCGCAACGCTCATGGACCGGAATTCGCCTACCGCCTGACCGTCCGCGAAGCCAGTCCGGATTTTGAAGTCTCCGCCGACGAGGGGGCTCTCAAAGTACCGGAGGGCAGCGGCCAGGGATTCACGGTCACGGCTCTCCGCAAGGATGGGTTCGATGGGGAGATTCGGGTGGATATCCAAGGCCTGCCCGACGGTTGGACCGTCTCCAATCCCCTGACCATCCAGGCTGGGCATATTCGGGCACGGGGGACCATTTATGCCCGCGCGGGAGCGGTCCGCCCTGACCCGGCGCATCCACCCCAACTCCGCGTCACCGCCTCTGCGCAGATTGCCGGACATTCTGTGGAAAAGTCGGTGTCGGGACTGTCGACCGTTGCATTGACCGAAAAACCCAAAGTTGCGGTTTACCTCGAAGCCAGCTCTGGCTCCGGCTCCGGCGGGTCAACCAACCAAATGGACGGTGCACCACTGGAATTGACCATTGCTCCTGGCGAAATCCTACCCGCCCGCATTCGCGTCCAGCGCAAAGGACACGAGGAATTGCTGACCTTTAGCGTGGAGAACCTGCCACACGGCATCATCGTCGATAACATCGGCCTGAATGGCGTCCTGATCCCAAAAGGTCAGGATTCCCGCGAAATCTTCCTCAACGCGGCCCAATGGGTCCCCGAAACGGACCGTTGGTGCTACGGCATGGAAAATCAGGTGGGAAACCAAACTTCACTCCCCCTGCTCTTGCACGTTCGGAAAAAGGGCGCGACCACCGCCGCCAAGTGACCCTCCGTGCCTTCCGCAACCCGCCGGTTGAGGAACGGCGAGGAGGGCGACTGGCTGGCAACGGAGCGGAGACATTCCTGCCTTCCAAATGGCAGCTTTCCTTACTATCCGGATGATTCGGATACAACCTCCTGAATAAGAGTCACATCGGTAGGGCGAAGCTCCTGCTGAGCCGCGGCGGTCCGAACCGCGCCCGCCAGTGAATTGGTGGTCCCCCTCCGGCGATAACCGCTCAATGCAGAACGGACAGTCATGCTGCCGTCCCGCATTCAGGGGAATTGCAAAAACAGTCGGGTTAGGAACGAGCTCGACGGAAAGCCGCAAATCCGACGAGGGCAGACCCGGCAACAAAAGCGTAGGTTTGGAGTCTCCCGAACGGCGTGCAGATGAGCGTGACCCAATCAGTAACCACCCGTCGGATGACCGGGAACGCAATACAAGGCCCCCGGATGGCTCGCGGCTTCCCGGTCGAATTGCTTCAACGAGATCCACTGGACCCGGGCGTCCAAACCGAGGATGGCGGCTCCGGTCCCGTGACGGTTGCCAATCCCCTCGTCTGAATTCGGAACCTGGCTGGCGTCAAACCCTCCGTTATATCCGTAAATGGTTCCAAACTTGTTCACCTTGGGCTCCCATTGCATCCAGGCCGTCGGATTAAAGTCGGAAACCCGGAACTTGTGACCCTTCGTCTGGAAGTCGTTGACGTAGGCTCCAAACCCGCAGACCGCACCATTCATGATGTAGCTGGAGACCCTCTGGACACGCCGCAAGAAATCGGGTTTGTCCTTCCGGTCCAAGGGGCAGTAATAGGAATTCCGGTTTCGGATGTACGGATAGTGAAGTCCCTGGGTGATGTACGAAAAATCGTTGGTATTGTCCTGGAGGGAATTCCCGACCGTGATGTAGGGATCGGGAGCCACTCCGTTCTTGGGGAGATAAAGCCAGCTCGGACCAAAGCTATTATGCCACTGGCACCACGGCAGCCAGTCCTGATTGTCCGCCGCGTACATTTGGGTGGCCAGCCCCTGCTGGCGCAGGTTGTTGATGCAGGCAATCCGTTGGGCACGTCCTTTGGCCTGGCTCAGTGCCGGCAGAAGCATCCCAGCCAGGATCGCGATGATGGCGATGACCACCAACAGCTCGATCAAAGTGAATCCGGCGCGAGCCTGGGGCTTCGACCACCACGCCTTTGAGGGACGTTGCATGGGTTTCACGTTCCCGTAATGCCATCGGAGGATCAAGGGTCTTGTAGGTCTCCATTCTGTTACATTTTCGCGGAACAATTCCCGACAGGGGACCCGCGGATGAGCTTCCTGCCGTGCGGCTCTTCGACACGCCAATCGGCAAAATACGGGTGCAGGCCCCGTAGGACCAGCGCCGTCTGACGAGCGGATGACGGCGGCCGCCCCCGTCCCTGTAGCCGCCGCACGTGAGTCGGCGCTCACTTTCCTTGGCTGCAACCCGGTATCGAACAGATCGGCGGGACCAGGACTCCGGGGACCGGCGACAGCGACCAGCGAAATGACGGTCCTTCTCTTCTGGTATGGAGACTCCCGATCGATCAGCGCCGTCTGACGAGCGGCGACTACGGATGACGGCGGCCACCCCCGTCCCTGTAGCCGCCGCACGTGAGTCGGCGCTCACTTTCCTTGGCTGCAACCCGTTATCGAACAGATCGGCGGGACCAGGACTCCGGGGACCGGCGACAGCCACCAGCGAAATGACCGTCCTTCTCTTCTGGTATGGAGACTCCCAATCGATCAGCGCCGTCTGATGAACGGCGACTACAGGGAGGGCGGCCACCCCCGTCCCTGTAGCCGCCGCACGTCAGTCGGCGCTCACCCTATGGGGCTGCAACCCGTTATCGGGGAGATCGGCGGATCGACGGCCTGCGGGGTCGGGAGCGAGGGCAACCGATATTCGTGGGTCCATCCGGAGTTCGCCTTGCACTACGGAGGGGAACAGTAACGCAGATGCCGCAAATGTCGCGGCTGCTATCACGGCGTACCTGCTCTTCAATCTCATTGACTCCATCGGGCCACCTTTTCACTCTCTCATGGGCAGGAAGAAAACCGTGCCTGCTTCAAACCTCCAGCAATCGAAAGGCACTCCCATGGAACTTGGAAATCTTTGCCTCTGCCTCACCGTGAAGGACCTTCAGGCCTCGAAGGCCTTCTACGAGAAATTCGGCTTCAAAGCGGTCAGCGGAAACGCCGACCACCATTGGCTCGTCTTGAAGAACGGCGAGAACAAGATCGGCCTGTTCCACGGGATGTTCGAGAAAAACATGCTCACGTTTAATCCCGGTTGGGATTCCAACGCACAAAAGCTGCCGTCCTTTACCGACGTCCGCGAGCTTCAGCGCCAACTCAAGGCCCAGGGAGTTCCTCTTGTTCAGGAGGCCGATGAATCGACCTCCGGACCCGGCTACTTCATGGCGACGGATCCGGACGGCAACCCCATCCTCGTCGATCAACACGTCTAGATCGGCAGCGAGATGCAGGTGTGGCAAACGGCTTTTCTGATCAGGTTGAGGTGGGAGCACTCGGTTTCCTGTTACAGAAACTTCTTTCCGAACGGCTAGACAGTCAAGGATGTCGGTACCTCAAGTGAGACATTCTATCTGGAATCGGGGACCATGAGGTTTCGTTCCGGTCATGATTCTGTGGAGCGTCCGCGTCCAGGCGTTTCATCTGGATTTCTGCGCAAAGGGCGGCTCTTGCGAGGACCGTGAGGGAAAAATGCCGACGTTGTCCTCCGGGTCCATAGAGGCTCAAGCATGTGGGTTTTACCCCATAGGAGAAGGGCACAGTTCAGTGGACTGTTACTGCAATCTATGACACCCAAATCCACCTTTCTAGCCTTATCCATGGTCTTGACGGCCATCTCAACCGCCCTCGTCACGGAAGGGCAAGATGCGGTCGTTCAAAAGACGACGGCAGCACAATGCAATGCCAACGGCGAGCTTATGCAGCCGGTGGGATATCGCGAATGGATGCCCGTAGCACAGGTATTCCTACCTGCCGTTCCGCAGGTTTTCAAACCTGCCGGGCCGTCGGGCCACCGAGGCGTTCTGGGACGGGGCACAGCTCAGCCGACTGAAAGTCGGCGGAACGGCATATAGGAATGTCTGCGCTCCATTGCGAGGCCGTCGCCCTCCCCGCTATTGTCAACACCGTCGAAAAACAGACTTGTGGAATGTATGTGGTGTAATGTATATGTGGTGAATGAAAAGGTCGCGGAACTATTCCAACACGGCTTCTGTGCCGGATACCTTGAACGATATGCCCGCCCCACCGCCTGTCGAGGTCAGTCCAGGAAGCATGGTCCGCACCCAGATTTACCTGACCCGGGCCGAGCATGGTTTCATTGCGGCCGAAGCGGCCCGACGTGGCGAACCGATGGCGGCCGTCGTCCGGGGCTATATCGATGACAAGATGCGATTGCCGGATTCGGCGTGGGCGCTCAACCCCATGCTCGATCCCACTCCGGAGGATTCCCGGTTGGAATTGCCGGAAGATGCCGCCATCAATCATGACCATTATCTTTACGGCACGCCCAAAAAGTATGTGAAGAAGCGGGGGCAGTGGATTCTGAGCAATCCAGAGGCGGAGGGTTGATGCACAGCCATCGGGTCTTCCTTGATTCGTCGTTCTGGATCGCCTTCCGCGATGCCCGGCAGACCCATCATGACCGGGCGCGCAAATGCCTAACGGTGCTCTTTCAGGAACGGACTCAATTTGTGAGCACACCGTTCGTTTTTGCCGAGGTCCATGCCACCTTTGCCCGGTCGCAACCGGTGCGGGAAAAGATCATCGCCGACTTCTGGGAGAATCCGCTGCTCCATTTTGCCGAAGTCACTGACGCCGACCACCGGGAGGCCATCCGACTGTTGCGGCAGCACGCCGACAAGTCCTACCCCTTCTGCGACGCCATTTCCTTCGTGGTCATGCGCCGCCTGGGGGTGAAACGGGTGGCGGCCTTTGACGACCATTTCCGGCAATTCGGTGGATGTGAGGTCATCGGGTAGTTGCAACACGGCGGTGCCAGCAGAAGAGCGCGATTCTTTGGAACGGACGGTGCGAACTGGATGGTAGCCGGGTGCCAGAGGTATTTGGAGCTCGACCGAACGGAATTTGTCGATGGAGGGCTGCGCCGCGCGCTCATTCTTTACCGGGTGCATCAGAGATGCTGGTATTTTGGAACATGGAGTTCCAATATTCAATGATTACCAAGCGCGTAGAGCTGGTACGGCAGGTAGAGACCAGCCTGAAACGGAACCCCGGTACGGCGATCCTTGGTCCCAGGCAATGCGGCAAAATGACGCTGGCGAAGGAGGTCGGGCTTCGGGAAAACGCGGCGTATTTCGACCTCGAGGACCCCCGCGACCAAGCCCGACTTTCCAATCCACAACTGGCTTTGGAGTCGCTACATGGAGTCGTGATTCTGGTCAATGCGCATCGCGGTTCAGGATTTGAAGCTGGAAAGGTTGTGGGTGATCTATCCCGGCTCAAGAGGCTACCCAATGGATGAAAAAATCGAATGCATCTCGCTGCAACAATTGAGCGAAATCCGTGATATGCTTCAATGAGCTGGTCATCCACGCATCGGGACTTTACATCATGATGCACCCCGGTTATGAACGGATGCATGAGAACGACGATTTCCATCGACGACGGACTTCTGGAGCGCGCCCGGCAAGCCTCATTGGAACGTCGCTGTTCGCTCGGGGAAGTCATTGAGGACTCCCTCCGAGCGGCCTTGGTCGATCGGCCAAAGTTCGGTCTTGGGTCCGTGGCGCGACCTCTGAAGACATTCGGTGGCTCCGGTGTGCTTCCGGGCGTTGACCTTTGCTCCTCCTCCGATCTGGCAGAATGGATGGAGGGGCGATGATCCTTTTGGATGTCAACATTTTGGTTCATGTCCACCGGGAAGACGCTTACCAGCATCGGGAAATCAAAGCTTGGGTTGAGTCCGTTCTACAGAACCCGCCGGGATTAGGGGTCTCGGACCTGGTCTTGAGCGGTTGTCTGCGGATTATAACCCACCCTAAAATTTTCAAGGAACCAACTCCTCTTTCCCAAGCACTAGAGTTTCTCGAAGATTTCCGTTCGAGAAAGGAAGTCCACGTGCTCGCACCCGGTCCAGAGCATTGGAAGATATTCTCCGACCTTTGTCGCAAGGCTGGTGCTCGCGGCAACTTCATATCCGACGCCTACCATGCCGCGCTTGCGCTTGAGCTGGGTTGTGAATGGGTATCACTGGACCGTGGATTCGCTCGCTTCCCTCGATTAAAGTGGCGTCATCCACTGGACTAACGCTCGGCGGCTGCGGGAATCAAGATGCCGCCGACGTCGGGTTACTTCCTGCGCCCATCGGGACCGACCTCGACCGGCGTCACAAAGATGTAAAGGCGCTTGTGCAGGGTGGTCTTGCCCTCCGTGCGGAACAACCGACCCAACAGAGGCACATCGCCCAGCACAACCACTTTGTCACTGAAACGGAAGGTCTCGTCCACCAACGGGCCACGCAGCGCCACGGTCTCGCCATTTTTGACCTGCACGACCGCTTGGACCTCCCGCACGCGCAAGCGCGGCAAGGGGATCTGGCCGGTCACTGGCTTTTGACCCGGCTGATCCGCTGTGACCCCAGCGGACTTTGGATCGTCATAGCCAAGAAATTCCGTGGACTTCGCCAGGACGGTCAATTTCCAGCCTCCGTCCTGCTCAGCCGCCATCAAATCCACCGCCGGACCCGTCGCGATGGTTTCCGTCTCGTATTGAACGGAGGCCTTGTTCGTCGCAGTTCCCGGAATTTCCATTGCGCCAACGACCACGTTCTTTGATTCGCTGACTCCAACATGGGCCTGTTGACCCGCCAAAGTGATCAGCTTGGGTGCGGTCAATAGTTCCACGCGATGTTGCGACTTAAGCCGAGACTGAAGCGCCTCCAACTGCATCGGAGTCAAAGACGCAGATTGACCCTCAGTGCGGAGCAAATCCACCCGGAGATTGCGACCGTGTGGCGCACCCGCTCCGCTCAGGAGATTTGTGGCCGGACCGGTCCGGAGCACGGGATTATTGGTCGGTGATTGGCCGAAGAGCCAGTCGAGCCCGACGTCATCGCCACCCCCCTCGGTGATTTCGACGAATTGGACGGACAATTCCACCTGACGCTTGAATTCCCGGTTAAGGAGCCTTGGATCGCTTCCGTCGGGATGAGGAATTGTCGCTATGTTCGTTGCGCTGGACGATACAGCGGTTTCAGCGGTGACCTTGGCACCTGCCTCCAGCCTTTGTGGAGTGTTACCTGCCGGAATATCGGACGAGCCAACGACAGGGATTGAATTGGTCGGCGGTTTCGCCTTCAGAACTTCGGGGAACGATGGCCCATCCGAACCCGGCAACGGTAATCCGACAACGGTCGCCGCCAAGGCCGTGGTTGCGAATCGATAAACCCATATCCGCACCGGACGGGGTCCCCGCCACTCTCCCGTACTTCGCAGCAGGGCGGCGCCCGGCTTTCCATCCCGCAGCCGAACTGCACATGACGTGCTCCTTGACGGTGCAGGTGATGACTTCGCAATCGGCTGAAAGACAGGAAAGAGAGGTATTGTTAAGGATATCGTACTCTGCTCTGTTGGCGACAACAGGAAACCAACCATCCCGAAGGCTGGCGGCAACACATGGTGAGTCCAGGGTATCCTCCCGTTCGCCCGTTCGGCGGAATCCAAGAATGGCTAGAACGTCGTTCGGATTTTTGCCAAGGACTGTTAGATAGGATTGTGAGTAGCCCATGCGAGTTGAACCCAGTGCCTCCATTTCGGTTGCGAAACCCTGGGAATCGGGCATTTTATTCGGTTTAGAATGACAACGAAACCCGGCAAAAAACCTTCGGTCCGCGAAGTTTCCAAGGATGACTCCAAGGACGGGTTCCTTCCCATGACCCGTGCCGAGATGGAAGCAAGGGGATGGGACCAGCTCGACATCCTCATCGTCACCGGGGATGCCTACGTCGATCACCCGTCGTTTGGGGCGGCCATGATCGGGCGGGTCTTGGAAAAGGAGGGCTATCGGGTCGGCATCATCGCCCAACCGGATTGGAAGAGTGTCGAGGCCTTTTCGGTCATGGGAACGCCACGGCTGTTTGTGGGCATCACCGCAGGAAACCTCGATTCCATGGTTTCCAACTACAATGCCGGTCGGCATCGGCGCAAAGAGGATGTCTACAGCGAAGGCGGTGTCCCGGGTAAACGACCGAATCATGCGGCGGTGGTTTACTCGCAAGTGTCGCGGCGCGCTTTCCCGGGTGTTCCCATCGTGCTCGGAGGCATGGAAGCCAGCATGCGCCGGGTGGCCCACTACGATTATTGGGAAGATAAACTTCGCCCTTCCATCCTGTCCGACACCAAGGCCGATATCCTGGTTTATGGCATGGGCGAATTGGCCGCTCGCGAAATTTCCCGCCGTCTGAAGGAAGGCGACACCAATCTGTCGGGCATTCCCGGCACCGCGCGATTCCTCGGGGCCAAGACTGCGGCCACGATGGACTTCACGGACTGCATCATCCTGCCCTCGTGGGAGGACTTGCAGGCCGACAAGCGACACCTGATGCGCCTGACCAAGGTGGTGGAGGCGCAGCAAACCCCTTACTGCGGCAAACGCCTTGTGCAATGGCACGGCAACCGCGCAGTTTTCATGGAGCCCCCGGCCATGCCGCTCGATGGCCCGGATTTGGATGAGCTCTACGAATTGCCCTTCAAGCGCGCCGAACATCCCTCATACAAGGAAAAGGTTCCCGGCTTCGCGACGATCAAGGATTCCATCATTGTTTCGCGCGGGTGCGCCGGTGGCTGCACCTTCTGTGGACTTGGCTTCCATCAGGGCAAGTTCCTTTCCAGCAGAAGCCCCGACTCCGTCTTCAAGGAAATCCGCAAGCTCGCGGAATCAAAGACCTTTCGAGGAACCGTGTCGGATCTCGGTGGTCCGACCGCGAACCTTTACGCCTCACAGAACGGCCACGCCGAGGCCTGCAAGAAGTGCCACCGTCCCAGCTGCCTGTGGCCGACCATCTGCCCCCACTTTGGTATCGATGAGGAGGCCCAACTGAAGCTGTTGCGTGGAGCCCGCGAGCAGCCCGGGGTGAAACACGTCTTTGTCCAATCCGGTATCCGGATGGATGTTGCCCTGAGGACACCGGAATACATGCGTGAATTGGTCCAGAATCACGTCAGTGGCCACATGAAGGTCGCACCCGAGCATATGGACCGCGAGGTCCTCCGCCGGATGCGCAAGCCAGCCGGGGATTTCCCGGCCTTCATGGAGAAGTTTTTTGAGCTCAGTGAGGCGGCCGGCAAGGAGCAATACCTGGTGCCCTATTTCATCTCCAGTTTTCCGGGATGCACCGACAAGGAAATGGGAGCGGTGGAACAGTTCCTCAAGAAGGAACAATGGAACCTTCAGCAGGTGCAGGACTTCATTCCGCTGCCCATGACCGGCTCAGCCGCAATGTACGTGACCGGCCTGGACATCAATAGCGAACAACCGATTCCCATCGTTCGCAACGCCGGTGAACGCCTGCGTCAACGGCGCATGCTACGCCCGAACGCGGAAAACAAGGGACCGGCCCGTCAGTTGGATACGGTGGATTAGTCTGCCTTGGGCCGGGTTGTGTAACTCAGGGCGCGTGGGATGGAGTGCGGTAGAGGTCAAACTCATAAATCGACCAATGGTATTTGTCGCTCTTACCGGTTTGAGTTACTCGGATATGCCGGGCCGTTTGAGTCGGAAATGTGGCCCGGGTGATTCCGAGTGCCCCTTTCCCCTGGGCCACGGGCTGACTCCAGAGAACTCCATCGTTGCTGACCTTGACGGTGTATTCGGTGGGTGAATCCCAAAGAGCCCAGGTGTTGTCCAGGACCATCGAATCGAAGGTCTCCACCTGCCCAAGGTCCAATTGAAACCATTGGCCTGGATGCTGGAGCCGGGTCATGTCGCGCCACCCGTTCCAGTGGTCGCCGTCAATCGTGTTGGCTGCGCTGACCTCGATCGGTATGTTATCTCCGCTGAAAGGAAAGGTTCCGTCCGGAACCGATGCCGAGGCTTTCCATCGGGACTTGTCGAGGGCTACTCCGTCCATTTTTGGGGTCTTTGAACTCATTATGGGTTCCAGGCGGAGTTGACCTTCTCCCACAAGTTTCCAGGTTCCCTCAGGTACTGAAAACTTGACGTAACTCTCATCTTCTCCGGCCCAGCCAATCCCTTGCTCACCCGTTCGAAAGCCGCCGTCCCATACGGTGTTCTTATTGACCTGAATCCGCTTCATGGAAGCGAACGAGTGCTTCGGCATCCCGATGATCGCAGTTGTGCCCTTCGGGACGGATACTTCCAGACGGTACTCGGAGGAATCTTTGTGCAGGTCAACCGTCACCATCCCGGCCACGGATGGAACGACACAATGAATAGCCGTGAGGAATGCTTCCTTGGGCAGAACGTGAAATTGCTTCCATCCTGGTGCTTCCGGACCGATCCCGCTGATGGTCTGAGACAGAAGTAATGCAGGGGGATTCCAACCATGATTGAGGGAGGATCCCTCATCAAAGGCATCGACCTGAGAGGCCCACCATCGGTCGTAATGTTCCCACAATGTGGTGAAACTGCAGGGGATCATCGTCTGATAACGGCGCTGCATCCGATGGAGGGCAAACTCTTCCTTTCCCATCGTGCAGAGCGCTTCGAAGACCCATCGATCAAAAAAGCAGCTGGAATACTCTTTCCGCGACAAAACGGTTTCAAAAATCGACGGCCACTTCGACCGATCGGCCAGACCGGCGTTGATCGCCATCGCGTTGGCCCGGTCGTCAGGCTCCGGAACCTGGTCGGACTGGTAGTAGCGGCCCTTCCAGAATCGTTGGTTGAAGGTGCTCTCGATCTGGCGGATTCGGGCCTCGATTTCCGGGATGTCCACCTCATGTCCTGTGATCTTGGCCACCTTCACCAAGGTCTTGAGGTCGATGTATAAAAAGCACGCCTCAATCACGGCGGTGTCTTTGTTTTCCTTTCCCCAGTCGTACCAGGTCCCGTGCTTTCCGCTGACATAGGTCTTCAACAAAAATTCCTTGGTCTGTGCATAGACTTCACGGATGGAGTCCAGGTCTCCTGTGTGAAGGTAATAGAACCAGAGCCCGTATTCCCCCAGGAATTCCAAATGCTGTCCGGGATAGAACTTCGGCTCGAGTTTCCGGAGCACGAGTTCTTTGCAGAGCTGATGGGAATTCTGGTCGAAGAGGTAAAAGCACTGGTTTAGCTCAGGAGTTCCGTCGCCCCAGAACCCGACCCGTTCCCGGTCAGGACAATCATAAAAGTGATCCCGCATGCAGAGATAGCAGGTCCGGGCAGCCTTTTTCCAAAGGACATTGAAGTCGGGTTCATTGCATTCGAATTCTCCCAATAAACGGGTGTCGTAACCGGTTTCACGATACTGAACCGCCTCCACCGTGACGCCTGCAGGAATGGTATAAATGGCCCCCTCACCACTCACCCAGTTTTTCGCCTCGTACCACCGACTACCCTCCCCGGTGGTGATTTTCTCCGTTGGCGTGAGGTATTGGACCAATGGATTGCTTGAATTGAACGCAATCACTTGGCCCGAAGGCCCATTGACCCTCAAACCCGGTTGGAACTGGCAGTTGTACGGCAGGGTACAGACCAGCTTCCATGGTTGATCCTCCCGATGAGGAAGAGCCTTGGAGAGATGAAGGTACTGCTTCAATCCAAAGTCCTTGATCCGCGAGCGTTCGGGTGACTCCTCGCCCAAGATGGTGCTCCCGAACCACACGAATTGGACGAGAAGGAGGCTGATGATGGATGGGATCGATCGGGACGGGCGATGCATGCGTATGGTGTTCGATGACGGTAGTGGGACCGAGGTTTCCCGCAGACCGAGCGGTGTCCGTACTGTACCTTCCCGGAACGAGCCCCCCAACCATCATTTTGGGACCAACGGATTGGTCAAGGCGGGGTGCTATCTGGAAAAATAGCCGATAAACGCAGGTTGAAGGTCCGTTGCCCTTGTGATTTTGGTCTCCTTCGTATACCGCTTTCTGAAGGCGGCAAGTACCCTCCCGTCACATGCGGATGGATATCCGCAACAACCATCCCGTTTCAATATGTATCTCATCCTCGACACTGAAACCACCGGAATTTCGCCAACCGACCGCCTGGTTTCGATTTGCTGGGCGCTCTACGACACGGTCGGAGCCGAAATCGCCGTGAGTTACGACGTCATTGTTCCCGATGGATTTACGATTCCCTTGGACGCGACGGCTATCCACAGAATCAGCACCGATCATGCCCGTCGGACGGGCATTCCGCTGGCGACCGCCCTTCAAAAGCTGTCCACGGATATCAGTCGTTACGCCCCACAATTGTATGTGGGCCACAATGTGGCCTTTGACCGCCCCATCGTCTTGAATGAGTACCAGCGTCTCCGGTGCCCGGAAAACCTTTCCAAACTCAGCACCTATTGCACCATGAAGATCGGCACGAATATCTGCCGAATTCCGAGTCGAGGTCGTCCAGACTTTAAATGGCCCAGGCTTGAGGAACTGCATCGCCACTTGTTCGGGCGTGCCCATTCCTCAGCCCACGATGCCCGGGGAGATGTTGCTGCCACAGCGAAGTGCTTTTTTGAACTCCGCCGCCGCGGTCATTGACCAACTTGCTTCCGTCGGTCCGCCCCATGAACCCAACATCCTTTACCGAACTCCCGGCCAATCTGCCGGTTCCCCAAGACGACGGCGCTGCTTCCCCTGCGACGAAACATCTAGCCTTCCGAACTCCGAAGCAACCCGAGCTTAATACAAAGGGGTTCTGTGGAGTACGGGTGCTTACCTACTGCATCATGTCCAATCACTTCCATATCCTGGAGCTTAATACAAAGGGACAGGTCATTTATTTGACATCTGCGTGCCCCTCGCTACGTTTCTCCCATGCGACAGGCTCGCTTGAAGTTGGATTCCTGTGTGGGAGCGGCGTACTACCACTGCATTTCACGGGTGGTGGAGCGGCGGATGGCCTTTGGTCCCAATGAGAAGGAGCAGTTTGTCCATTGGATGCAGGCGTATGCCGGGTTCTGTGGAGTACGGGTGCTTACCTACTGCATCATGTCCAATCACTTCCATATCCTGGTGGAGGT
>CAITXU010000067.1 GCA_903896505.1 uncultured Verrucomicrobiota bacterium | reverse complement strand
GGTCATTTACATGGGCCTGGAATTGATGCTCAACGCGGCCAACCTGGCCCTCGTGGCCTTCTCCCGGTACAACAATAATCTCAATGGTCAGGTCATGGTGTTTTTCACCATCACCGTCGCCGCTGCGGACGTTTCGGTGGGCCTGGCCTTGATCGTCGCGCTCTATCGCAAGCGTCAAACCGCCCATGTTGAGGACCTGACCAGCCTCAAGCTCTAACCGCGCCGCCCTTTCTAGCATGTCGTCACCTTCCATGGAACTCGTCGTCACCAATGCGATTGCATCGGCCGGACCTGCCTACAGTTCGCGTCCGGAGGACATCGGCTGGTTCATTCTGGCTTTACCGCTTTTTGCGAGCCTGGCCATTGCGCTGTTTCTCCATCGCAACCGAACCCTGACGCTATTTTTCTCCGTGGGCGGTGTGGTCACGGCTTTTTTCCTGAGTTGGGTTCTGTTCTTCACCTTTGGGGTGACGGGCTTGAAGGCGGTTCCCTCTCCATTCCCTTGGTTTCATGCCGGGGGATTGCACGTGAACCTCGGACTCGCTGTTGATTCCCTGTCGTCGGTCATGCTCCTGGTGGTGACCGGAGTCTCGGCGTTGGTTCAGTTCTATAGCACGGCTTACATGAAGGATGATCGGGGATTTGCCCGTTTTTTCGCCTCCCTGAGCTTTTTCACCTTTTCCATGCTGGGCATCGTCCTCTCGGACAACCTGGTGATGACGTTCATTTTCTGGGAACTGGTCGGATTCTCGAGCTACCTGCTCATTGGTTTCTGGTATGACCGGGAAGCCGCTGCGGACGCTGCCAAGAAAGCCTTTCTGACCAATCGCCTGGGCGACTTTGGATTTCTTCTGGGTATCATCCTGGTTTGGTCACTGACCGGCACCGTTCAGTTCGACGAACTGGCGGCCAAACTCAAATCCGACCCGCACAGCTTGGGAGTCTGGAGTTCTGTGGCGGGCCTATTGATCTTTTGTGGTGCCATGGGCAAGAGTGCCCAGTTTCCGCTGCATGTCTGGTTGCCCGACGCGATGGAAGGCCCCACTCCTGTTTCGGCCCTGATTCATGCGGCCACCATGGTGGCGGCTGGTGTCTATCTATTGTGCCGGACCTATTTTATTTTCCAGACGACCACCGCGTGGCCCGCGGCACTCGCCTTCCTGGGTTCCATTTCGGCGTTGGATATCATTGCCGTCATTGGTGGTGGGACCGCCCTGTTGGCGGCTTTGATCGCCATTCAGCAGAATGACATCAAACGCATTCTGGCCTACTCAACGCTGTCGCAGCTTGGCTACATGGTCATGGCTGTGGGTGTGGGCGGACCCGATGCCGCGATGTATCACCTGACGACTCATGCTGGATTCAAGGCCCTGTTGTTCCTCGGAGCCGGTTCCGTCATCCATGCCTGCCATCACGAGCAGGACATTTGGAAAATGGGCGGCCTGGCGCGCAAGCTGCCGGTGACCTTTCGCACATTTGTTATCGGGACAGCGGCTCTGGCGGGTTTCCCGCTGTTGACCAGTGGATTCTACTCGAAGGACGCCATTCTGGTGGCCGCAGTGAGACATGGTCATCCCATTCTTTTCGGATTGGGAGTGTTGATCGCCTCGATGACCACGTTCTACATGGTCCGGTTGGTTCTCGTCGCCTTCTTTGGACGCAGCCGTACAAGCTCGGCCGAGCACGCCCATGAATCCCCGATCCAGATGACGTGGCCCCTCGTGGTTCTTGCGGTGCCGAGCATCGGGCTGGCCTGGCTTCCCCTGGGAGACTACCTGACGGAGCATTTCTTCGGAGCCCAGGCTGCGGGTGAGGCCGGAGGCCTGTTTGGGCCTTTCAATCACGCCCCGCTGGCGGCGACCTTTGGAACCGGGGCGATAATCTTCGGAGCTTGGGCGTCGATTGCGACCTACTGGAATGCCGAGTCCGACCCGTTGCCCCGCTCGCTGGCCTTTTGGAGCCGTGTCTCGCGGAATCGGTTCTACTTCGACGAAATCTATGAGGCCCTGTTCATCCCCATCCAGGACGGCCTGGCTGCCGTTTGTGAATGGCTGGACCGGTGGGTCCTCAGTGGCGTCCTGGTCCGTGGCGTTCACGGCACTACCGAGCTGGCCGGACGCGCCCTGCGGATGGTCCAAACCGGAAACCTGCAAACCTACACCTTCCTTTTTGTGGGAGGCGTGGCCCTCATCATTTTGATCGCCCTGTAAACCGGCACTTGTCCCATGCTGACTACCCTGCTTCTTCTTCCTTTCGCCGGTGCCTTGGCGGTTCTTCTGATCCCGGCCAACTATCGAGTGATTCTGCGTCTGGTGGCCTTGATCACCACGGGAATCACAGTGCTCCAAGCCTTGTCGGTGTTTTTCGCCATGCAGCCTGAAGTGGCGGGTTTTCAATTGGTGGAACAAGCAGCCTGGATTCCTTCCGCCGGGTTCAACTACCACGTCGGTGTCGATGGATTGAATATAGGGCTGACGTTGTTGACTTCGCTGGTGGCGTTTGCTGCCGTTTGCGTTTCTTGGGATATCGAGAAGCAGACGAAGTTGTATTACTTTTGCCTGCTGTTGATCACGGGAGGAGCCATGGGGGCATTTCTGTCCCTGGATTTATTCTTCCTCTACTTCTTCAACGAAATCGCCTTGGTGCCGACCTTCCTGATGATGGGAATTTGGGGTCGCGGTGAACGGAAGTTCCACGCCACCTATCAGATGGCGTTGTATCTCACCTTGGGTGCCATGTTGGCGCTCGTGGGATTGGCATCACTCTATGCGGCTTCCGGTGCCAACACACTGGATATTGTCACGTTGAATGCGTGGCTGGCCCAACATCCTCTTTCATCGTCCTCCCAACGACTTCTCTTTCCGCTATTCTTGTTTGGATTTGGGACTTTGGTCGGCCTCTGGCCGTTTCATAGCTGGGCTGCCCCTGGGTACGCGGCAGCTCCGCCGGCCACGGCTATGCTTCATGCCGGTGTCTTGAAGAAGGTGGGGCTCTATGCGTTGATCCGGGTGGCCTTGCCCCTGATGCCGGATGGGGTCCGGACCTGGATGCCGGTTCTCGCTGTTCTGTGTCTGGGGAACATCCTCTACTGCGGATGGCTCGCATTGCGTCAGCGCGATCTGGCCCTGCTGCTCGGTAATTCGAGCCTCGCTCATATGGGATTCTGCTTCCTCGGTTTGGCGAGTGTCAGCGTGACCGGTATTACTGGGGTTGTCGTCATTCTGGTGGCGCATGGCCTTTTGGCGGCTTTAAACTATGCCTTGGTTGGCCACGTGGTCCGAGCCACCGGGACCTCCGACATGGACAAGCTGGGAGGACTGCTTCGCCCCATGCCGGTCGTTGGTTTTTGTGTGGTTCTTGCCTTTATGGCGGGATGCGGTATGCCGGGCTTTGCCAACTTTCCCGGTGAACTCGGGGTCCTGTTTGGGGCATGGGATCGCCTGCCGTTGGTCGTTATCTTTGCGGCCTGGGGTGGATTGTTGATCGGTGGTGTTTATATGCTTCGGGCCATCCGGTCCCTGCTTCACGGTCCTGTCCGGGCCGGGTTGGAGGGAGCCTCCGATGCGGGTGTTGGTATCGCCCTCTATTGGCGCAGCCTGCCGTATGCGGTCCTGCTGGTTCCGCTGGTCTTTTTTGGCATTTCTCCGGACACGCTGGTTCGGCGCATCGAGCCAGCTGTCATCCCCATCGTCAAGGCGGCCGCCGCTCCGTCCTCGCCAACGTTGGATACCAAGAGTCCATCCCTGACCTCTCTTTCCCCGCGATGAACTATTCGCTGCTCACTGTCGAAATCCTGACAGCCCTCCTGGGTTTGGGGGTATTGTTGTTGGACCTGTGGATTCCCGCCACGTCCCGCAAGTTGCTGGGAATCATTGCGGCCACCGGCCTGGGGGTTCTTTTGGTGTATGCGATTGGCTCCGCTGCGCCGGGAGATGGAACGGCCTTCGGAGGAATGTTTGTCGTTGACGCTCTCTCCGGCTACGCCAAGGGCTTTTTTCTGGTCGCAGGTTTGATCGTCCTTCTGCTTTCGATCGATTCCGCCGATACGATTCATGGGTACGCCGAATACTGCGCTCTCATTTTGTTTGCCTTGACCGGCATGCTGTTTGCCGCATCGGCCAATGACTTTGTCCTGATGTTCGTCGCCCTGGAGTTGATCACGGTCACCTTTTATATTCTGGTCAGTTTTCAACGAAACCGGCTCTCCTCATTGGAGGCGGGAGTGAAGTACCTCATTTTGGGTGCGCTGGCCTCGGGATTCATGGTCTTTGGCATTGCCCTCATCTTCGGTTCCGCCAACACCACGAACTTTTACGAGATTTCCACAGCCCAGACCGCGCTGATCAAATCGCCTGTCTTCCTGACCGGCATCTTGCTGACCCTGGTGGGCTTGGGATTCAAAATTGCCGCCTTTCCATTCCAAATTTGGGCTCCCGACGTCTACCAAGGCGCTCCGGCCCTGACCACCTCCTTCCTCGCAACCGGTTCCAAGGCGGCGGGCTTCGTGCTGTTGGCCCGGGTGGCGTTCGAGGCGGTGCCGGAACTAACGGCAGCCCGGGGACATCTCTTCCTGGGGATTGGCTCGATCACGATCCTTTACGGCAGCCTGTGTGCGATTCCTCAGCGCAGTGTCAAACGGCTGATGGGCTATAGTTCCATCGCCAACGCTGGTTACCTGTTGCTCGGGTTTGGGGCGGCAAGCCTCGCCGGTGGTTCGGCGGTCCTCGCGTATCTCGGTGGATACATTTTTACCGTTCTCGCTGCCTTTATCGGAATTCAGGTGGTGGTCAGCCATCAGGAATCTGACGATATCTCGGCATTTGCCGGTCTGGCCCGTCGGTCGCCGTGGATGGCAGCCAGCTTGACGGTTGGATTGGTCAGTCTTGCCGGCATCCCGCCGCTCGCAGGATTTTTTGGCAAACTGATGATTCTCAAGGCTGTGGCGGTCCAGGTCGGGACCTCGCCGATGGTGATCCTGAGCCTCCTCGTGGCGGTATTGGGTGTCGTCGTGGGACTTTACTATTACCTGGGTGTCTTGCGCTCGGTGTACTGGCCGCGTTCGGTTTCGGATTTGTCTCCTATTCCGGTTTCCGGAACGACGAAACTGGCCTTGATTTTTGCGGTTCTGGGCACCGTTTTGATTGGGGTTCTCCCGGAAACGACCTACCAGGGCGCGCGGCAAGCCGTGGCTGGTCTGGCAACTCCCAAGTCGCCTGCGACGCCAGCGTCCCCGCCTTCGGCAACGACACAGGCCGCGAAGTAAGGTCGCCAAAGGGGCCTACCTCGGTCCTGCGGAGGGCGAGTTAGCTTCGCTTCTGCGGAACTGGCGCAATTTAGACCGCAGAAAGCTCTGCATAGCGGTTCTTAGGACCTCCCATGGACTCGCCAGGCGTGGAGTGGAGTACCAAAGTTGAAGCGGCATCCTGCCGCTTTGACTTCACGTCCGTAAATTGGGTGTGGTTTGGACCACCGCGGTTCGGCGAGAGCCTCCAAACCAAGGTGTCTTCAGGATGGCGGAGGTGATGATTCCTGCAATTGTTTGGGACTTGCAGGAGCGTGTCCCTCCGTTGGATGTCCCTCCTTCGGAGGGACTTGCGTCCGGGCGTACTTCCTGCCATGGCTGGACGCGTCTCCATATCGGTTTCAACAACCGTCGTTGTCGCACGACCTCGCCCCTTCGTACGACGGTGGTGAGGTCTTGGCATTTGTACGACGTCGGTTGGGTCTCGACCGTTCGTCTTGCCAGCTGAGGTCGAGTCGGGTCACCGTCATTCCATGGACCCCGCGATTCCACTCGCCCGACGTGCCGCCGTCGACGATCTCCCGTTGCTGCTCGAGTTGTGGCGAAGTGCCGGACTGCCCGCCGAGGATTTGGCCCCGTTTCTGACGGAATTTCAGGTGGCGTCGACACCCGAGGGAACGGTCACCGCCGCCATTGGATTGATGGTGGATGGAGCGGACGCACTGCTGCACAGCGAGGCGTTATCTGCCGACTACGAGGCGGATGAATTGCGTTCCACCCTGTGGAGTCGGGTGATCATTTTAGCCCGAAATCAGGGCATTCAACGGCTCTGGACCCAGGAGACCGGTGACTTTTGGACGGCGAGTGGATTTGTTCCCGCCACTTTCCCGATGGAAACGGGCGTGCCAAAGTTTGTTGAACCAGGTCCGGGCTGGTTTTGGTGTCAATTGTTTGACCCGGTGGAAGCAAAGCAATTGGTGGCGGAACAGATGGCTCTGTGGGAAGCAACACGGGCCGGGGAAGCGGAGGAATTGCAGCAGCGAATCCGAAATTTTCGGACGCTGGCCGTGGGATTCGCCGGCTTGGTCGTCCTGATGATGTTGGGATTCCTGTTTTATGTCCTGCGCGCCCGCCCCGATATTCTTCAGAAGGTCTTGCGCGGGGGGCGTTAACTTAAAAGTGCTGCGGCAGGTGACGAATTAATGGTGGTGTGAGGCAATTGCGAGCTTCTTGGTGAGCCACCCCATTGACTTATCATGCTCGGGATGGGGTGCCTAAGTGGAAGCGGCATCCTGCCGCTTTGGTCTCAGGTCTGCGGGTCGGGTATGGTTGGAGCCGCCAGAGATATGGCAGGAGCTTCGGTCCTGTGGACGGCCTACAGGCTTTTCCGCTGAGAAACTGGCGTGGTTCGAACCGCCGCGGCTCACCGGGAGGTTCGCCCTACCATGGTCATGTGAAGTATCTATGTAACTCATTGAATCTCAGTAACATTGGTAGAGCGAGGCTCCGGCCGATCCGCAGCGGTTCGGATTGCCTCTGATGTTGCCTACAACCTCATTCTTTATTATCGATATCTTCCGCGCCACCCGCATTTAATTCTCCGGCTACCTCGACATCACGCTGTCTTTTAATCGGGAGAGGTGATGATCGCCGTAACGGTTGAGATCAATGCCAATCCAGTTGTTGAGATGACAAGGTACACCCATGTCCAGAGCAGGATGTCGGTAACAGAAGGGTGGGTTTGTGACGGTCGAGGGTTGACGACTGTGGCTGATGAGGATGTGGTTGGGCCTGTGACTGAGGGCGTGCAGGTCGGTGTATAATTACTTGGGCCGTATGGAGAGAGCTTGTCGCCAATTTCCGGACCAGTGGTCAATTCCACGGAGAATAAGTGTTTTAGAGGGACAGGTGTGAAAAAGGGAAGTCGTAGGCATCTCCCGTCATGATACGAAAATCGGTTGAATCTGCGGTTGAATGCTCAATTGGAAGAGATGGACTTGGAAGAACTCGAGTACAGGCGCTCTTGGTTTCTTGCTCGGTCATTCTCCAGCACTCCTGTGGTCAGGCTGTCGGTTCCCAGTTCGCAGGTGGTTTTCCAGGGAGAGAAGTGGATGAACTTGACAAGAATGGGGGGTTGGTTAGAGTGATGCAGATGAGTGCAAATGGTGATCAACTCCATGAGGTGCCGCCGGCCTGGATGGCGGATGTCACCCATGCCGAGTCCCTGTTTGACCAGCTTCGGCTTCGCCATTCAGGTCGTGATGTCGCTCAAATCATTGTTCTGGCGTCCGAGCGAAGTTTGTCGGCCAGGTCGGGTGTTCCTGATGCCGTCGGGGCAGCCCTGGTTCGTGGTGTGAGGGTTCGTGAACAGTTGAAGGAATCCGATGGCGGCCACGTTTCCGCCGAAAAAGTCCGTGGCTTTTTGGGCGGCATGTCCAAGGAAGCGGTTTTACAGCGCTATCGCAAAGGGCGGCTGCTCGGGTGGCGGGAGGGTCGCCAAAACAGCGTTCGATTCCCCGTCTGGCAGTTCGTGGAAGGTGGAATGATGCCCGGCATCGAAGAGGTGATCACCCTTCTGAAGTCCAGCCCTTCCGTCGATGATTGGGCGGCCATTCTCTTTTTCTTGAATCGCCGAAAATTCCTCGATGATCAACGCCCGTTGGATGTTCTTCGGCAGGGCGGCATCGAAGCGGTCAAGCGGGCGGCGTCGGAGTATTCGGAATAGCCTCGAACCGGTGTATGGCAGTCCATCGTCCGGTTCGGCTTCCGCTTCCGTCCTTGGCTGCCTCGGCGCTGCCGGTCCGGACTTTGGAAAACGTCGAATTCAGGCGTTTGCACGAATCAGGTCGTGCTCCAGTCTATTTTAGCCTGAATCCCGGGCATCGTTTCAGTCATCCTCAGGGTCGATGGGGGCTTCTGTACCTGGCAGGAACCGTCAATACCTGCATCTGGGAACGTTTTGGCGACGATATCCTTAATCCTGGCTCGCCGGTATCCCGGAGCATCTGGACCCAGCGTCAACTCTCGACGATTCGAGTTTCGAAGGTGCGGGTTTGCGATTTAACCGATGAAAATGTCCGGGCCCAGGCTGGGGTCGACTTGAGTGCACTTCACCACCCGGATGTTTCTGTGCCGCAGGCCTGGGGATTGGCGGTCCAGAAGCATCCCAACGCTTTTGAGGGGCTCCTTTATCCCAGTCGATTTGATGGTCAACGTTGTCTTGCGCTCTTCGACCGTCCCGGGCTTCGGGACGGTCTGGCTGTTCTTTCAACGGTCGACCTGGTGGCATCCGACGAAGCGAATGCCTTCTTACTGGAGAAGCAGTTAGCTCTGATTTAGTGAAAAGTTCTATCCCCTTCGGAGATCGAGCGTGAAGGGAAGTTCCGGGTTTAGCGGTTCGACCGTCGGTACTGGGATTTCGCCGGGAGTATGCCCCATGGCAAAGAAGCGGGACAGGCGCCGGCTTTCCGCTTCATAGGCGTTGACCGGGAAGGTGGTGTAGCTCAGACCTCCAGGGTGGGTCACATGATACCGACAGCCTCCGAGAGAGCGCCGGTTCCAGGTGTCCACAAGGTCGAAGGTGAGAGGAGCATGCACGCCGATGGTTGGTTGGAGGCACTCGGGAGGTTGCCAGGCACGGAATCGAACTCCGGCCACCTGTTCACCGTTGGTCCCGGTGGGGTGCAGCGGAATCCGTCGACCGTTGCAGGTTAGGACAAAACGGTTGCCAACCAATCCCCGCGCCTTGACCTGAACCCGTTCGACCGAACTGTCAACATAGCGGACCGTTCCGCCCGGGCCATCCTGTTCGCCAAGGACGTGCCACGGTTCGAGGGCGCTGCGCAATTCCACATGGATATCGCGTTGGGCGAAATCACCAATTCGCGGGTATCGGAACTCAAAATGGGGGGCAAACCACTCCATTTCGAACGGATAGCCCGCCTTCTGCAAATCTTGAAGCACCTCCCGGAAGTCGGTCTCAACAAAATGGGGAAGCATCCACCGGTCATGAATATCCGTACCCCAACGAACCAATCCGTTCGTATAAGGCGTTTCCCAGAATCGGGAGACCAATCCCCGCAAGAGCAGGTGCTGGGCGAGGCTCATCCGGGCGTGGGGGGGCATTTCATAGCTCCGCAGTTCCACCAGGCCGAGGCGACCGGTCGCGCTTTCGGGCGCATACAGCTTATCGATGCTGAATTCGGCCCGATGGGTGTTGCCCGACGGATCGATGAGGAGGTTGCGGAAGAGCCGGTCGGCAAGCCATGGCGGCGTGGGAGCCCCGGGACGCGGTAGCTGATCGAACGCGACCTCCAGCTCGTACAAGGAATCCATTCGGGCTTCATCCACCCGGGGTGCCTGACTGGTGGGGCCAATAAACAGACCACTGAAGAGCCACGAGAGGGACGGATGATTCTGCCAATAGGCCAGCAGAGAGCGAAGCAGATCCGGTCGGCGAAGGACTGGGGAGTCGGACGGGGTGGCACCTCCGATCAGGATGTGATTTCCGCCACCGGTGCCGGAATGCCGCCCGTCGAGCATGAACTTTTCAGTGCTCAGGCGGGTTTGATGGGCCTCGTCATAAAGGATTTCGGTCTTCTCGACGAGTTCCGCCCAGGAATGGCTGGGGTGGACATTGACCTCAATCACACCTGGGTCTGGGGTGACCTTGAGAGCGTTCAGGCGAGGATCATACGGTGGTGCCTCGCCTTCGAGGATGACCGGTTGACCAAACTCCGTGACGGCCGCTTCGACGGCAGCCACGAGTTGGAGATAATCTTCCACGTTGGCGACGGGCGGGAAGAAGATATGAAGCCGACCATTGCGGGGCTCCACGCAGAGGGCGGTGCGGATAACCCAGGGGGCCGACTGCTGTTGGGAAGGGGGTGTGGAAGGGGCGGGGCCGCGCAGGCGCCGGGCCTCTTCCGGTGACAGGGGCGGCAGGGGCGTGTACTGCTGAGCTCGCTGTCCGGGGCCTTGCCCGATGGCTAAAGGGGAAGGTGCTCCGCTGACGATCGCCTGTCGAAGGTCCGCCCGCCCTGGAACCCGGAAATCCTTTGGAAACGGGGGGCGCTGCACCAATGGGTCGAGAGGATGCAACCAGGGAAAGTCACGCTCCGATACCCAGGGGAGTGAATCGAGCGGCAGCCGCAAGCCCATGGGCGAATCTCCAGGGACCAGCCACATGGTTTCGTCCCGAAGAAACCACGGTCCGCTAAGCCATTCCCGGTCGCCGATCGTGTTTCGATGCAACGGCAGGGCGTAGCCAACCACGTGACCCAGTCCTTCTTGGAACAGGCGCGCCAATCGTTCCCGTTCGAGGGGATTCTTTAGGTTGGATTTGACGGGGTCGACGTTGGAGGGAAGGCGGCGTTCCTTCCAAGTGTAGTAGAACACGTCTTCGTAGCCGGGAATCAGAAACCGGGTATTGACGCCCAGCGACTCCGCGATCAAGGCTCCCAGTACACGGGCTTCTTCGGGCCCGTGCCCGTAGTTCTTCGATTCGTCGGCGATAAGGCTATCGTCGCGCCAGAGGGCGACGCCATCCCGGCGCCAGTAGCAGCCGAGCGCCCAGCGGGGAAGGGGTTCGCCTGGGTACCATTTCCCCTGGCCGTAATGGAGGAGTCCGCCGGGGGCGAACCGATGGCGCAATCGCTTGACGAGGGTGCCGGAAAGTTCCCGCTTTTTGGGGCCGACGGCGGTGAAATTCCATTCAGCACCTTCCCGGTCATCGACCGAGACGAAGGTCGGCTCGCCCCCCATGGTGAGTCGGACGTCCCGTTGCTTGAGATCAACGTCGATGTGTTCACCGAGTTTTCGAATCGCCTGCCATTGCTCCTCGGTATACGGCTTGGTGACCCGGGGGGATTCGTAGACCCGGATGATGTTCATCTCGTGGTGAAGTTTGGATTCGCACTTCTCCACGGCACCGGTCACCGCAGCGGCCGTTGCTGGTTCCGGTGTACAGGACAGTGGGATATGCCCCTCTCCCGCCAAAAGACCCGAGGTGGGGTCGAGGCCGACCCATCCGGCTCCGGGAAGATAGACTTCGCACCAGGCATGTAGGTCCGTAAAGTCTTGTGAGGCACCGCTTGGGCCATCCAAAGAGGCCACATCCGGTTTGAGCTGCAACAAGTAGCCAGAGACGAATCGAGTGGCGAAGCCCAGTGCCCTAAGGAGTTGGACCAATAGCCATGCACTGTCGCGGCAGGAGCCGGACTTCAGCGTGAGGCTTTCCTCGGCAGTTTGAACCCCTGGTTCCAGTCGGATGAGGTATTTGACCTCCTCCTGAATGGCCCGATTGATCGCGACCAGGAAATCGATGGTTCGTTCCTGTCGTGAACTCCAGATTTCAATCAGCTTGAGCAAACGGGGTCCGGCCCCGGGCCAGAGGAGGAAGGGGGCAAGGTCCTTGTGCAATGCGGGCTCATATTGAAACGGGAACTTGCTGGCGGATTCCTCGATGAAAAAGTCAAACGGGTTGTACACCGCCATCTCCGCCACCAAGTCGACTTCGATCTTTAGTTCCTGCAGGCGCTCCGGGAACACCAGTCGGGCGTTCCAATTGGAGAAGGGGTCCTGTTGCCAGTTGAGGAAGTGTTCTCCTCCTTGAATTCGAAGGGAGTAAGAAAGGATGGGGGTCCGGCAGTGGGGAGCCGGGCGGAGCCGCACCACGTGCGGGAAGTGCATCACCGGCTTGGTATAGGTGTAATGCGTGAGGTGGTGCAGCGCTACGTGGATGGCCATATGCGGGACGGTCGTTGAGTGGGCAAATGGGTATCGGATTGCCCGAAAGAGGTTGGGGCATGGATAGGTCATGGCAACGAGAATTTACTTCTCTTCGGGTAACTGGACCGATGGCTTCAAGATTGTCAGTGAGTCGCAAGCCTGTTTCGATCCGGGGTGATGACCGTTTCCTCCTCCCACTTGATGCGGAAGTTTCTCCGTTGGGTCTATTGGGGGCTCGGCTGCGCTGTGACCGCGGCCTCCGGCGATGGATACTTTCCTCCTCCTGACAGCGCCGGGGGATGGCGGACCCTCAATGATGCCGCGGCCATCCGGGATAAGGCGGGAATGGACTTGGGGCGATTGAATCAGGCCTACCAGTTGACCGAGCGCGGCACAGAGAACGGTGGACTCTTGGTGGTGCGGCATGGCTACCTGGTCTTCGAGAAATACTTTGGCCGGGCGCATCGGGATTCAAATCCGGATATGGCCTCCACCGGGAAGGCCTACACCAGCGTGGCGTGCGGCATCATGCTCCATGAGTTCCAATCGCGAATCCCCGATGGATTGGGGCAAAAGGTGTTCACCGAGGCGTATCTTCCCGAGGCATTCCCGCTCGATGATCCTCGCAAGGCGGAAATCACCTTGGGTCAGTTGTTGTGCATGTCGGCCGGATATCACGGTGAGGGATCAAGCCCGGGTGTCGTCCATGGAGTGGTGGTTCCGTTGACCCCGGTTCCGGGCCAGGACCTCAAGGACCTGGACCAGTCCTCGCTCCGGACGGTCCTGTGGACCAATGCGGGTGCCGGCTATTCCTATTCATCACCGGCACCTCACATTGCCTCGATGGTCCTCAGGCGGGTGACGGGGATGGAGTTGAAGGACTATATCCAGGAGCGGCTGGCGAAGCCAATGGGCTGGGGGGCATGGGATTATTGCCTGCATCGAGGCAATCTCACTCTGCCCCATGCCAACGGGGCGGGGAGCATTGCCGTTCATTCAACGGATGCGCTCCGCTTTGGCTATTGCCTCCTGCACCAGGGCCGTTGGGGACAACACCAGCTGGTCCCGGCGGAGTACGTTGCCGAATGCGGCAAGCCATCGAAGTGGAATCCCCATACGCCGTTCAGCCTGATGTTTGAAAACAATTCCGATGGTCATGTGGTGGGGGCACCACGGGATGCGTACTACAAGTCAGGTGCGGGAGGATTTGGCCTCTTTGTGGTGCCATCCCTCGATATGGTCATCTACAAGATGGGTGGAAATGATGGGCAATACGCGCCGGAATTGACCGGTCTGCCCCAGCCTTCATGGGGAAAAGATGAGTCGCGAAAGGATTGGAAACCGATTCCCCGGACACCGTTCAACGAGGGGAGCCTCGGAGGCGATGATGGGTTAAGGCGGGTTCTGGAGTTGGTGGCTGCGGCGGTACGGGACTAGTCTCGGTTCCTTTGCCATCACTTGAAGAGCGTCGAGTTCTGTACCTATGTGGCCGGTCATCCAACGCGAGCTTCGCGAACAGGCGCGTTTGCGTTCGAACCTGGGTCTTCGCCTCTGGGGAGCATCCTTGGCGCTGGCGGTCCTCTACTGGCAACTGGTCACTTCCAAGGGTGCCATGGCGCAGGATGGTGCCCGCATTTTTGGGGTGCTGAATGTCTTTCTGGTCGCAGGCCTTTGGTTGATAGGACCGGTCCTGAGCGCCGACTGCCTGAGTCAGGAGAAACGGGCGGGCACTTTCAACCTCCTGTTCCTGACCCCGCTGAAGCCGATGGACATTGTCCTGGGCAAGGCCTTTGTCCATGCCTGGAGGGCAGCCACCTTTTTGACCGCAGCCTTTCCGATTTTGGTGGTGCCGTTGCTTCTCGGAGGTGTGGGTTGGCGGGACCTGCTCCGCATGTTTCTGACGCAAGCCGCCGTACTGGCGCTGGCATTGACTGCGGGTTTGTTGGCCTCGGCTTTATCAAAAGGCTGGCTGCAGGCGAGAGCCATGGCGGTGCTGATCTCGGTGGGCAGTGCCTGTTCGTTTCTGGCCATTTATGTCACGGCGCAGATGCTCCGGATTTACCTGACAACACCTGCCGCCGCGCTTCGCGACCAAACATTTTTTGAAAACTGGTACGGCATGTGGTCCCACTGGCTGGATCGGCTGTCGCTGTTTAACAACAGCTATCCCACCATTTGGGTGGAGGGGGCGGGGGGAAATACCACCAACCCAAAGTTGGTGATTATGGTCGGCGCGGTTGTGGTTTCATTCCTGTTGGTGGTCGTCATGGTAGTGACCGCGGCCCGACATGTTCGCCGGGTCTGGCGGTCACCACCCCTTCCGCCCCAGGTCGAAGCCGCAGTCAAATCCCTGACCCGGGACCGGTTTGTAATGACCTGGCAGAAGAGGCGAAAAGGACGAATCCTGGACTCCAATCCCGTCTGGTGGCTCGAAACCGCCCGATGGGAACAGCGGTCGACATGGGCGCTCTGGCTGGTGGTCTGGTTGGCCTTGATTCCCTTCGTGAATGGTTGGTTTGACTATCGACGATATGATGACGACCTCAATTTGTGGGCTCTGAGTCCGATGATCGTCCTGGTCGTGACCCTGACTTCGTTGGCCAGTTTTCACCGGGAGCGGTCCGAGGGAGGCTTCGAGTTGCTCCTCGTGACCCGACTTTCCTTGCGTCAACTGGTCCTGGGCCGATTTGCAGCTTTACTCTTTCAGATTGTGCCCATTTTTTTGGTTTGGGCCTATTTGTTATTCGGCCACCCGGTTCTGGGCGAAATCCAGGCTTTTCACCTCCTCTCCTTCGGGCTGGTGGCTCTGTTGGTCGCTTTCGCCGCATCTGTGGGATTGTTTATTGCGTGCACTCGCATCCCCTACATTGCGGGTCTTCTTTTGGTGACCCTAACCGTCGGGTTGGTCACCTATGGTTATTTTTCTCTCGGTTGGGCGGAAGTAAAAGTGCGGCCTGGCCAAACCGGTTTTCCACTGGGCATCGTTGCCTTCTCAGATGAATGGCTCGTGCCGCTCACGTTCGCTGTCCTCGGGCTGGCCGCCTGTCGCATCTTTCTCCGCCTCGCGGAAATGGCCCTGGCCCGGCGCTGGTTTCTCGTCAAGCCGGGCCGACGGGCGGCATCTACTTCCCGCGGATCGCGCTGAGCACTGAGTTCTCCGGTCGAAGATATTTGTCCGCGACTTCACGCACTTTTTCGACCGTCACGGCTTCATAGCGGGCGTCGTCCCCTTCAAAATAGAGGTAGCCCAGGCCGTACAACTCGTCGAGGGCTACGGTCATGGCGAAACCTCCGAGGTCCTGACGGGCGATCTTTTTCTGACCCAGAATCTTGGCCTTGGCCCGGCGTAGTTCTTCCTCCGTCAGTCCGTCCCGGCGCAGGTTTTCTGCCTGGGTGCGCAACTCGGCTTCGACCCGTTCCAACTCTCCGGGCGAAGTGCCGCAGTAGAAGGCGAACATGCCCGGTGTCCGGCCCAGAAAGTTCGATGCGCCGACATAATAGGCGAGACCCAATTCGTCCCGGACCCGCATAAACAGGCGGCTGCCCATGTCCGAGCAGGCCTCCTGGATCAGTTCCAATGCACAACGGTCGGGATTGTCAAAGGTGGTTCCCGGAAAACCAAGGGCCAGGACGGCCTGTTCCTTGTCGCGTTCTTCGATGTGCCGGGGCTCGCGAATGACGGTTTCGCTGACGGAACTGGTCTCAAGTGGAGCTCCCGCCTTCCAACCACCCAGAGCGGCCTCGAGAGCACCTCGGACCGCCTCGGTGTGAATGTTACCAAAAACGGCGACGATCCCGTTGTTGGGGACCATCCAGCGCTGATGGAAGTCGCTCAAGTCTTGCCGTGTCAGGGCCTTGACAGTTTTTTCGGTGCCTTGGCTGTCGAGGCCATAGCCTTGGTCACCGAATAGCTGACGCCGGAGACTCTTGAAGGCGCATTGCAGGAGTTGGTCCCGCTGACCCCTTAGAGCGGCCAACTGCGCCTCGCGTTCCCGTTCAAGTGGTTCTGCGGGGAAAGCAGGGCGCAAAATGACATCCGCAAACAAGTGCAGCCCACTTTCGAAGTCTTCGCGCATGACCTCGGCGGTCACACCAAAGCTGTGGTTGCCACCGTAGGCATCCAGGCTGCCGCCGATGCTTTCGATTTCGGACGCAATCTCCCGGGCGTTGCGGGTGGTGGTTCCCTTGATCAGGGTCCGCGAAAGGAGAGCGGTAATTCCCGAATTTGCGGCTGTTTCAGCCAATAGCCCGCCGTGAAAGGCCGCGCGGAATTCGACAAAAGGCAGGCGATGGTCCTCCTTGACCAAAACGGTCAGGCCATTGCTCAAGGTGAGTTTTTGTATCGGCAGGTCTTGATGCTTTTCGATACCGACCGAAGCCGCTGCGGCTGCGCCCTGAGGGAGAAGGGCGAAGACGGTCCTGCCGGCTTCAATCAGGTATTTGTTGGCAACCTGCCTGAGGGTTTCCGGTGTCAACTGCCGCACGGAGGCCAGGTAGCGTTCGCTGAAGTTGAGATCACGGGCTACCATCCAGTTGGAGCCGAGGTCCTGCGCCTGGCCTTCCATGGTTTTGCGGGTCGAAAGTGTGGCTGCAGTGAATTGCTTGACGGCCTTGGCCAGTTCCGCCGGTGAGACCAATTCGGTCTTCATCCGGTCCAATTCTGCCAGAATCGCGTCACGGGCGGCGGCGAATCGGTCCCGTTCGCAGACTGCACTGATGCCGAACAGGCCCGCCATCCCCGGGGTGTAAATCCAAGCATTGACGGAATGGGCGAGATTGGCCTTTTCCCGGACCGATTGGTAGAGGCGGGAGCTACGACCAGAGCCGAGAAGGGTCGAGAGGACGTCGAGGGCCGGGGTGTCGGCGTGGCGAATGTCGGGGGTGTGCCAGGCCATGTGGACATGGCCGAGTGCGATGGGAGCTTCCTCGACAATTTCACGGGCACCGACCTGCGGTGGCTCGGCAGGAATGACTGGGAATGGCACCGGCCGCGCTCCGGTTCCCCGGTAGGCGGCGGTCACCTGTTCAATCACGGTTGCCGGATCAAAGTCGCCAACGATGACCAGAAAGCAGTTATTGGGGGCGTACTTTTCGTGATAGTAGGCGGCGATCTCGTCCCGGGTCAGCCGGTTAAAAATGTCTGGCAACCCGATGATCGGGTAACGGTAGGGGCTCTGCGTGTAGGCGACCTCGAAAAGGCGGCGGCTGGAATGGCGTCCTGGGTCATCATTCCCCATCTCCATCTCGCGTCGAATGACATCCAGTTCCTTGGTCAATTCGTCGGCGGGAAGTGTGGCGTGTTGAAAAATATCGCAGAGGATGTCGATGGCGACGTGGGCACCGTCGCTGGGGACGTCAATCCAGTAGACTGTTCGGTCGAATGAAGTGTAGGCGTTCATGTACCCGCCCGCAGCCTGGACCTCTTGATCAATTCTTCCCCCGGGCCGGGTGGAAGTCCCCTTGAACAACATGTGTTCCAGGACGTGGGAGAGGCCGGCTCCCAGCCAGCGGTCTTCATTAATACTGCCCGCGGCGCACCAGGCCTGGGCACTGACCACCGGCGCACTGTGGTCCGGTCGGAGAATCAGTTGAAGTCCGTTTTCAAGGCGAACGAGGCGGACCCCTGATGGAAGGGTAGCCGCAAAACTAGGGGCACGACGATTGGTTGAATGTGGAGCAACGGGCATCTCGGTATGATGACCTTACCGGATCAACGACCGTGCGCAATCCCGGCGTAAGGGATCGGCAAAGAGCGGGACCATCTAAAGAAGACCGGCAAGAGCTGCCTGACTGGCGGCCAGAACCTCCCGATGACGGGAATTTCCATGGGCATCAATGGTCACCACCGCCGGAAAATCCACCACTTCCAATTCCCAAATTGCCTCGGGTGAACCAAACTTTTCGTAGAAAGAGACTCCGCGGACCTTTCGCACGCATTCCGCCAGAACCTGAGCGGCTCCGCCGATGGCGTGGAGGTACACGCAGCCATAGTCGCGGCAGGCTGCCAGGGTTTGATCGCCCATACCCCCTTTGCCAATGACCGCCCGGACGCCAAAATCGCGAATGATTTGGGCCTGATACGGCTCCTCGCGGATGGAAGTGGTCGGTCCGGCGGCTGTGACTTTCCATTCGCCGTTGGCGCCCTTCATCACCACCGGTCCGCAATGATAAATAACCCCGTCACGGAAACTCACTCCCTCGGGTAGTTGCCCACCTTCATGAAGGTATTTATGAACCGCATCACGGCCAGTGAAGACGATTCCAGAGAGGTAAACTTCGTCCCCCACGTGGAGGCTTCGAACGGCCTCCTCGGTCAGCGGTGTTTGTAAGCGCGTCATAGGTCGAAAAGCAAGGGTAGGTCAAAAACCGGGGATCGAATCCATCAGTAGAGCCATCGTGAAATGGAAAATCCCGAGTCCAGTTCGACACCCTGACGTCGATAAGCCCAACACATGTAGCTGATACTCACAAAAAAGGAGGCTGGAAGGCGGTTGACAGCGCAGATTTTCACCCCCAACAGGGTGGTCTTGCCGCCAAACCCCATGGGACCAATCCCCAAGGCATTTGAAGTCTTCAGGACATCCTGCTCCAGAGCGTCCAATCGGGGGTCCGGATTCCGGTCATCCAGGAGGCGGAGGAATTGCTGCTTGCTGTACTCGTAGCCCGTGGCCCTGTCACCGCCGATGCAGACACCCAAAATCCCCGGACCGCAGCCCTTGCCTTGAGCTTGAAGAACGGCATCCAAAATCACCCGTCGACAACCGTCCAGGTCCCGGTTGGCGTGCAGTTTCTCGTTGGGGAGCGAATATTGGGCACCGACATTTTCGCACCCGCCTCCCTTAAGAATGAGCCGGACTGAAACGGAGGGCGAGGCGTGTTGATGAACGTGGATGGTGGGCGAACCCGGACCGACATTGGTGCCATCGTTGACACCGGTGAGGGAATCGACGGAGTTCTGCCGCAAGTAACCCTTTCGGGTGGCGGCGGTGACCGCCGCCCGGCAGGTCTCTTCGAACGCCAGTTGGTCGAAACCGATGGGAGCATCCACGTAAAAGATGATGCTGCCGGTATCCTGACAAATTGGCTGCGACTTCTGCTTCGCCAGGGCGATGTTGCGGTCGATGATCTTCAGGGCGCTTTCCGCGATTGTGCCCTGTTTCTCCTGCTCCAACGATGCCAGGAGAGCCCGATGAACATCTTCAGGGATTTCAGCCGAAGTTCTGCGAATCAACTCGATGAGCGAGTCAAGCAAGGCGTCCATGCTTTGGGCGACGAAGTGGTGTTAGTTGGAGTTGACGCCGCTCTAGCGAGTGGCGGCGACGCCATTCTTGCCGGTGGACAGGCGGATGAAATCCAAAAGAATCCGTTCGGCTTCCTTCAGGTGGATATCCATGGCGGTCACGGGTTCGTCCAATTCTTCAGCATCCGGATCTAGGTGGGCCTGGACGGGGTCCGGCGAATCGGCAGCGTCCGCTGTGACGCTGGCGGGAAACTTGTTGGTCATCGGGGCAGGGAGCCCCTTTTCCGCCGCCTGCTTCAAAGTGATTTCGTAGGTGGTGGGCATCGGTTCGTGCCGTGCGATGAGTTCCTTTTTCCGTGCCCGTGACTGAGCCTTGAGTTCATCCCGTTCAGCGCGGCGCCGGGATTCACTCAAAGAGACGGTCTTATCGGCCAGTGCCTTGCGGTAGCGTTCAATATCTTCGGCCAGATAGGCGAAGTCTTTGTCCTTGCTCAGCCGCTCTGAGGACCGTTTCTGGAGCTCACCAAGATAGGGCTGAACCCGGTTCAACTTGTCATAGGCGGCTTTTGGAATGGTATCGTAGGCGAGAGCATTATCGAGGGAAGATTCCCCAACCTCGGCATAGTTGTTCAAGCTGGGCAGGACCATATCGGGGGTGACCCCCTTGAGCTGGGTGCTCCCACCGTTGGCCCGGTAAAACTTTCGAATGGTAACCTTGACGGCACCGGCATTGTCGACTCCCCGAAGATAATTACCGAGTTCCTGAACCGTCTGGACCGTTCCCTTCCCGTGTGTGGAGTTATCGCCAACCACCAGGGCCCTCCCATAGTCCTGAAGAGCGGCAGCCAAAATTTCGCTGGCGCTTGCCGAAAACCGGCTGGTCAAAACCACCAGTGGACCGTCATACGCCACCGATTCATCGGGATCATCGTCAATCTGAACGGAGCCGTCGGGATTTCTGACCTGAACGACCGGTCCCGATTTGATGAAAAGGCCGGTGAGATTGATGGCCTCGTCCAAGGAACCACCACCGTTTCGGCGGAGGTCCAGGATAATGCCGTCGATACCTTCCGCAGTCAGCTTCTTGAGCAATTTATTGACGTCGCCAGTCGTGGTGGAGCCAGAACCTTTATTGTCACCCACACTGAAATTGGCATAGAAGCTTGGCAGGTCGATCACCCCGATTCGGTTGGTTTTTCCTCCCTCGGAGGTCAACTCCACCAGTTTGGCCTTCGCCTGCGCATCTTCCAGTTTGATCTCGTCCCGAATCAGGGAAACGACCTTCTTGGCGGAGGCGTCTGCTCCTGCGGGAATGATGGTCAGACGGACTTCTGTACCCTTCTTGCCACGGATTTGGTCCACGACTTTGCTGAGTTTTTCGTCGACCACGTCGACCGCTTCCTTCTCCCCCTGCGCTACGGCGATGATCTTGTCGTTGACCTTGAGCAGTTTGGAGCGGTCGGCGGGGGTTCCCGCCCGGATTTCTTTGATGACGGTGTAGCCATCTTCCGAGGCGAGTGTGGCTCCGATACCGAACAACCGCAGATTCATTTGTAAGGCGAACTGGTCGAGCTCGCGCTTGCCCATGTAGTCGGTGTGCGGGTCAAAGGCATGTCCCAGGGAGTCCAACCAAAATTGAAGGACTTCGTCCGACTCGAACTGCTTCAAATTTCGGAGGGTTCGCTGATAGCGGCGGACCAATTTTTTGACAATGGCTTCGGGCCGGGCGGCCTCAATTTCGGCCTTGAGCGGGTGAAGAACGGTATCAACAACCTCGTTGGTTCGAACGGGCGAGGGAGCCTTGGCCAGTCCTTCGTTGAACCTTGAAAGCGCGGCCTGAGCCAGCTGCGTTCCATGTTCCAGGCCAAACTTGTTCGTGAGCGCTTCCAGGACATTGGTGAATGCCCCGGACAGCAAATTGGTTTTGAGTCCCGTCAGCATCCCCTTGACTTCGCCATCGTCCAGCTTCTCGCTGAGATATTCGAACCGGAGTCGGTCAACCCAAAGCTTTCGTGCCTCATCCAGATTGGCAGGCCGGGGAACGTCTTTCCGGTTGACCAGAATTTTGTCATCAGCGGAAAAGTCGAAATTCCCTGCCTTGAGTGTCTCGATCACCGTGGAGTAGGCCTGATCATAGCGAACGAGGAATCGATTGAAGATATCGTAAGCCGGCTGGACGTCCCGCTTCACCATGATCAATTCGTCCAGATGCTCGCGCACCGGGTCAAACTCCTCCAAGTCCGTCTTGAGAAAATAAAGTCGCTGCGGATCGAGGGCGTCGATGTACCGGTCAAACATCTTCTTCCCGACCTCGGCATCAAACTTGTGGCGGGTGTAATGGTTCCGCTCGAATACCCGCCCGACCGTTTGGGCAATCCGTCCGTCATCGGCACTCGGGGCCAGGGTGAGCGCGTTGGTGTATTTGGCCGAGATGAGGAAGTAATCCCGACTGGACCCATCCAACACTCCTGGCGTAGCCAAGGGGATTTCAACCCGGGCCGTGTTGGTGACTGTGGTGGCGGCAACCGAAAGAGTCGGGGAGGCCTGACCCCCCGCGATGGCCGCAAAAAGGCAGACCAACAGCCAGAATTTCATGTGGAGAGATTATGCAATGCTTTTTTTCGGACGCCAGTGGGGAATTACTGTTCAAAGTGTTAAGGGGTTTGCGGTCTGGACGAATGGCATGCCAGATGCCTCTTCCTGAACCGACCACCGAGTCGTAGCGCAGACATTCTTGTCCGCCGTTTCGCCGACATTCCTGTCGTCTGCGCTGTGCCCGTCCGGAGGCTGCCCGACTGGCCGACCGCCCGGCAGGTTTGAAAACCCGCGAAACGGCAGAATCCCACCCGTGGCGATCCGGGGTCAGGCCGGGTATGACTTGCGGGGCGGACGTGGTACGGACCGCCGCGGCTCGACAGGAGCCTCGCCCTACCGATGTGGCTGTGATTCATTAGGTTGCAGACGAAACAACCGTTGAGGTCAAAAGCTGTTGTTTGGAAGGTTTGAAAACCTGCGCTACATCGCTTGGCCACCAATCTGAATCTTTTTGATTGGCTCCCGGGCCTTGGGACATGAGCGTTGACCGGATGTCCGCGATTCCTGATCCCGCAGGTCCCCGTCTGTTGTTGGTGGACGGGCATGCCTACGCTTACCGTGCCTTTTTTGCGATTCGGAGCCTCCAATCGCCCGATGGGGCTCCCACCAATGCCATCTACGGCTTCATCAAGATGCTTGAGAAGATGCGCGCCATCCTCAAGCCAACGCACGTGATGGTCGCCTGGGATGCCGGCTTGGCGGCGGAACGAGTGGCTCAATTGCCCGGCTACAAGGCGAATCGACCGGCGACCCCGGAGCCTCTTGAGGTCCAATTCCCACAGATTCAACAATGGTTGGTGGACAAGGGGTATGCGAGCTGGTCGGTGGAAGGGACTGAGGCCGATGACTGGCTGGCCACTTATGCGGTTCGTGCCACCAAGAGGGGATGGGAAACGGTCCTGGCCAGTGCGGACAAGGACTTCATGCAATTGGTTCAGCCCGGCATTTTTCTGTTCAATCCTGGAGACAAGCTGGAGCGCCTCTGGGGGCCACCCGAGGTCGAGGCAAAGACGGGTGTGCTGCCTCATCAGGTGGTCGATTGGCTGAGCTTGGTCGGGGACGCCGCAGACAACATCCCCGGTGCACCGGGGATCGGGCCCAAGACCGCCGCTGAACTACTGAAGCGTTTTGGCAGTGTGGATGGCATCTATTCACGATTGGCGGAGATCAAATCGGAGAATCAGCGGAACAACCTCCAGCAGGCTGAAGCAGCTGTCCGCCGGAATCAGGCCATGATTCGGTTGTGGACCCACCTCGAGGGAGGACTCGACCTGGACGGTTTACAACCTGGACGTTCCAAGACGGAGGCCTTGCGTGAGAGCTATCGCCGATGGGGTTTCAAGAGCATGCTGGCGGAGCTGCTGCCCGCAGACGGTGGTCAGACCACCCTCTGGTAATACCTACTGCGTCATCAACTCAAAAGCGCACACCACGGGACGGTGATCCGACGCTTCTCCCCAAGCCGGGTGGGCAAAAACAAAGCTCTTTTGGGGTAGCCAGGCCTGCTTGAGCGCGCGGCTGATGAGCATGTAATCAATCCGGCTGTAGGTGTCATCCTGGCTGTAGAAATGCGTCCAGGTCACCCGCCGGGAATGTTTGGAATCATCCCCATTTTCCAGTTCTTGTGACACGAGTTCACCGGGCCTGGTATCCGTGAGTGCATGACGTCCCATGCCGACCAGCAGTCGTATCGGTTTGCTGTCGGGAGTGTCATTGAAGTCGCCACACACGACTAGTGGAGTATTCGGATTGTCTCGCAGGAGATCGTCCACATGGTGCCTCAGCAACCGGGCCTCCTGTTCACGAAGTTCTGATTCGTCCGCGATGGGGACGGGCCGTTTTGACTTCAAGTGGGTGGTCAGCACCGTCAATCGCTGGTCTGGGGCTACTTCCAGTTCCACTTCGATGGTTGACCGGCTGGAGTGGAAGCGCCGTCCATCCAGAACAAAGCTGTCATTGGTGTGGGGATGCCGGGAAACGATGGGAAACCGGCTGAGGAGGGCGACGAAAATATTGGTGTCCGACCCGCCCAAATGTTCGCGGTAGGGCAGGTTGAGTCCGCCCTCCTTGAGTGCCGACCGCAAAGAATCCAGGGCTGCCTCTTCACCCATCTCCTGGAGGGACACCACATCCGGATGGATGGCGATGAGGATTTCAGCGACTCGTGACCGCGAGTCGACCGACTTGACCGGACGACTGCCGTAGGGGCGTATGTGAAAATTCTCGACGTTATAGGTCGCCATCACGACCGGCAGGCTGTCGCCCAAACTGGAGACTGCCAGCCCAAGGAAAACAAAAAGGAAGGCGTCGAAGCGCCGATAGAATCGCTTCGACGCCATCCCTGGGCGATCCATCGAGGGCCAACGCCACCTCCCATGCTTCATGCCCCCAGCAGTGAAGCGCCATTGAATTTTAGTCAACTCCAACCTAATTGCTTGAGGACTGCAACGGTGGAATGGGCTTTGTTGAGGGTGTAGAAGTGAACGCCTGGGGCACCACCAGCCACCAGTTCCGCTGCTTGGCGGGCGCAATAATCAATCCCGAAATCGATCACGGCGGCATCGTCGCCGCCCAACGCATCGAGCTTGGCCAAAAACGCCTCGGGCAGTTTCGCTCCGCATAGTTGGGTGAATTTTCGGGTCTGGCTGGCGGAAACCACCGGTAGAAGTCCGGGGACGATGGGAACATCAAGTCCCAGCTTCGAAGACAGGTAGTCCCGGAATTGGAAATAGTCGTCGTTATCAAAAAAGAGTTGGGTGACAACGAAGTGAGCCCCCGACTTGACCTTTTCCGCGAGATATCCCCAGTCCACCAGTTTACCCGCGGTCTGGGCAATGTGACCTTCCGGAAATCCTGCTGTTCCGATGGTGAAGCCTCCCAGTTCTCGAATCAGGGCGACCAATTGGTGGGAGAATTCGAGGCCGCCTTCGGTTTTCACCCACTCGGTGGTCCCTGCCGGGGGATCGCCCCGAAGGGCCAGAATATTACGGATGCCACGAGATCGGGCACTTTCAATTACCGACACGAGTTCGGCCCGGGTTGCGTGGACACAGGTCAGGTGCATCAGCGCGGTCAGATCAAACTCATTCTGAATTCGCTCGACCAAGCCGAGAGTCTTGTCACGGGTGCTGCCGCCGGCACCGTAGGTTACCGAGCAATAGTGAGGTTGACCAGCGAGCAGGGCAGGAAGCGTCTCCTGCAATAGCTTGCGGTCGCCTTCGTCGGTCTTGGGTGGGAAGAATTCGACGGAAACAGCCGGCTTTCGGGCGGCCCGGCACTCCGCATGGATGTCGTGAATGTGTCGAATCACAAGGCGACTTTGGGCTAGAGATCGAGGTTGGACAAGGATGAAATCAACGCATCCGGATATGTCGATATGAAGTATTGGACACTCCTGTTGATTGAGCTGATTTGGGCTTTTACCCCATCCGATTACCTGTGACGAGTGGGTGCCCGGACAGAATTCCTAGGGAAGCCAGGTGTGTTAATTTTCGACCAAGACGAACTTCCGTCTTGCGGCTCAGGGGTATCGCCATAAATTCTCCGTCAGTTCGCTACGCAACGGTCACCCAAACGTTGCGGGAAGAAACCCAACCAGCATTCGCCTACCCATGAGCGCCACTGCGGTCCAACCCTTAACGTCGCCGAGGCTTCGAGTTGCCGACGACCTGAATCGGGAGTCCCTGCCGCAGACTCATCGCGATCCCCTTCGCAAGGTCACCTGGATGAACGCCGTCTGCGCATCCGTTCTAACGGTGGGCATTTTGCTGACAAAGAAGCCGGCGGAACTGCTGTTTCACCCTGAAATCGTTGATTCGACGCCGGTGGTCATTCCCGAATTTGTTCCGGATACGACACCGCAGGTTGAACAGCCACAGGACCAGGTTGAGGAAACCACCGAACAATCGGAACCGACGCCAGCAGTGGCAACGGTGGTGGTTGCCAACAGCGCCGACGTGGCCTTTGCGGTGACTGTGAATGGTCCGACTGTGCTGGCGAAGGATTTCAAGTACGTCCCGCCGCCGCCCCGGGTCGCTCCGAAGTCGCTTCCATCCCGCCCGTCAGGTCCCACGCTGTTTACGGGCGACGCGAAAAAGGACGGCGGCTTTTATCCCAAGGTGGATTATCCCCGTGACGCCATGCTGCGGCGCGAGACGGGCGAGGTACGGCTGTACGTGATTGTAGCTCCCGATGGAACCCCCGAAAAAGTGGAAGTCAAAGACTCGTCAGGGTTCTTTTCACTGGATCGCGTAGCCATGGCTGGCGTTCGGCGGTTGTGGCACTGGCCACCCGGTGAACGTCGCGAGTACATTGTCCCCATTGAATTTGTCATCCGTTAAAACCCAATTGTTCCCCTAGAGCCCCATTTCTCCAACCCTTCCTCTCCCATGATTTTTGCCAACGCCATTGTCGATTTCTTTAAAGCAGGCGGTCCCATCATGTGGCCGATCTTGTTGGTTGCCGTCGTGGCATTGGCAGTGGTGACGGAGCGATTGTTCTGGTGGGTTCGGGAGTCGGGCAAGCGGGATGCTGAGGTCTTGGAGAAGGTGCTTGCCTCCATGGAGGGCGGCGACTTTCGCGGGGCGCTGGATGTCTCCAAGGGGTCCGAGGACCCGGTCGTCCGAATGATTTATCGTGGCCTGAGCCATGTACATGGCTCGTTGTCCGGTGCCTTGAAGGTGGCGGCGGGTGCTGAGATCAAGCGAGGCGGACGATTCCTGATGGTCATCGACACCTGCATCACCATCGCACCCCTTCTGGGACTGTTGGGAACGGTGACCGGCATCATGAGCACCTTCCACACCGTCGGCGGAAATGAACTTTCGGTGGGAGCCGTCTCCGGCGGTATCGGCGAGGCGCTGATCGCCACCGCCAGCGGCCTGGGAATTGCCATCTTCTGTCTTTTGCCCTTCAACTATTTTAATGAGCGACTGGCCAAGCTGACCTTTGATTTGGAGACGGCGGCGACCAACGTCGAAGTCATGGTGGCCCGGGCGAAGCAGGACGGATTTGATACGCTGACCTTCCGTCGGGAAGCGGCGGCCGTGGCGTCCTGACCGGCAGCGTTCGCGGAGTTCTCCCGGACGTCCTATGCATCTCTCCTCCTCACCAGTTCCCCGTCGCAAGGCGCGGATCGAGATCATCCCGCTGATCGATGTGATGTTCTTTCTGCTGGCCTCGTTCATGATGGTCAGTCTGTCCATGCAAAAGGCGGCGACCAAAAAGATGGACCTGGCCATCGCCGTGACGTCAAAGCAGGATTTTCGCCCCGATATTTTCAACATCGGCATCGACAAGGCGGGGCAGGTGAGTGTGGGCAAATTGGGGGTCTCCTTCGAACAGTTGGATACCCAACTGGCCGACGCTCTCAAGAAAAACACCAACGCCCCCGTTTTTGTGACCGCCGACCAGGCGACCCTCCATGGGCGGGTGAATCAGGTGCTGGACCGCGTCCGCCGCGCGGGGGTCCAGCGAGTCTCTTTTGCGGTGAGCCCCAAACCCCAATAAACCATGCACGGATCCGGCGGCGGCTCAGGTACTTACAAGAAGGCCCGTATTGAAATCATCCCGTTGATCGACGTGATGTTTTTCCTGCTGGCCTCCTTCATCATGGTCAGTCTCAGCATGCAGAAGCTTCAAGTGCTGAAAATGGACCTGCCCACGGCGGTTCCACCCAAATCGACGACCAAACCCGACGTTTTTGAAATCGAGATTCTTCGGGACGTCACCTATCGGGTAGATAAAAAGCTTTATTCACTTCCAGAAATGGAACGTGAACTCGACAAGCGATATGCCGCCAATACCAATCTCCCGGTGTACATCAAGGCTGACCAAAATGTGACCCACGGAGTGGTGATGAACATTTTGGATACCGTGAAGGCACACAAGATTTCCAAGGTGTCCTTTGCCATCGAGGCACCGAAAGAATAGGTCCGTTTTGCCATTTTGGTCGGAACCGAGTACATCCTTCTATGTGCGACTGTACCCACGGATTTTATTGACCCTGCTGTCCTCCACCGTTTTCTGTGGATGGCTCTCGGCAGAAGACTGGCCCCAGTTTCTTGGGCCACAGCGGAATGGGTCCACCACCAACGAAATCGACGTCCAAACCATCGTTGCGGGTCCCAAGAAGTCCTGGGGACTGAAAGTAGGTCACGGCTTCAGTGGTCCGATCTTGGCGGATGGATACCTGATTCTACACCTTCGGGAAGGGGACAAAGAGATCGTCGAGTCGTGGGATTTGGTGTCTGGAAAGCACCAATGGCGGCATGCCTACCCGACCGGTTACCAAGACGACTTTGGCTTTGACGACGGTCCCCGGGCCTCTCCTGCGGTCAGCAATGGTCAGGTCTTCACCTTTGGTGCCGAAGGTCGCTTGACCTCCCTGCGACTCTCAGACGGCAAAGAGAACTGGCATGTCGACACCCTGGCCCGGTTCAAGTCCGACAAAGGCTTTTTCGGGCTGGCCAGCTCCCCACTCGTTGCGGGCGACCTGGTCATGGTGAACATCGGTGGTCCGGGTGCAGGAGTGGGTGCCTTTAAGGTTGCGACGGGCGAGGTCGCCTGGAAATTGACCGATGACGAGGCCGGCTATGCCTCGCCGGTGATGTCTGGCACCGGTTCCGACGCCCTTGCCTTGTTTTTCACCCGGGCGGGTCTGGTGGCAGTCCAACCGGGGACCGGTTCGCTGGTCCTGACCCGTCCCTGGAGGTCCCGGCAGCACGCTTCGGTCAATGCCGCCAGCCCTCTGGTGAGCGGGACTCAAATCTTCCTGACCGCCAGTTATGGAACCGGGGCTCTCCTTCTCAATCGAACGGGAAATCAAGTGAGCGACGTCTGGTCGGGCGATTCCGCCCTATCCGCCCACTATGCCACTCCGGTTCTTGTCGATGGTTATTTGTACGGCTTCCACGGCCGGACGGAATCGAAGCCTGCATTTCGTTGCGTCGAATGGGCCACGGGTAGGGTGGTTTGGAGCGTGGACGGATTTGGGGCGGGGACCGTCGTGAGCACCGGCAAATTATTGGTGACACTTCTGGAAAGCGGCGAACTGGTCGTATTGGAAGCATCGCCCAAAGCTGCCCACGAACTGGCCCGGACTCAGGTTCTGGGCACCGGCACGCGGAGCCCATTTGCCCTGGCGGACGGATATCTGGCTGCCCGCGATCCGCGTCAATTGGTGGTGTTGAAGGTGCGGTGACGGGAAGCGACGGGTTTGAGTTCTACCTTTACGTGGGGTTCATGGTCCGTGGGGTGGGGGAATTGTCCGCAGATCGACGCAGATTTTCGCAGATACTGAAGACAGAAGACGCGGGTTCGTCCGGGGACAAGCGGTCAAAGTTCTGCGGACGGGTGAGGTAGTGCACTGGCGACGGTGGTCGAAATCGATATAGGGACTTGCAGGAGCGCGTCC